>JAKQQT010000171.1 GCA_029564025.1 Armatimonadota bacterium | reverse complement strand
TGCCGCCGATCAGGACGATGCGTTCGGCGAAGTTGATGACGACGAAGACCTCGGAGCGCGTGCCGTCGATTTCCGGAATTGCCTGGAAGAACGGCACGTTGAGGACGGTGAATTCGGGGCGGTGGTCCTGGAGTTCATCGGGGCGCGCCTGGATGAACATATTGCGGGCGAACAGACTCTGCCACGCAGTTTCGGTGAGTACGCGGATGGGAAGCCGGTACCGCGGGTCGGCGCCGACAAAGCAGTCCTGCACGAACAGTTCCTTGCCCTGCAGGTAGGCCAGCATGCGGTGGCGGATGCGCTCGAAGTTCGCGGCTTCCATCGGCTTGTTGACGTCGCCCCAGTTCACCTTGTCCTGCGAGGATGCCTCGCGCACGATGTACTTGTCGTTGGGCGAGCGTCCCGTATAGGAACCGGTGCGGACCACGAGGGGCCCCAGGTGGCCAAGGTGGCCTTCGCGGCGCCGGACGGCCTCTTCGTAAAGAAGGGCGGTCGGGAAGTTCCAGTAGGTGGCGTGCAGATTCTTGATGCCGTGATTTTCCAGGCCGTACGGGCTCTGGTACTTGCCTTGCACTTGCATGGGTTGTTACTCCTGTAAGACGGGATATGGACCGGCCGCTCAACCGGCGGGTTGCCGACCGGTAGAAAACTCTTGGGTTACACCTAAAGATTACACACATGCGGAAGGCATGTCAATAGTTTTACGCGCAAAAGTGTGATTAGTTAAATCATTCTTGATTCCAAGCGTCAGATAGCGGACTACCGGGTTGACGAAGCCTTCTTGTAGCGGAACGGCGCGGCGGCATACACTGATGAGAATGTCAAACGGAGGTCATCTTGGGAGCGGAAGTGATGCGGAACTCAACCCCTCAGCGCCATCTGCCGGAAGGCGTCTCCGTGGTCGTGCCGGTTTACAACGGCGCCGATACCCTTCCGGATCTTATAACCGCCCTGGAACCCGTCCTCCGGTCGGTTGCGCCCGCCTTCGAGGTGGTGTTGGTCAACGACTGCAGTCCCGACGAGTCCTGGAAGGTCATCACCGAACTAGCGCGGAAGTATCCGTGGGTGCGCGGCATCAACCTGATGCGCAACTTCGGCCAGCAGAACACCACGCTGTGCGGCTTGCGGGCGGCACGCTACGATACCATCGTCACGATGGACGACGACCTTCAGAATCCACCCGACCAGATTCCCATTTTGCTGGACAAACTGCGCGAGGGGTTCGATGTCGTCTACGGTCCGCCCCTGCACGAACAACACGGTCTGTTCCGCGACGCCGCCTCTTCCATCACGAAGATGGCGCTAGCCAACGCGATGGGCGCAGACGTTGCCCGGAGCGTCAATTCGTTCCGCGCCTTCCGGACACACCTTCGTGACGCGCTTTCCGATTACCGAAGCCCGCACGTTTCCATCGATGTCCTGTTGACCTGGACAACCACGCGCTACGGAGTCGTTCGGGTGCGGCACGACACGCGTCCGGCGGGGCGTAGCGGGTACAACCTGCGGAAACTGATACGTCACGCGCTAAACCTGATCACCGGTTTCAGCGCCGCGCCGTTGCAATTGGCGAGCGTGGTGGGCTTCCTGTCGATGCTGTTCGGCCTGGCGATTCTGGTGTTCGTGATGGTGCGGTTCGTGCTAGTCGGCCGCGACGTGCCCGGTTTTACGATGCTGGCCTCCACCATTGCCATCTTCTCGGGGGTTCAGCTGTTTATGTTGGGTGTGTTCGGCGAGTACCTGGCCCGCATCCATTTTCGCATGCTGGAACGCCCAACCTATGCCGTCCGCGAGACCACCGACGAACCGGAGGAGAACGCATGCTGAGCCAGGTTCGATGGATACCGTTTCAGGACGTGAAGGACGATCGAGGTCGCCTGACCGCCGTTGAAGCGGGCCAACACACCCCGTTCCCGATTGAGAGGGTGTTCACCGTGCACCAGGTTGTGCCCGGCACGGGACGCGGCGGCCACGCGCACCGCGATACGGATCAGGTGGCTTGCGCCGCTTACGGATCGTTGAAAGTCGATCTTTCCGACGGGGTGAACGTGGTGACATACGTGCTGGACGATCCCGGCAAGGGCCTGCTTTTACCACGGATGACCTGGACACGGATGTACGACTTCAGCCACGGTGCCGTTTTCCTGGTGTTTGCTTCCACCCATTACGACCGCAACCGCTCATTGCGGACCTGGGCCGATTACATATCAGCCCGACGCGAACAGGAAGGGCCGGACTGGAAGCCGCTGTCTTCCGCGCCCGGCGAGGAGGAACAGCCGTGACCTTCGAACGCAGGATATTGTCTCCGGCGCCGGCATTCCGCGAAACCGCCGCCGCCCGCTCCGGCGAACACACGGACAGGGAACTGGAACTCTGGCTGGACGAACGGAGCCGGGCCCACGAGTTTGTGGTCAACAAAGTGCCGTTTTCGGAATTGGACCAGTGGTTCTTTGAGGAAGGGACCGGCGACCTCTGCCACCGGACCGGCAAGTTCTTCCGCATCGAGGGCATCGAAATTGAAACCAACTTCGGCCGGACAACCCGCTGGATGCAACCCATCATCCTACAGCCCGAAGTCGGGATTCTCGGATACGTGACCCAGCGGCGCAAGGGGGTTCTGCACTTCCTGGTTCAGGCGAAGATGGAGCCCGGAAACATCAACCTGCTCCAGTTGTCGCCGACGGTGCAGGCCACGCGAAGCAACTTCACGCAGGTCCACGGCGGGAAATTGCCGCCATACCTCGAGTATTTCCTGGAGACCGCCCGCGCCCGGGTGCTGGTGGACCAACTGCAGTCGGAGCAGGGGGCCCGGTTCCTGAGAAAGCGCAACCGCAACGTGATTGTGGAGGTGGATGAGCGCGAAGTTATCCCCGTGTACGACGACTTCCATTGGGTAACGCTCGGCCAGATCCAGGCGTTGCTGAAGCAGGAAAACGTCATCAACATGGACTCCCGCACGGTGCTTTCCTGCATTCGTTACCACGATACGGTGGAGCCGGATACGCTGGAGAAATGGCGCCGTGGAGATTCATTCGCCGACAGCGTCCGTTACTCGCAATTTGCCGACGACAACGCGGCGTTGAGGACCTTTGACGAGATCATCTCCTGGCTAACCGGTCTCAAGGTTCGGTATTACCTGAACGTCAGGCGTGTTCCTCTTGACGCAGTGGAAGGCTGGGTGGTTGAAGCGGATCGCGTGCATCACGTGCAGGACCGTTTCTTCTCGGTGGTTGCCGTGTCGGTGCTGGCCGGAAGCCGCGAGGTCAGCAGTTGGTCGCAACCGCTCATCGAATCGGCCAAGGGCGGAATGCTGTGTTTCGTCTGCCAGCGGAAGAAGGGTGTTCTCCACTTCCTTGTTCAGGGACGCGTCGAACCCGGGCACGCCGACAGCTTGGAACTCGCGCCGACGTTGCAATGCACGCCTGGAAACTATGATGCGGCGCGACCGGACCTCTATCCGCCTTATTATGAGCTGGTTTCCACCGCGCCGCCGGAGTGGATTCGTTACAATCGTCTGCAGTCGGAAGAGGGTGGCCGGTTTTACCACGACGCCAACCGGTACATGGTGTTGGAAGTTCCACCGGACGTAGAAATCGATGTGTTCGACAACTACGCATGGATGACCCTGCACCAGATCAAGGAGTTCATCCGCTTCAACAACTACATCAACGTGGAAGCGCGTAGCCTGCTGGCGTGTATCGGATTCGGTGACCAGTGGGAGGAGGAGTCACGATGATGCGAGCCATGCTGTTGGACTGGTCCGGTATCGTACAGCGCCGCGTCGGGCCGGCGATGGTGAAGTGCGAGGGCATTGAGGTTGTTGACATCGCGTCGCGTTTTGAAGAACCGGCGGACTTCGGATTCCCCAAGTACCGAAAGTGGTACTGGGGCTACCGCGAAGGTCTGGAGCAGAGCGACGCCGAACTGGTTTACATATCACTGCCGAACAGCATGCACGCCGAATGGAGCGAGGCGGCTCTGAAGTCAGGCAGGCACGTTATCGTGGACAAACCGTCGGTTACGTCGCTTGCGGACGCTCAACGGCTGGCGGCCCTGGCACGGGAACGGGGCTTGTGTTATGCGGAATCCTCGGTCTGGCCGTTTCAACCGGCAACGGAAATGATGAAGGCCGTGTTGAGAGAGAAAGGGAGCGGTCCATTGTGTGCGCAGATGGTGTTCACGTCGCCGCGCCCGGATCCCCTTCCGATCTATTACAACGCGGAACTCGGCGGCGGCGTGATATTCGACCGGGGTCCGTACGCCGTTTCCTGCGGACGTTTCCTGATGGACGGGCAACCGGTGGAGTCGCAACTGCGGGTGATGTCGCGTTACGAGGGGCTTCCGGTGACGTGCCACGTTATGTTGCGCTATGAGGACGGTTCGGTGTTGAGCGCGTTTCTGGGCATCGACGGGGAATATGCCAACGAATTGTCGGTCACGCGGAACGGAGTCAAGGCGAGGATGGCTCGGTTGTTCACACCGCCAGCCGATTATGAACCGATGATCGAGGTTGTGGCGGCGAACAAGGCCGAAACCATCACGGCGCCGGCGTCGGATACCTTCGCCAATTTCATCGGCGCCGTCGTGAAGAAGGTCGAGACGGGCGACGGTCCGGATTTCACGGATCTGCTGTTGCGGGATGCCGGGGTGATGGACGCGTTGCGATAGGGCCGGCAAGCCTGCGTTCAGTGAATGGCCCACGGAGGGCCGCCCCTACGTGTCAGGTTATCAGTCCCGGTAGGGGCACGGTATGCCGTGCCCAATGTGCAGATAATCGGGAGACAATATGCCCCCTCTGAAAATATACGTCGCGGCGACGCGGCAAAATGACGGCAAGACGGTAATGGCGCTCGGTCTGGTGCTGGCGTTGCAGAAACGCTTCGCCCGTGTCGGATACATCAAGCCGGTCGGCCAGCAGTACATCGAGGTTGACGGCGCGAAGATTGACAAGGACGCCGTACTGGTCCACGAAGTCACGGGTGTCGCCTCCAAACTGCAGGATATGAGCCCGGTGGCCGTTCCGCGCGGTTTCACGGAATCGTATCTCGACGAACCGCACCGTGATGACCTGGTACGTCGCATCACGGAATGCTACGCCCGGGCCTCGGAAGGGACGGATATCACGGTTATCGAGGGCACGGGTCATGCGGGAGTCGGCTCGGTTTTCGACATGTCCAACGCGGATGTGGCAAGCCTGCTGGACGCGCCGGTGCTCATCGTATCCTCCGGCGGCATAGGCCGCCCGATCGACGAAATCAGCCTGAACAAGTCCGTCTTTGAGCAGAAAAACGTAACCATCGCCGGCGTGGTGGTCAACAAGATTCAGCCCGAGAAGTACGACAAAATCAACAAATACGTGCGCAAGGGACTGGAGCGCCAGAGCCTTCGCACCTGGGGTGTCATTCCATTCAACGAAGTGCTTTCGCACCCGACGGTGGAGCAATTGGCCTCCGACCTGAAAGCCGAGGTCCTTTCCGGCGCTTCGCACCTGAAGGTGCCGGTTCGCCGGTTCGTCATCGGCGCCATGCGGGCGCACGAAGCGCTGGACTGGTTCGACCGCGATGCCCTGTTGATCACCCCCGGGAACCGCGAGGAGTTGATCCTGGCCGCGTTGAGCATGCGAGCCGCGGGCCGCGATCACGGCGTAGCAGGAATCGTTCTGACCTGCGGCATGGAACCGCACCCGTCGGTTCTGGCTCTTATCCGGGATACCGACCTTCCGGTCATTCTCGTCCAGCAGGATACGTTCGACACGGCCAGCCGAATGCACGACCTTATAGTGAAGATTCGCGCCTCGGATACAGCCAAGATACGGGAGACCCAGAGACTGGTGGAGGATTTTCTGGACATCGACGGGCTGATTGGCTGGCTGAAAGAGCATGCGGCCCGGGAATGAAACCTTCTGCGGACGACGCGCGAGAGGATACCTTGCGCCGGATCGAGAGAGTTGTGCACGCGTTGGATCCCACAACGGCGGCAGGACCTTTACTGGGTCCAAGGATTCTGCTGTTCACGGCTGGTGAGTCGGCCGGCCGCGAAGACTTGGCGACAATCGGCACGGCCATCGAGTTGCTCTGGCGGGCCAATCTTCGGCATGAAATTCCTGTCGGGAAGGATTTGCCTGCAGGCGCGCCGGCACCGACACTGGCCGGTGACACCATGCTGGCGGAATCGTACCGCTTGCTCGCTTCCCTGGGAGACCCGTGGCTCATTCAGGTTCTGTCCCGGGCGATGGCATCGGCATCGGAAGGCGCTTTGTGCGAGTCGCGCGAGGAGAGAGCCGAGCGTCAAAGCCTGTACCACGAAACCATTGCCCTTGTAGGTGCACATCAGGCCGGGCAAACCGGAGGCGACACCAGAGACCTTCTGCAGTGGGCCCGGAGGATTGGGCACGCGCACCTGATGGACTTGCCTCCTCCTCCGGACACAGACCCGTTCATCGCCGGAGGATTCTACGACCCGAAACCGGAACAACCCGTCTCCGACAGTGGTTGAACCGGTCCGAGGTGTGCTTTTCGCGGTTTGGTCTTCCTACACTGTATCAGAAACGTTTCTAGGAGGCTGGCCTGTGTACAAACCCCGTGAAGGCCAATGGGCTTGGATGTTTCACCGCATCAGCGGTGTCGCCATCTTTCTCTTCCTGTTCGGCCATATCCTGAGCACCTCCACTCTTGTGTGGGGCGTCAACGGGCCGGAGTGGCACCACCGCATCGATTCCATCTACCGACTGCCGATTTTCAGCGTTATGCACCTGGCCTTGTTCGCCGCCGTGCTGTACCACGCCGTGAACGGTATCCGGGTGATCATCGTCGACTGGTGGGCGCATTCCACGAAAGCCCAGAAGCCGTTGTTTTATGCGGAGATGGTCCTTGTGGGCCTTCTCTTGATCTTCGCCGTCTTCAAAATGGTGATTCCGGAACTGAAGGACTACGCCGAGGCGAAAGCATCGGTATCTGTTCCTGTCGGTGTTTCGGCCACACAGGAAGGAGGCTTGCGATGACCGACATGAAATCCGCGCCTCAATACGGTGGTCGGCGCCCGAAACCGTCCGGCGATTTTGAACTGCACGCCTGGTTCTTCATGCGCCTCAGCGGTCTCCTTCTGCTGATTCTGGCGCTGACGCATTGGACGATAATGCACTTCATCCACCGCCTCCGCGAACTGGATGCCGCGTGGATTGTCAACCGGTACCAGAACGTTTTCTGGCCGACTTTCGATGCGGTTCTGCTGGTGTTCGCGCTGTTGCACGGAACGAACGGGGTGCGTTACCTGATTGATGATTACATCCGTCACCGTACGTGGAACATGATCGCCAAAGGGGTTCTTTACCTGGCGTCGTTCGTGTTTCTGGTCCTTGGATTGATCGTTATCTTCATGATTCCCGGCGTCAAGGTGGTCGGCCGCTGACGTTGAGAAGGTCGTTGGGGAGAGTATATGGGCCTCGAGAATTACCATAAGTACGATGCCGTGATTGTCGGCGCGGGCGGCGCCGGCCTGTACGCGGCGCTGGAACTCTCGCGTCAGGGCGTGAATGTTGCCGTGGTCAGCAAACTGTACCCCACTCGTTCGCACACGGGCGCCGCGCAGGGCGGAATCGGCGCCGCGCTGGGCAACATCGCGGAAGACCATCCGGAATGGCACATGTTCGACACCGTGAAGGGCGGCGACTACCTGACGGATCAGGACGCCGCCCGCGTGCTGGCCGAGGAAGCCGTGCTGACGGTGTACGACCTGGAGCACATGGGCCTCCCGTTTTCGCGACTGGAGAACGGCAAAATCGCCCAGCGCAAGTTCGGCGGCCACACGCGCAACTTCGGCGAAGGACCAGTGGAGCGGGCTTGCTATGCCGCCGACCGCACCGGCCACATGATTTTGCAGACACTGTACCAGCAATGCATCAAGAACAACGTGACGTTCTTCGACGAATTCCACATGACGGACCTGGTGATGAACGGCGACACAGTGTGCGGCATTGTGGCTGTCTCCCTGTACGACAGCAGTGTTCACACGTTCCACGCGAAAGCCGTGCTGTTCGGAAGCGGCGGTTTCGGCCGTATGTTCTCGGTCACCAGCAACGCCCACGCCCTTACGGGTGATCCCGTGGCCATCTGTTTCCGCCACGGCATACCCCTGGAGGATATGGAGTTCTTCCAGTTCCACCCGACGGGTATCTACAAGATGGGCATCCTGCTGAGCGAAGCGGCCCGGGGCGAAGGCGCCATCCTGCGGAACAAGGACGGCGAGCGGTTCATGGAGCGATACGCCCCGACCATGCTGGACCTGGCGCCGAGGGATATGATTTCCCGTTACATATATATGGAGATTCGCGCGGGACGCGGAATCGAGGGCAAGGATTACGTTCATCTCGACTTCACACACATCGATCCGAAAATCATCGAAGAGCGCCTGCCCGACATCACGGACTTCGTGCGCGTTTACATGGGCATCGATCCGGTGAAGGTTCCTGTTCCGATCCAGCCGACGGCTCACTACGCGATGGGCGGCATTCCCACGGATCTGGACGGATGTGTCATCAAGGATCCGAAGAACACGCCGGTCCCCGGCGCATTTGCGGCAGGAGAATGTGCCTGTGTCAGCGTTCACGGTGCCAACCGACTCGGCACGAACAGCCTGGTCGATATTCTGGTGTTCGGTCGACGCATGGGCATAGCCGGCGCCGACTACTGCCGATCGGCCGAATGGAAGCCCCTTCCAAGCGACGCATCGGACACCACGCGGGCTCAGATTGAAGCCATCCTGGCGAACTCTTCCGGGCAAAGCGCCGCGGATATCCGGCGCGAACTGCAGGTGGAGATGATGGACAAGGCCGGCGTGTTCCGGACCGGCGAGGGTTTGGAAACGGTGAAGAAGACCGTGGACGACCTGAAACAAAGATACCTGAAGGTTGGCGTGACGGATCGCGGAACGAGCTTCAACACCGAACTGCTGGAAGCCGTGGAACTCGGCAATCTGCTGGAACTGGCGGAAGTTACGGTTGAAAGTTGCATCGCCCGCACCGAAAGCCGGGGCGCGCACGCTCGCGAAGATTATCCGGACCGTGATGACGCCAACTGGTTGAAACACACCCTGGCGTATCGCGAACCGGACGGAAGCATACGCATGGATTACAAGCCGGTGGTGCTCGGCACCTTCGAACCGAAGGAACGCAAGTATTAGGTATCGGGCGGGAACACCAACCTGCGGAAGTGGAACATCATGCCTTCAAAGAGGTCTATACGGTCTCCGCGGCCTATCGGGCTTGTCATGGCGGTGTTCTTCGCCGCCTACGGCATCTATATGTGGTTCCATTCGGAGCACCCGTTCTATGCCGCGTCCTTGATTACTCTTTCGTTGATCTGGCTCCTTCTGGCCGTGATACACCGGCGGGAAGATGAGCCGCCGTCATAAAAGCGTCGGGTCGGAACCGACCCTATCGACAGGTGGTTGCATGCAGGTAACGTTTCGCATAAAGAGATTCAATCCGGATACGGACCGCGTCGGGCGGTTTCAGGAGTACAAGGTCGATGTGGATCCGACCGACCGCGTGCTGGACGCCCTGAACGAGATCAAGTGGAGGCACGACGGAACGTTGTCCTACCGTCGATCGTGCGCGCACGGCATATGCGGCTCGGATGGTATGCTGATCAACGGGCGGAACCGCCTGGCGTGCAAGGTGCTGATACGCGACCTCGGCACCAGGATAACCGTGGAGCCAATGCGCGGTTTCAAGGTGATCAAGGACCTGATTGTGGACATGGCTCCGTTCTTTGACAAGTACCGGGCAATTCTTCCGTATCTCATCAACGACTCGCAACCCCCGGTGGCTGAACGTTTGCAGAGTATCGCCGACCGCGAAAAGTTCGACGACACCACCAAGTGCATTCTTTGCGCCTGCTGTACCACCAGTTGCCCGGTTTTCTGGGTAAACGGAGAGTACCTGGGCCCGGCCGCCATCGTGAATGCCCACCGTTTTATCTTCGACAGCCGCGACGATGCCGCCGCAGACCGCCTGGCCATTCTGAACGACCGTGCCGGCGTATGGCGGTGCCGAACCATCTTCAACTGCACCGATGCCTGTCCCAGGGAGATCGACGTCACGAAGGCCATCGAAGACGTCAAGCGTGCTCTGGTGCTGAGCCGCGTCTGATAACCGAAAGCGCCGCCGAGGTGGATGCCGCGGCGCTGGACAACAGAAAACCTTCCCTGGCAAAAGCAGACCCAAAGACCGGAGGGAAGTATGGCGACTTCACAAGGCGTGGCACTGAGGGTCAAGCCGGCCAACCTGACCTACGGAGTGGACGAAAAACCGCCCGTAACCACCAGTGTTTTGCTGGCGGTTCAGCACGTCTGTATGATGGCGATTGGCCTGGTCATTCCGGTCGCTCTGATGCGGGTCATCGACGCCCCCAACTCGCTGATCGTTCAGTTTCTCAGCCTCTCGATGATCGCGGCGGGCATCGGCACCATACTGCAGTCCGTGCGCTGGGGGCCGGTCGGCTCCGGCTACCTTTCGCCAGAAACTCCCGATCCCACGTTCCTCAGCGTGGCTCTTTTAGCTGTACAAACCGGCGGGATGTCGTTGCTGTTCGGCATGACAATCATCACCGGTATATTCGAGTGCCTGCTGGCGCCCCTGCTGTACCGTTTGCGCGCCTGGTTTCCCACCGAGGTTACCGGCGTTGTGGTGGTGATGGTGGGCGTTTCCATCATTCCACTCACGTTGCGCGACTTCGTCGGTATGTCGGAAGCTTCCGCCCAATTTGACCGCGTGACGCTTTGGATAGGCATTTCGACACTGCTGGTGTTGATTGGTTGTTCGGTGTGGGGCAACGAGTTCGTGAAGAGGTATGCCCTGCTGATCGGGTTTGCGTTTGGTTACGCCACGGCTTTCTTCACGGGAAGGATAGGAGCACAGGAGATAGCCGAGGTTCAGCAAGCGGCGTATGTTGCATTGCCAACCTTCAAAGGCGTATCGTATACATTCCGGGCGGATATGTTGTTGCCGTTCCTGGTAGCGATTACCAGTTCAGCCGTCAAGAATGTTGGCGACATCACGACCTGCCAGAAGATCAATGACGCGGCCTGGCGGCGGCCTGACATGGAAACCATCCGCGGCGGCGTTCTGGCGGACGGAATCTGCACCATCTGCGGCGGCCTGATGGGCGGTATGGGCCAGGCCAGCAATTCCGCCAATATCGGATTGTCCCTGGCCAGCGGTGTAACAAGCCGCGTTATCGGGTACTTTACGGGCGGCTTGATTATCCTTCTCGGGTTCTCGCCCAAACTGGCCGCTGTTCTAACCATCATCCCCAATCCCGTGATGGGCGCCCTGTTGCTGTTTGCCATCAGCTTTATGATCGTGGCGGGATTGGAGATCGTATCCTCGCGAATGCTGGACGCCAGGAAGACGTTTATCATCGGCATGGGCCTGATTTTTGGCCTTGGGGCCGGATTCGATCCTCAGTTGTTCGCGGGCCTCGGACCGATGTGGAAACCGATCTTCGAGTCCACCCTGTCCGTGGCGATGATTGCCGTGGTTCTGATGAACCTGCTGATGAGGATCGGTATTTCGCGCAAGGCAACAATCACCCTGGCGCCTGATCCGGATTCGATGGAAAAGTCGCGTTTGTTCCTCGAAAGACAGGGTGAGGTGTGGGGTGCAAGACGGCAGGTGATGGAGCGCGCCATTTCGGCCGCATCGGAATTCCTGGACAACGCGGTGGGGAGCGGCGCTTTGTCCGGCCCCGTGGAACTGCAGGCGACCTTCGACGAGTTGAACCTCGACCTCGAGTTCCGGTACGAGGGCAAAGCGGCGGTCATTCCAACAGAGAGCCCCGATCCCCAGGCTCTTCTGGCCGGAGACCGGTCTTTCCATGAACTTTCGGGATTCCTCATTGGCCGGCTTTCTGATGGGGCAACGACCTCACAGGTCGGCACGCAGAATATCCTGCGCCTGCACTACGATCACTAATACCGGCGCCTTGCCGGGACGGGCTACCATGACAGGGAAAGCGCGCCGCCTTCCGGCGCGGAAAAAACTATCCGGGTGATCTTCAGGTATGCCGATTTACGAATTCCGATGTGAAGACTGCCGCAAGCGGTTCAGCGTTCTCGTGGGCGTGGTGGCGGAACAGCAACCGGCCACGTGCCCGCGGTGCAACAGCCTCAATGCGCGGCGCCTTGTGTCCCGCTTTTCCCGTGTCCGCTCCGAGGACGATATCCTGGACAACCTCGCCGACTCGATGGACTTCGGCGGCATCGACGAGAACGATCCGAAGTCCGTGGCCCAGTTTATGAAGAAGATGGGCAAGGAGATGGGTGAGGACCTGGGCGACGACTTCGAAGAGGCAATGGAGGCCGAGATGGCAGGGGAGGGCGAAGGCGCGGAAGGCGGTGACGACGGAATGGGCGCTCCCGCCGGTATGCCCCCGATGGGAGATTTGGACTGAAATCGTGACCAATCCTTTTCCGTTCGACCTGGCCGCCATCGACCTGGACGGCACGCTCCTCGGCCCCGACAGCCGAGTGGGCGCGCGAAACCGGGCCGCCGTGGACCTTCTGCGCAACGCCGGAGTGTGTGTCATCCTGGCTTCCGGGCGTATGCACGCCGCCACCAAGCCGACGCACGATGATCTGGGGCTCGACACGCCGATTGTTTCCTACAACGGCTCGATGGTGAAGGACACGGTGACGGGCGAGGTTCTTCTGCATCTCACTCTCGACGTCGATTCCTCGCGGACGATTGTGGACTGGGCGGAACGCGAGCACCGCCACATCAATTTCTACATGGACGACACTCTGTACGTGAGCGTGGCGACGGAGTGGTCGGACCTTTACAACCTCCGCACCGGTTCGGTTATCGTGCCCGTGGGTTCCCTGCACAAGTTCGACGGGATGTCGCCGACGAAGATCATCTTCGTGGGCCAACCGCACGAAACGCTGGAACAGCAGGAGCGATGGCGTGCCGAGTTCGACGGAAGTGTGTACATCGTGCGCACGTGTTCCGAGTACCTGGAGTTTCTGAATCCCGTCGCCAACAAATGGGAGGGGCTCAAGGTGGTCGCCGACCGGTACGGGATAGCGTACGATCGCATCGCGGCTTTTGGCGATAGTCCGAATGATCTGCCGATGCTTAAGCACGCGGCGGTTTCGGTGGTGATGCCGCACGCCGACCCGGAAGCGCTGGCGGAAGCGGACTACGTTCCGGAAGGAGCGCCCGCCGAGGCTTTCGCCGTGGCAGTGGAAAACATGGCGGCGGGCCGCTGGCCGTGATACCGTGAATTTGCCGTACGTGCTAAACTAAGACGTGGTCAGGGCCTGTGGCTCAGCTGGGAGAGCGCCTCGTTCGCAACGAGGAGGTCGGGGGTTCGAATCCCCCCAGGTCCACCAAAAAACCCCATCAATCCCCCTTTGCTCTCCACCGCAAACTGACTCGGTGAGCCTCGCGAATGCACGGATCGCACATTCGAACGTGAACTCGAGGTAAGTGGGTTGCGGGACGGTCGGATACCCCTTACTCCACCAGCAACAGCGGGTTCTCAAGGCGGCGCTTGACTTCCTGCAGGAATTGCGCGCCGACGGCGCCGTCGATGGCGCGGTGGTCGCCACTGATGGTCATTTTCATGCGGGTGCCGATGGCGGTGTAGCCGTCCTCAATCACGGGCACCTCGCTTACGGCGCCCACGGCAAGGATTCCCGGTTCCGGCGGGTTGATGATGGCGCTGAAGTCCTCAATGCCGAACATTCCGAGGTTGCTGACCGTGAACGTCCCTCCCGCGTAGTCGTCCGGCAGGAGTTTGCCATCGCGGGCTTTCGCGGCCAGGGCGGCAACCTCATCGGCAATCACGCTCAGGCTCTTCGTGTCGGCGTCGCGGACCACAGGCACGATCAATCCCTCGGGAAGCGCCACCGCAACACCCACGTTCACGCGTTCGGTGGTGTAGATGGAATCATCTTTCCAAGAGACGCGCATGGCCGCCTGGGCGCGCAGGGTGTCGGCTACGGCCTTGATGATGAGGTCGTTCGGGCTGAGTTTGCGGAATCCCTCGCCGCGGCCGTTCAGTTGGGCGCGCAGTTCCATCGCGGCTTTCATGTCCACGCTGATGGTAAGGTAGAAGTGGGGAACCGTTTGCTTGCTTTCGGCAAGTCTGCGGGCGATGACCTGGCGCACACGCGACGGCGCCGGGCCGACGGTCCAGACGGCGCCGGTTGCCGTAGTAGGCGCGGGAGCTGGCGTGGTAACGGGAACGGAAGGCGTTGCGGACGGGGCAGGGGTGACGTGAATCATCACGTCGTCCTTTACAATCCGTCCGCCGGGTCCGGTGCCGCGAACGGACGTCAGGTCCACATTGCTTTCCCGGGCAATTTTGCGGGCCAGCGGCGAGGCCTTCAGTCGTTCGCCATGTTCTGTCGGCACTGACGGCGAAGGGAGCGGAGCGGTTGCAGATTCCTTCGCTGGAGGAGCGGGTTCACTTTTTGGCGGAGCGGCTTGCGGAACCGTCGGGGCGCCGGAACCGCCGATTTCGGCAATAGGTTCGCCCACGGGAACGGTTTGCCCTTCCTTGACGATGATCCGGTTGAGAACGCCGGATTCAAAGGCTTCGATCTCGATGGCGGCTTTTTCCGTCTCGATTTCGGCGATTACGTCGCCTTCCTTGACGCGGTCGCCTTCCTTCACTCGCCAGACGACAATCGTTCCCTCTTCCATCGTGTCGCCCATTTTGGGCATTGTGACGATTCCCATGGTCACTCCATTTCAGTGATTGATGCGCGGATTCCGGCCGGGGCTTTCCTCCCGTTGCTCATGATAGCCGCGGACGGCGCCGGTCACACAAGCCGGGTGATGGGGGCAAACTCGCCGGAGCGCGCCAGCGTGCGCCGCGCGGCGTCGGCGATCGTCTCGGCGTTCGGGATGGTCATCGCTTCCAGATTCTTGGCGTACGGCATCGGGACCGGTGCACCGGTCACTTCCTCAATCGGCGCGTCCATCTCGTCGAATGCGTGCTGGTAAATCAGCCCGCTGAGTTCGCGCGAAAAGCCGCTGTCCTGCCAGGCCTCCGTTGCGATGACCACGCGGTGCGTTTTGCGGACACTGGCCAGAATCGCGTCCAGGTCCAGCGGGCGCAAACTCCGCAGGTCGATGACTTCGGCGCTGATTTCGTCGCGTTCCAGCAATTCCGCGGCCTGCACAGCCGAATGGATCATCTTGCTGTACGAGAGAATCGTAACATCGGTGCCCTGCTTGCGGATATCAGCCACGCCGAGCGGAATCGTGAAATCCGGGCCTTCCGGCACTTCGCCTTTCAGGTTATAAAGGCCCAGATGCTCCAGGAAGATAATGGGGTTGTCGTTGCGGATGCACGTTTTCAGAAGCCCCTTGGCATCTGCCGGCGTCGCGGCGGTAACCACGTACAATCCCGGGCAGTGGATGTACCACGCTTCCACGCATTGGCTGTGCTGGGCTGTCAACTGCTGACCGCCGCCCTGGGGACCGCGCAGGACCATCGGCGCGGTGAACTGGCCGTCGCTCATGTATCGCACCTTGGCGATATGGTTGATGATCATATCGAAGGCGACGAGGCTGAAGTTCCACGTCATGTACTCGACGATCGGGCGCAGGCCGACCATCGCCGCGCCAAGAGCCATGCCGGTGAAACCCTCCTCGGCGATAGGCGTGTCCAGCACGCGCATGCGGCCGAACTGGTCCATCAGGCCTTCCGAGATTCGGT
>JAKQQT010000165.1 GCA_029564025.1 Armatimonadota bacterium | reverse complement strand
GGGTGCGGAGGAGGTGGCGCGCCGGGCTTTTCGCGCTGTTTTCCGCGCACGGCCAGGTTGGCTTCGATGGCGCCTTCCCCGGCGGCCCATTTGTCGTAGGCGTGCCGGGCCGTCACCCACGTTTCCCACGCTTCGAAGCTGGGTCCTGAACCCACGGGTTGCACGCTGGGCGGGTTCTTGCCGGCCGAGATGGCGCGTTGATACGACCAGAACCAGCGCGAGGCGTCCGGTGTGAGGCGGGCTTTCCAGGGTGAGTCCTCGGTCTCCACCAGAGGCGCGGTGACCTTGTAGCGCCCGGGCTCGTTCCAGTACGCCGATATCTTCGCGCGCTCATCGTCGGTGAACACCGAAGCGCGGCCGAATGCCCCGCTGACAGCGATGCAGACGACCAGCATAAATGCGTGCCGAAGTGCCATATGCGCCAACCTCTCGATCTTACGGCTGGATCGGGCCCAAACGAGCGGACTTGTTGCCTGCGAAATCATATGCCTGAATCTCGTACGACACCGGTTCGGAAACCGGCGCGGATGTGTCAACGTACACGGTGGGCTTGGTTTCCCTACCCGACTGATGCCGCGTGATGCGCGTTCCGTTACGGTATATATCATAACCGCAGACGCCGATATTGTCAGAAGACGGCAACCAGGACACCCTCACCGAACCGTCGCCCTGCCGCAAAATCTTGAAGTTCACCGGTTCGGTCGGCGGCTGTGCGTCCAGTTTCCGGTTCGCCATGTAGTCCTTCCACGTTTTCTGCCATCCCGCGGCCGCGTTGTTGGGGCTGTAGTAGTGGCTCCAGGCGAACGTGATGGCCGTATCCACGTACGGCCTCACCAGTCGGAGCTGTTGAACCAGGCGGTCCATCGTGCCGGACGTCCAGTCGGTCTGGTCGAATGTCTCGGTATCGACCCAGAACCTCAATCCGGGCTTCGAATCCACAGCCTGCTTCAGTGCGGCGAACCATTCCGCCAGTTTGTCCAGCGTCAAACCGCCGGCGCCGACGCAATCCTGCGGGCAGAAGATATCGCCCTTCCCCAGCGAAGTATTGGCAAACACGTACTTCCACAGGTCGCGGTAGCCGTTCGCGTTCACACCGACGCGGTAGTTCATGAACGGGCACAGCATCACCGGCATATCACGGTTCATGCGGTGAAGGTGCGATACGTTGATTTCCAGCGCCTTGGCCAGTGTCTGCTTCTGCGCCGGCTGGTTGTAGTTGAGGTTGTCGACCTCCCACACCCAGTACCACCCGTGAAACGCTTTCGGGTACTTCGCCTTGTAGCGGGCGTAGAGCTCGTCGGCGATGCGGTTGCCCTCGTCCATCTGGGCGTACAGCCACGTCGGGTCGTTGGCCGCTTTCGCCCACCAGTCGGCGTTGAAGTTCAAGCCCAGGAACACCTTGATTCCCATCTTCTCGGCGTTTCTGAGGCAGGAATCCACCGGGTCCTTGTATCCCTTGGCCTGCCGGTAGCCCCGGAGTTTCGTGGGGTACCAGGTCTGGTGTGCCTTGCTGTCGGCGGTCGAACCAAAAATCAAGTAGGTCATCCCGAGTTCCTTCATGTAGCGGTACTCGGACTGCCACTTGTAGTCCTCCCAGTCCTTGACGAGGTACTCCTGGATAAAGGTGCCGGACATATACATCGTGCTTTGAGGCATCCTTGGAGCGCCGGCCAGACTGGAGACACCGGACACGAGCCAGAGGATAACGAGCAGTTTCAAAGGAATTGCCATCCGTATGCGCTCCTATTGAGCAAAAGCCTGCACTTCGGAGCAGGATGCGAAGTTCTGTTTCGGGTCGTCGCCGCAAGCAGGACGGCCGATCACGCGCACCGCAACGGCCGACACCGGCGGAAATCTTGCTTCGAATTCCTGGCCGTCGGCGAGGCTCTTCGGGTCCGTGGATGTCGTATCCGGGTAGGAATCCAGCGTGGCGATGGTCTTCCACTGCCCGTTCGGGGATTCCATCACCTGCACGCGCGGCTTGCCACCACCCGCAACGTCGAACCAGCCCCCGTCGTGGTAGTAGCGCCCCTGCCCGAACACCACGCGCGAGATGCGAACCGGTTCGGCCACCGATACGGCGAACCAGTCTTCATCGCGTTTCTCCAGGTTCCAGGTCACGCGGAAGGTCTGGAAGTCGTCGTCTGCGAT
>JAKQQT010000161.1 GCA_029564025.1 Armatimonadota bacterium | reverse complement strand
CCGCCTCCCGGGATGACGAGGTGCGCGTGTTCTCGGCTCGGGGCCACAAACTGCTGATGCATGGGCCGGTTCCAGGTTGTGTACTGGTGGATGACGGTATCGAGGTCCCGGTTGCGTTCGATCAGGTCGCGCCGCACGCGGCGGATGAACCGGATGTCGTCTGGCGTATCCACGTACACACGCAGGTCCGCCAGGTTTCTCAGGCCGTCGTTGGCCAGGACCAGCGTCCCTTCAATAATCAGCACCGGCGCCGGTTCCAGACGGCTCATTTCCGCGCCGCGCCTGTACAATCCGAAATCGTACGAGGGGATATCCACGGCGTGTCCCCGTTTCAGTTCGCGGACGTGCGAAACCATCAGGCTGAGGTCCAGCGCGCGAGGGTGGTCATAGTTCCAGACACGAGGGGGAAACCAGTCTTCATCGACGTCGTGGTAATAAACGTCCTGCGGCAGAACGATGCAAGCCTTGCCGAGGCGCTCCGCAATCCGCACCGCCAGCGTGGTTTTTCCACAACCGGACCCCCCTGCGATGGCGACCACCAGCGCGGGAGGTTGCTTTGGTTTGGCACGCCTAGGCATCCGAAGCGCCCCCGACCATCAGCCGGCCGAGGCCTTCGCGCGTGGCGTCGCCGCGGTTCAGTGTGGCCGCGATTGCGCCCTTGTACATCACGGCGATCCGGTCGCTCAAGGAAAGCACTTCGTCCAGATCGAATGAAATCAGCAGGATGGCGCGTCCCTTTTTCGCCTCGGCTCGCAAGCGGTCGTGAAGCATACCCGTGGCGCCGATATCGAGGCCGCGCGTCGGCTGGTAGGCGATCAGCACCTTGGGATCGCGTCCGATCTCCCGGCCAAACAGGAACTTCTGCTGGTTGCCTCCCGAAAGAGAACGGGCGGAACACCGCGCCGCTCCCGATCCCGGTTCCCGCGATGTGCGGACTCCGAACTCCTCGACCACGGTATCGGCATCGCGCTCGAGCACATCGGTGGCAAGCGCAATTCCGCGCGCATAAGGCGGACGGTTGTGCATCCCCAGCGCCAGGTTTTCCGCGAGGCTGAAGTCCAGCGCCATCCCCTGGCGATGCCGGTCTTCCGGCAAGTAGGCCAGTCCGCTCCGGTACCGCTGGGAGGTTTGGAGGTTTGTGATGTCTTTGCCGGCCAGAGTAACGGCGCCGCTGTGAACGGGGCGGAGACCGACCAGCGCATCGGCCAGGGGACCCTGTCCGTTCCCGTCCACACCGGCGATTCCCAGGATTTCGCCCTCGTGCAATTCCAGAGTAACACCTTGAACATCGGTTTCGTGCGAGGCGGCCCGAACGTGCAGGTTTCTTATCTCAAGGGCGAACCGACCCTCTTGATGCACCGTCGTTGAAACATCGTCGGACAAGCCGAGCGCCACAACCTCGGCCTTCTCGAGGCCGTCCGTTCGGCCAACCAGCAGTCCCGCGAGTTCCTCAATGGATGTCTCGTTGGTATTTCGCACGGCGACCAGTTTTCCCGCACGGAGGACAGCCACTCGTGTGCACAACTCCATCACCTCGGGAAGTTTGTGGCTCACAAACAGCAGGGTCAGGCCCTGATCACTCAGTTTTCGGAGATTCGTCAGAAGGTCCGCGCATTCCTGCGGGGCGAGAGAAGCAGTCGGCTCATCTAGAATCAGCAGTTCAACGTCTCGATAGAGGGCTTTTAGAATCTCCACCTTTTGCTGGGCCGCGACCGACATTTCCTCAACAGGCGTGTCGGGATCGACCACGAGGCCGGACTGTTCACCGAGAGCGCGAACACGTTCTGCCAGGGCGCGCCGGTCCAGCGAGATGCCCTTCCGCGGCTCAAACCCGAGGCCGATGTTCTCGGCGGCGGTCAGTGGACCGACCAGCAGAAAGTGCTGATGCACCATGCCGATACCGCTGGTCTGGGCTTCGCGGGCGGAGCGCCACTTCACCGGTTCGCCGTGCCACAGGATGCGGCCTCCGTCCGGAGCAAGTTCTCCGGCCAGCATGCGCATCATCGTGGACTTGCCGGCGCCGTTCTCACCCAGCACCGCCAGGCGTTCGCCCGGAAGGACTTCCAGTGAAATGGCGTCGTTTGCGGTAAACGTGCCGAAGCGTTTGGTCAGGTTTTCTACGGAAAGCAGGGGTTTCATGGCATTGACGGTTCTATCCCAAGCCATGTTAGGAGCGAGGCTCGCCCGGGGGAAATGCGAAGGCGTGCAACGAATCCATACCGTGCGTAAAGTCGGATTTACTGCCCCGCGACAAGCGTTGTCGACGCCACCGTTTGGGGAAGAACGGCGATGTTCTGGCCGTCGGTGGCGATAACCACGTGGCCGTGGTGCGCTGTGTTGTAGGTCGGGATACTGCGGGCGTTGATGAGTGAGCACGCGGTGGCTTGCGGGTAGCCGTAGAATCCGACGCGGTAGGGGAGCAAGGCGATATCCGGCTTCGCGAGGTCCAGCACCGGCGCGTTGGTTGCGTCGTTGCTTCCGTGGTGGGAAATCTTATAGACCTGCCCCCGCAGGGACTGACCGTAATTCGGGTTGCCGGGCGTTGCGATTTCGGATAGAATGCGCGCCTGTTGTCCGCCAATCGTCTGACCGTACGCGGGTCCGTAGTCGCTCTCGGCGTCTCCCAGAAAGAGGAAAGACGCCTTGCCGTATGTCATGCGGAATACGATGCTGGAGTTGTTGAATTCAGTGGAACTGTCTCCTTCGGTCAGCCACGGTTCCCGGGGCGAGAAGAACCGCACGGTTACGCCGCCGATGTTCAGCACGACGCCGTTGAGCGGCTTCTGGATGACAGTCCAGTTCTTAGCCGCCGCCGCGGACATCGCGGCCACGTAATCCGGCTTGGTGTTCGGGTATCCCGAGTCGTACAGATACACCGGATTCGCCGTGGTTCCTGCGGCCATCGCATTGAAGACGTTTTTCATTTCCTGCACGTGGTCGGAGTGCGGGTGAGTTTGAATCACGTAATCCAGCCTCGTGATACCAAGCGTCGTCTTCAGGTACGTCGTAAGGTTGGTCTGGTTGTTGTAGATGCCGGTGCCGGGATCATTCTGATAGAAGTATCCGCTGTCAACCAGCATCCTCTTGCCGTTCGGAAACTCAATGAGGAAAGAGTCACCCTGGCCGACGTTGATCATCGTGACTTTGAGGTCGGGCTTCAGCGAGACGAAACCGACGGCCTGCTCAAGCATCCTCGCGGCGTCGGCCGTAGTCACGGTACCGTTGCCGATCCAG
>JAKQQT010000158.1 GCA_029564025.1 Armatimonadota bacterium | reverse complement strand
TTACTGGACCATGCGTCCGAAAGGCGATCCCACGGCTGTCGAGGCCGTCGTTTACAACGCGCTTGTCGCGGAATCCACGTTGCCCACGGGCGTCATGTCCATCAGCCTGTACCCTGAACCGTCTACGTCCGTAACGGACGGCTTGATCATCGAGAGTGAAGGCCCGGCCACGGCGCTTGTGGACGACGACGACGTATCGGAACTGCCTGACGCAGTGGACACGGCGGCCTGCTGGAAGGCCGCATTGGAACTCATTGCATTCATAGGCCACGAGCCTGAAGCGCTGGCTCTGGCACAATTCATAGACGGTATGGGCCGGAAGGCCGAAGCACGTTCGTTCGAGGAAGTCATGAGCCTGCTGGCCGTATGGGACAGCATCGGGCCTGCGGCGTACATCGGCGTGGACTACGAGAGCGGCGTACTCAAAGGCGAGGGAGGGTATGACGTGGTACGAGCAATGGAAAAGGCGACGTATACGCTTACGGCGGACGCTGTCAGTGTGTCTGTGCCGTGTACCGTCACACCCGATCCCGCAGGTACAATCATCGCCTTCAGCAAAGAGCAGGGTCAGGTAACGAGTGTTGTCGCCAACGGAAGCGTCATAGACGTGACAGCGGAGGGCGGCATGACATTCTACACGGGCGACGTAATCACTGTTTTGTATGAGGGAATGACGTAGCCCATACGGGCGAGGAGGAACGGCATGATTGGAACGCAGTTGGTATACACGAATCCTGGTATTCAGGTGCTGGAGTTCTACGGTGGGTGGCAGGACACGGTGGGAGAGTTTCTGACGTGGACGAACTACGCGCCTCATGCCGTGACATTCCAGAGGTTTGAGGTTGTCAACGGAACAACCGCCGGGTCATCGACGGCAGGCGTTGTTACGGTCAACACGCCCAATGCGGAATATGTAGTGACCGGGCCGGTGACTATGCCGGCTGGCCACCCGATCAGCATGGACGGGATTGGGCTAGACCGGATAGAGGAAGGCGAAACCATCAAAGCCGTTGTCACCACGAAGGCAGGCAACGCCAAAGAGTTTAAGTTTCGGTTGTTCTTGGGGCCGTGCGGTGTTAAGGACAACAACTAGCCCGCGAGGGCAATGACAGGCCCATAAGCGGGCAAGGGGGATAGCGTTATGGCGGCAGGAGGAAAGGTCATTGTGAATGCGGGCGCGTTGACTGCTGATGCGACGAAAATCACAACGACACTGGAGGTAGCGGGCACGACAACTCTCACCGGCAACGTAGCGGCGGGCGGCACGATGGGTGTTGTCGGCAACTTCTGGATCGGAAACGCGACGGAGGGAAGCGCGAAACTAAACGTCGTCGCGGAAAGCGGCAACATCCAGACAGACGGCACACTAACGGTTGACGGCGCTTCCACGTTGACGGGCGCGGTATCGGCGGCTAACGCTGTTCTATCGTCCCACGCTACGGCGGGTATCGGCTACGGAACCGGCGCTGGCGGCGCGGTCACGCAGGCGACGGACCGAACGACGGGCGTGACGCTGAACAAGATTTGCGGCGCGATCACCACGAGCAACGCAAGCCTTGCGGCAGGCGCGGAAGCGACGTTCACGGTCACGAACAGCGCGGTAGCGGCGACGGACGTGGTTGTTGTGAGCCTGAAGGATGCAACTCCGACATCTGGCGCGTTGTCCATTCCGTTCGTAACCGACGTTGCGGATGGTTCTTTCAAGATCACCTTGACAAACTTGAGCGCGGACACGGCTGATGTAGGCGCAAGCGTCATAAATTTCGTGGTTTTGAAGGGCGTAGCGTCCTAACTCTGATTGAAGGAGGCGGCAAGTGTCTGTGCTTACCGACAACCTGACGCTCCGTGGGCGTTGCGGGATCAACTGCAACAAAAACTGGGACCTGGCGGATTGGGAGTGGAAGTGGATAGCCGCCTCCTTCGGATGGGTGCGTTTCGACGGCGCGTGGAACAACTGCGAACTGACAGCCGGAACGTATACATGGACGTACATCGACCCATGGCTTGCCAAATTGGAGGAATACGACCTCGGCGCAATCATCATCCTCGATTACGCCAACACGGTCGTCAAGTCCTACGGATTCACGCAATGGAACCAGGGACCAAGCACCGATGCGCAGGTGACGGCGTTTACCAACTGGGCAAAGGCGCTCGCGGCGCACGTGGCCGGCAAGAACGTCATCCTCGAAATCTGGAACGAGCCGCACGGTGACGGTTTTTGGTATCCTGCTCCGAACGCGGCGGACTATGCGAGGTTGGCAAGGACAGTCACGGCGGCGATCAAGGCCGATTACCCGGACCAGGTTGTGCTCTCCGGAGGTGGGCTGGGGTACCCGGACTTCTGGAACATGGAAGACCAGTATCCCATTACGCCGAGCATCAGGCCGGCTGTGGCGGGCGACAAGGACACCGGGCCATACTACCTGGAGTTCGTCAAGGACGTGGCCCGCAGGGGCGGCTTTGAAGGCGCGGATGCGGTATCCTTCCACTTCTACCAGCAGGAATGGCCGCCTGAGATCGTTGCGCGTCAGATCGAGACGGTCAAGAACTACGTGCGATTCGACTTAGCGGTAACGGAGTGCAGTGTCGCCAACGAAAGCCAGAGGATTGGCAAGACGGGCTACTTCAGGCCGTTGCAGAAGAACGCCATTGAAGTCATCGGCGAGGACACGGCGGCTCTGTACCTCGTGCGGAAACTGCTCTTGCTGGCCGCGTTGGACGTGAAACTCACGGCCTATTTCGCGTGGCGCAACATCCAGACCGACGTTGGGACGGAAGGGCGTGTGTGGCCCAAACGACCGCAGTACGGGTTGGACGATGACTACAAGAGTTACAAATTACAGGCACAATTGGGTTCCTACGGGTTGTGCGAGCACGATCCCGAAGACCCGGCGCAGGCCAGCCTGAACCTGATCGACGAGTTCATCCCCGAATACATCGTTGACAGGATAGACATCGCGCAGGCAGGCAGTGGATTCTGTGCGCCGGACGTGCCTTATGACTCGGTGGTAGGCACGGCGGTCGTTGATATCTCCAAAGTGCAAACTGCGGGATTGTACGGCGGCGGCACGTCCGGACGCTTCCGTGTCGGAATAGCGGGTCTTACGGCAACAAGCGGAACGGTCAACGACGTTGAAGTGCTTGGTGTCGGGAAGGACTACACCTACGGCTTCAACGTCACCGTCACCGATCCCGACCCTGGAAAGGCGACAACGGGCCTCATCAACCTGCAACCGGCCAACTACTTCGACGACGCAGGAAGCGGCCTGCTCACCGGAACCGTTACCACAGGCGGCGAGATGACGGGTGCATACCTCGACTGGTCCGGCACATTGCCGTACAGCACCAAGGCAACGGCAACGCTCACGGCCATGAACGTCGGCGGCGAGTACTACACGTCATCGGACACCGTTGCGGCAACGGTTGGTCAGTGTATCGAGTTCAACGGCACGGTATGCGCCAACGGAGTGAAAGCCTACGGATGGGTGGAATATGTAGCAGGCGGAAAACTCAGCCGATACGCGGGTTCCTACGGAAGCATTTCGCTAGGCGTCGGACAGAAGTATAGCGTTGGAGACAAACTCACGGTTCCACACAGCCTCAACGGAGCGGGGAGCGGGTTAGAACTCAGCGTTAGGGCGTTGGTGCATACGGCACTCGGCATCGTTGGGAGTTCCGGGTCATTCTGGAGGATTGACACTAGAGGCAAGGACTACCAGGTAGGAGAGATTGTCACTTTTGGAACGGCTAAGCCGGCGGGTGGAAACGGAGCGGTCGTTATCGTGACGTCGGTTGACGATAACGGTGGTGTAAGGGGCGTGTACGGTTTGCGCGGTGGGACATATAAACCGACTGGGTTGCCGACGAGGGCCAAGATGGGAACCGCCTGGGCTTCCTATACGTGGCTTGCGGACGGGGGCTTGGAGATGGGTGATGCGAAGATAACGCCGTGGTTCACTCCTGTCTGCATCAGCGTGAGCAACGCGGGCGCGGGATACGAGTACGAGCCGATGGTGTACATCACGCCGAACACGGCGGACACCGGGCCTGCTACCAACGCATATCCGTATGGCGCAAGGGCACGGGCTGTCTTATCGGCAACTGACACCGTGGGATTTATCAACGCCTATCACGAATCCAATAACAACGGTGCGTACTACACTATCGCGCCGGACATCGCTATCGAGTGCGGGTACGAAAGCATCAAGACGCGGGTCAGGACGTGCGGTGGTGTGGTCACGGACGTGTTTGTAGACGGGCCTGGTGTTGGGCTGTCGCCAACGCAGAATCTTAAAGTCAGTGTCAAAGGTGGCAAGTGGCCCTGCATCGTAAAGTACACGGGGACGTGGGCCATCGAAACAGGATACGCGGGCCAGAACTACGAGGACGGAGCAACCTACTACGCCTATGACATCGGAACAAGTATTCCCACGTCAAGCGGCGCCTTGGACCAGACGATATGGGACTACGTGACGGAGGCGAACAGGACAGTCTCCTTCAAGCCGACTTGCAACGCGAACGGCGTTGTCACATCGCTCGGATCGGCAACGGGAACGCCGCCTGCGGTTGGAAGTTTCTGTGTACTCGGCAAACTTGGTGCTGATGCGGCGGTTTCGTTCGTTCTGCGCCCGAAGCCGAATCCGCGCCAGCCGAACCACAAGGCGACGGCGGTGCGCGACCTGATGGCGTGGATCGGTGACTACAAGTACTCGGAGAACCTCAGCACGGAAGACAAGGCATACCACCTTGTGTTCACCAAAGACGGCGAGAACGACGTGCATGTGCTCTGGCGTACCACGGAGAGTGTGCCGACGGGAACGCTGGAAGTGTCGGGTGGCGTGATAACAGGCGTTACCATCACCAATCCAGGCGTTGGGCTGACGGAGGAGCCGGAAGTTGAATTCATCAGCGAGACGGGAAGCGGCGCTTCGGCGCGTTGCCTCATGTTCGACGGCGGGCTGGTGTCGGCGGTGCTGATAGACGACGGCGGAGAGGATTATCTGGAAACGGACACCGTTCGGTTCACGACGGAAGGCGTGAGTGACGTGGACGTGCCGGACGGCGCGGTACGCGCATGGATGTGGGACGGCTCGAACGTGACGCTGGGAGACAGCATCACATTGACGGATGAACCACTGTTCATCGAAGTGGAGGACTGATATGGCTTGGGCAACTTGTACGGAATGGGCAAGCGGCGATGTAATCACCGAAGCGAAACTGGACGCACAATCGACGGCGATAGAGGAATTGCAGGCGAAGTTTGGGTTCAGCGCGACATCGAGTACGATCACGCCCGGTGCGATTGCGGCAAACACGACTTACGTTTCCAGTGGGATCACCGTGACGGGCGCGGAGGTTGGTGATGTAGTACTGGTTGGGCCTCCCCCGACGGCTCCATCGGGGTTGGTGTACTGCGGCTATGTGAGCGCGCCCGATACGGTAAAAATCCACATTGGGAACGTCACAGCGGGAGCAATCACACCTGATGCGGGGACTTACCAAGTCAGAGTTATGAAACTGAACCCGTAAATGGCGCGTACCTACGGCAACGGCATATCGGTGACGACGGACGGCGGAGGTGCGGTCAATCCGGCGTCGCATACCCATGCGACGACGGACGCTTACGACAACGATGCGTTCCTCGTGTCGTTTGACGTGCATTACGAGATTGACGCTTTCGGTTCGGACGAAGAATACACCAAATGAGCGTGGAGATTTCCATAGGTCCGAAGTTCAAGGGTTTGGAGTTGGAACTCGACCCAGGCGCAACGCCCGGTGCGACTGTGGCGACGGATTGCCGCATCACGCCTGACGGAATACGCCGCATGGAACCGCCCAACTACCTGTCCAACGTTGCGACTGCCGTGCGCGGAATGAGTTTTCACACCAAAGCGGACGGCACAAAGGTTCTGCTGGCGGCGACGGCTACGGAGTTGTTCGCGTCGGTCGAGGCCACTAATTACGCGACCCCGACGGCTGTCCTGGCGGCGGAAACGGGACTGGCGTTCACCCTCACTTCATCCACCAGTCCCGTCCTTTTTCAGCAAGACGGTTACTTCACCTACTTCGTGGATTCGGGAAGCGCGACTGCGCCGGTATACGTGTACGACGAACGCGACAACATGGTGCGTTCGCTGGTACTTCCGTCTGCGCCGACAGGGATCACGGCAAGTGTCGAGGAGATGGACAGCAAGATCATCTCCACACTCGCCGGGGTGCATGACGAAGATATCTACGACCCGGAAGGCTCCGCGATAGTCGGCGACGCGAAAGTAGACGATGCCATTGTCGCAGGCAATTTTGAAGTTGTGGGAACGTGGGACTCGGCGCATTACAGCAACACGCCGTGGGGGCCGGCAAATACAAGATCGAAGTGGAATCTGGCGCACACATCGTGGGCCGCAACCCGAATCCACATACCGTGGACCACGGGCTATGCCAAGTTGAACAGCGGAAGTAGTACCAAGGCCGGCGACGGATTCTACTACAACGAAAGCGACGCGCAGGACTGGACGGGCGCGAGGATCACGTTCGACGTGTGGAGCGGCGGAAACGAGAAAGAGACAGGCAACTTCATGGGCTTCTCATTCGGCAAGGACGCTTGGGACGAGCACATTATTCCGTTCTCCATCGCCGAGGCCAAGACGACCAACCACATCACGCTGGACCTGTCCTCCTACGCGGATTCGGATGCGTTGAGCGAAGTACGCTACTGGGGATTCGTTGTCACGGATGCAACCAACGCATTCGTCGTATCGTTCAAGAACCTGCAAAAGCAGGAGGGAACCATCGGGCCGCGCAAGTACCTGTGTACCGATACGCTCACCGTGGGGACAGGCGATGCGGAGATGGACCTTACCTCTCCGGAAGGGCCTGGAACTCCCGTTGAGGCCGATGCGGGCGAGATCGGGGCGCAGGTCGTGCTGACAGGGACAGTACCGACCGGTTACACGCGCAAGGTATGGCGCTGGGACACGGAGACGGCGGGCGGCTACCACTACGTTGGCGAATGGACCGGAGCGACATTCACGGACACCGAGTTGGACGTATCGCTCAACCCGACGTTGCAACAGGGGCGCGTGCAGTGTCCCGTCGGCGCACACTCCGTCGGCGTTCACCGCGGGCGGCTGGCTGTCGGGTACGGAAACTACGTGTGGCTTGCGCGGATGGGCGATCCGACGACGTGGATTGACATGGGACCGGAGGAATGGCTCACCTATGAGTCAGCCGGACTCAACCCTGCAACGGCGGCGGACGGTTTGAAACTGCCCGTTGCAGATATAGGGCGTGTCACGGCCATGGCTCAGTTGGGATTGGCGACGGGCGCGGATTTCCGACAGGACACGGTTCTGTTCGGAGACGCCGGAATGCTCGCCGTGCTCACCGACGCGGAGCCTCCGTTCGCTATTGCCAACAAAAGCGCGGGCGGGATCGCCGGACCCAACGCCTGGTGCCGATTACCTGACGGCCTTGCTTTCGTGGACCCGCAAGGCGATGTGAATGTGCTCACGCGCAGTTTGGAAGTCAAGAAGATCAGCGGACCGCTGGACGCGGTGTTGCACGGATTGGGCAACCGCTCGACGTGGTTGCTCGGCTACGATCCCAACACCTTCACCATCGCGCTGGTGGCCGATGCGCGGCAGTTTGCGTTCGATATGCAGGAAAGCGATTTGAGTGCCGATCCGAAACGCCACAGGCTGACGTGGACGGAACTGGGAGACGCTTGGAGCGGCGCTACGGCGTGCGCGACGGTAGGAGCAGGCGAAGGCGCGTGGTTGGCCCTTGCAGGGGCTTCAGGGGGCCTTTACAGGGCGTTCGACCCCGACCATGAGCCTGTGCCGTGGACACCGAAGATGGCAATGGCATTGGGGGTGTCCGTCGCGCCTGGTAACGGCTACTGGTACGAGTGTACGAGAGTGCTGTCGGGCGTGGCGAGCAAC
>JAKQQT010000139.1 GCA_029564025.1 Armatimonadota bacterium | reverse complement strand
CGGAGGACAAGGGGGAAACCTACCCCCGTGGGCCACTTGGTTGGCGCAGACGAACACCGCCCTGTTATGCTTTCTACTCGTTCAGCAGTTACTTCTGGCCCGGCCTAGGCCCGCCGTTTAATGGCTCCAATCCGCGGACCTTGGGGAAGAGGCCGATTTCTGATGTTAAGAAGCCCACCATCACACCGTTGCTTTGGGAGGCGCGGCCCTGGCACAGCAATTACAACGCGGATGAGAATTATAGCCTCAGTCCCAACCTCTATAACGTGCTCTACTGTGACGGACATATTGCTACAGAACCGGTATCGGTTTTCAAGTTCGCTCATCAGTATCATGCAGACGACTGAACAGGTCTATGCGCAACATACTGTTGTCGGCTCTACGTTTAGGCAACGGATACTTGTGACCCTAACCCCCTGCCTAATCTCCCACGCCGGGGAGGGGCAGGGGGTTAGGGCATTCGATCAGTCAACGGCGTACGGGCCGGCCTCGAGGATCTCCGTCGGCACCTTGCCGGCGAATTCCTTGAAGTTCTCGGCGAACATGTTGGCGAGTTTCTTCGCCTGCGAATCGTAGGCCGCGGTGTCCGACCAGGTCGACCGGGCATCCATGACTTCCTTCGGAACGTTCGGGCACGAAACCGGAACGGGCAATCCGAAGTTGGGATCAACCACCACCGGCACGTTGTCCAGCTGGCCGTCCAGGGCGGCGTGCACCATCGCGCGGGAATACTCGATCGGGAAGCGCTTGCCGGTGCCGTACGGCCCCCCGCTCCATCCGGTGTTTACCAGCCATACGTTGGCGCCGTGCTCTTTCACGTGCTTGCCCAGCAGATCCACATAAACCCTCGGCTTCAGCACCATAAACGGGGCTCCGAAGCACGTGCTGAACGTGGCTTTCGGTTCGGTAATGCCCCGCTCGGTTCCGGCGACCTTGGCGGTGTAGCCGGACAGGAAGTGGTACTGCGCCTGTTCCGGGGTCAGTTTGGCGATCGGAGGAAGGACGCCGAACGCGTCGCAGGTCAGCATGATGATGTTCTTCGGGTGACCTGCAATGCCTTCACGCACAATGTTCGGAATGTGGGTGATGGGGTAGGCCGCGCGGGTGTTCTCGGTTAGAGAGTCGTCGTCCAGGTCGATGCGCCCTGTGGAAGTGTCCAGGCTCACGTTTTCCAGGATGGTGCCGAACCGGCGCGTGGCGTTGTAGATTTCGGGTTCGCTCTGCGAGGACAGACGGATCGCCTTGGCGTAGCAACCGCCCTCGAAGTTGAATACGCCGCTGTCGCTCCAGCCGTGCTCGTCGTCGCCGATGAGGCGGCGGGCGGGATCGGCGGACAGGGTGGTCTTTCCGGTGCCGGACAGGCCGAAGAAGATGGCTACGTCGCCCTTCTCGCCCACGTTGGCCGAGCAGTGCATCGACAGTACGTTCTGCTGGGGCAGAAGATAGTTCATTACCGTGAAGATCGCCTTCTTGATCTCGCCGGCGTACTGGGTGCCGCCGATCAGGACGATGCGTTCGGCGAAGTTGATGACGACGAAGACCTCGGAGCGCGTGCCGTCGATTTCCGGAATCGCCTGGAAGAACGGTACGTTCAGGACGGTGAATTCCGGCCGGTGATCCTGCAGTTCATCGGGGCGCGCCTGGATAAACATGTTGCGGGCGAAGAGGCTCTGCCACGCGGTTTCTGTCAGCACGCGGATGGGAAGCCGGTACCGCGGGTCGGCGCCGACGAAACAGTCCTGAACGAACAGTTCCTTGCCCTGCAGATAGGCCAGCATACGGTGGCGGATGCGCTCGAAGTTCGCGGCCTCCATCGGCTTGTTGACGTCGCCCCAGTTCACCTTGTCCAGCGAGGAGCCTTCGCGCACGATATATTTATCGTTGGGCGAGCGTCCCGTGTAGGAGCCGGTGCGGACAACGAGGGG
>JAKQQT010000137.1 GCA_029564025.1 Armatimonadota bacterium | reverse complement strand
TCCGCAGGGCCGCGGAAAGCCTGAGCGAAAGCCTGTTCCAGGATCTGCCGGGATTGAACGTCGGAGAAGCGATCGTGCTGGGAAACCTCACGCGCGCCCCGGCAATGGTCCGGGTGGGCAGGCGATGCTCGGTGGAAGGCGGCAGTGATATTGATGTCGTGGAGGCTCTTGAGAGGGCTCTTCGCGCCCGGGACACGGAAAAGCTCATGGCCGCATCCGCATTTTCCGATCCGCAACCACGCACCGAACCACGAGAGGAAATATAAAGTGGCATTCTACGATAGAAAACCGAAAAGAGACCCCGGACACGGCGGAGGCCGAAGGGACGATAGAGAGCACGAAGGCAACACCGGCGGACGGGGAGAAAGCCAGTACGACCGGCGCCCGCAGGGCGACCGTCCTTGGGAAGACCGCCGACCGCGCCCGCAGGGTGGAGACAGGCCCTGGGAAGACCGCCGACCGCGCCCGCAAGGTGGCGACCGACCCTGGGAAGACCGCCGACCGCGCCCGCAGGGCGGCGACCGCCCGTGGGAAGACCGCGACCGCCGACCGCGTCCGCAGGGTGGCGACCGTCCGTGGGAAGACCGCGACCGCCGACCGCGTCCGCAGGGCGGCGACCGTCCGTGGGAAGACCGCGACCGCCGACCGCGTTCGCAGGGCGGCGACCGTCCGTGGGAAAGCCGCGACCGCGGCCCGCGCCCCCAGCCGGCGGAAACCATCTCGCTGAAGGCCGTGGAAGAAATCGTGCGGAAAGCCGTTCGCGAGGAAATCCAGCGCTTTTTTGAGGAGTTGCCGATCGAAGCCGTTGAACCGGAGATTGAGGTCGAGGTAGTCCCGATCCATCAGGACGAGGCTCCCGTTGCGGAGACCGCGGTCGAGGAACCGGCGGTCAAGAAGACCCGGAAGAAGGCCGAGAAGGCGGAAACAGCCGCTCCGGAAGCAGTCGTAGAGGAGCCTGTGGTCAGGAAAACCCGCAAGAAGGTCGAAAAGACCGAGGAAGCGGTTCCTGAGAAACCGGTGGTAAAGCGAACACGGAAGACCGCCAAGGATTCCGAGTAGTCGATTCAACGAAAGGGCGAAACCGGTTAGGTTTCGCCCTTCACGGATCTCTCCATCAGTTCGTGCGCGGCGAGAGAGGGTGTTTCGCCGTCGAAAAGGATGCGGTACACACCCTCCAGGATCGGGCACTCCGTGCCGGTCTGCTCAATCAAACGCATCGCGGCCTGTGCCGTGGGCACCCCCTCTGCCACCTGCCCCATCTCCGCCAGCACTTCCCACAGACTGCCGCCCTTGGCCAGTCCCGCGCCTACGCGGTAATTCCGGCTCAGGCGTCCGGCGCAAGTGGTGATCATATCGCCCAGCCCGCTCAATCCGTAAAAGGTTTCGCGGCGCGCCCCAAGCCCTGCGCCGAGACGCACCATCTCGGCCAGTCCGCGCGTCATCAGGCTGGCCTTTGTGTTGTCCCCGTATCCGAGCGCGTCGGAGATTCCGGCGGAAATGGCGATGACGTTTTTAAGCGCGCCGCCAAGTTCCACGCCGATGATGTCGTCGCTGATATAAGGTCGGAACGCCCCGGTTCGGAAAGTCTCCTGCAGGTTCCGCGCGATATCGGGATTGCGGGCGGCGATTACGGTGGCGGTCGGGATGCCCCGGGCCAGTTCCACGGCGAGGTTGGGGCCGGAAAGCACGGCGACACAAGCGGCGGATTCAGCCGGAAGCAATTGCTGAAGAATTTCGGAAACCCGTAGTCCCGTGGCCGGTTCCAGACCCTTCGCCGCGCTGAGGATGGCAGTTGCCCTACCCAGAAGTGAAGCGCGTTCCTCGATAGCAGTGCGCACGGCGCCGCTCGGAACGGCGATGATGATGGTGTCTGCCCAGGTCGCGACGTCCTCGAAGCTACCGGTGACCAGTACCGTGTCGGGCAGTGTGAAGGACGGCAGGTAGCGGCTGTTCTCCCGGGATTCCTGCACCTGTTCGGCGCGTTCGGCAACGTGATCCCACAGCCGCACGGGGAAGCCTTTTTCTCCCAGCAGGCGGGCGAGCGCCGTACCCCAGCTTCCAGCGCCCAGAACACCGATTGTCACGGGCGGCCTCCCGCGGGGATCAGATTCATCACCAGGTCTTCCGTGACCAGTGTCGCGTTGCCGTTGCCGGACAGGTATCTCCGCGCCTTCCCGACGGCCTGGATAGCGGAAGACGGGAAGCCTTCCGGGTACAGGCGCGCCGCTCCGGCGATCGACTCGGCCCGGTCCGGGTGGTACAGCACAGCCTCGATGCCAGCCGATTGCGCGGCCATCACATCGCGGTACCACAGGGTAATCCAGTGCAAGCGGCTTTCCAGTTCGCCGGGCATCTCATCCGAAGTGGTTCTCAATCTTTCGGCCATCAAGAGGGCGTCGCCGAGTCCGGCGCGAGACAGATCCTCCAGCCAGTCCAGGGTGACGTCACGTCCCGCAAGCAGGTCGGGCTCGTTCCGCAAACGTTCCGCTTCCGGCGGTCGGCCGTCGCACAGCGCCGCCAGTTTCGCCGCCTCCGCTTCCCCGACGCCTCGCTCCATCAGAAAGGAGGTTACGACTTCCGTCGGTACGGGGAGAAAGCGTTGGACCTGGCAACGGGACAGGATGGTTGGGAGGACGTCGGTTACGTTCCGCGCGATGAGGATCAAAGTGGAATGCTCCGGTGGTTCCTCCAGGGTTTTGAGCAGGCTTCCGGCGGCTTCCGGCATCATCTGCTCGGCGGCGGTCATCACGATCACCCGTCTTCGGGCAAGCGTTGGGACGCCGGATACGAGCCACCGAATGTGCCGTGTTTGTTCAATCGTAACGCGGCCGCGTTTTGTTTTTTCATCCGGTCGTATCCAGGTGAAGTCCGGATGGTTGCCGGCGGCAATCAACCGGCACGGGTGGCACACGCCGCACGGAGCGTCGTCCGCCGTATCGCAGTTCACCATTTGGGCGAACCAGAGGGATACCTCTTCCTGTCCCAGTCCGTCGGGGCCGACGAACAGGTAGGAATGGTGCACCGTGTTGCGGCGGTGCGCGTCGCGAAGGGCGTTGAGTATGTGTTCCTGTCCAAGCATTCGGCGGATCAATACTTCTCGAAACGTTCAATGGGGAGTACGAACACAATGGCGCCGCCGACCTTGATGCTGACGGGGCTGGCAACGAAAGCGCCGACCGCCGCCGCGTCGGGCGGCAACAGGTTGACGTACTGCTCGCGTGTTTTGCAGTTTTCGTCTACCACGGCCAGAATCTCGTCGATCGAGTCATCCTCGGCGGCAAGCAGGAACGTGGTGTTGCCTTCGCGCAGGAATCCGCCGGTGCTGGCCAGTTTCGTGAACCGGTAACCACCGGATCTCAAACCGTCCTCCAGGCGTTGTTTGTCGCGGTCGTGGACGATCGCGATGATGAGCTTCACGGCAATCTCCTTATCTATGAACCGGCACAGCCGGTTTGTTGCAAAGGCAGGCGGGCGCGAACGGCATCCCACACGGCGGCGTGCACCTCTTCCATGGGACCGGAAGAAGGCACGATCACGTATCGATCAGCGGCTGTTTCAGCCAGCGAAAGGAAGCCGTTGCGCACACGATGCTGGAATTCCATGCCCCGGCCTTCCATGCGGTTGTGATCGTGCAGTCGGTCGGCAGACTCCGCGGGGTCAAGGTCCAGCAGAATGGTCAGGTCCGGCCACAAATCACCGGTGGCAATCTCGTGCAGGCGGTATATCATCTCCAGCGGGATGTTCAGTCCGTAGCCCTGGTATGCCAGCGTGGAGTCGGTATACCGGTCGCACACCACGATGCTCCCTGAATTGATGGCGGGACGGATCACGTGCGCAACGTGTTCGGAACGGGCCGCGAAGAAAAGCAACAATTCCGTACGGTCCGCCATATCGTCGCCGTGGAGAAGCAATTCGCGCAGGGCGGAGGCAACCGCGCCTCCACCTCCCGGTTCCCGCGTCAGAATGGTGTCTCTGCCTTCCTTGCGCAGTCGATCCGCCAGCAATCCCGCATGTGTGGTTTTCCCGGTGCCGTCCGCGCCTTCCACGGTGATAAATAAACCGCCCGGCGCGTGGATCATGTTCTGCTGTACGTCCGGGATGCCGGTGCTCGAAATCATCGTTTGCTCACGCGGACGCGGCGGTTCGGTTCCGCGCCGATGCTGTCGGATGAGAGGCCGAAGGTCTGAATCAGTTCGTGTTGCAGGCGTCTCAGGTAACTGTTCTGCGGATTGAGTTCCACGGGTTCGCCGAATTCGTGTACGCGTTCGGCGCTCTCCCTCGCTTCCTGAAGAGCCAATTCCTCCTCGTCCGGAGTGCTGTCCGCCGGCAGATGGAACATATCGCGCAGGGCGGACGCGACCTGGGCGTAGGTGTTACTGCGAACTACATACATGGGAAGCCCGCGGTTGATGGCGTCCTGAAGCCGGGCACTGGCGCCGCGTGTGTGCGCCTTCAGGGCAATCACCGCGTTGGCTTCGTTCAGGTCCTTGGTGATGTAAACCGGGAGCCGGAGTTCGCGGATAGCGCGTTCCAGTCGATTTCGCGAGACGCCGTACGAATAGATGCGTGTTGCCGGCGGAATCTCGCGCGGCGCCGACAACTGGTACTCCTGAGCCGCAGGCGTGTGCGGGTGGCTGGAGGTTTCAAAAACTCGGGGCTCTCCATTGGTAACGGGAGCGCTTTCGCCCTTCTGAACGACTTCGACTTCACCCTGCGAAGTGCGAACCCGAATTTCAGGCCGCGGGGAGGCGCCCCGGAGCATGCGGTCCACGGTGGACATGACGTCGTGGTGGATGGCCAGTTTGTCGACTTCGAGGATCTCGATGATGACGTCGAACGTCGGAGGCGCCTTGCGTTCCAGCACGGTTTTCTGCGTCCCGCGCCGCCGGGCTTCGTCATCAGACAGTGTCACCGCCTGAATCCCTCCGATCAGGTCGCTGAGCGTGGGATTCATCATCAGGTTTTCGAGGCTGTTTCCGTGCGCGGTCCCCACCAACTGAACGCCGCGTTCCGCGATGGTCCGGCTGGCGAAGGCTTCCTGCTCCGTGCCGATCTCGTCGATAACGATGACTTCCGGCATGTGGTTTTCCACGGCCTCGATCATCACCGCGTGCTGTTCGGACGGAGTGGGAACCTGCATACGCCGGGCGCGGCCGATGGCGGGATGCGGAATGTCGCCGTCGCCCGCGATTTCGTTCGACGTATCCACGATCACGACGCGTTTGTGAAACTCCTCGCTCAAAATGCGCGCCACTTCGCGAAGTTTGGTGGTGTTGTGGTTGATGAATCCGCCGCCGATGAAGGTGTGCCCCTCGGGCACGCTGAGGTCGTACACTTCCGCGTGGGAGTGCTCGATCACGGCGACATCGTCGAACAGGATATCCGCTCCCATGGCGCACGGGGGATCGATCAGCCGGCCGAGCACGCACTCCGATTCGCGCGCCGCCGCTTCCGCCGCGCGTTGGAGGTCGGCGTTGGCCCGGTCGTCCGAGAAACCGATCTCCGAAGCGAAACAGCGCAGGCTGTCTCCCAGCAGGGTGATGCTGTGGATATGTCCGCCGTCGCACCAGCGCCGGTGCCGGTTGGTTACCATACCGAGGGCCAGGAGAAGCACGTGCGCCTGGCCGGCAAGTTCCGCGGACGGGAATACGGCAGTCACGCAGTCCTCGCCGACTTCGCCGACGGCGTCGAACAAGGACCGTATCAAAGCCAGGACCGTCTCTTTCGGTGCCTTCAGAACCTCCGGCGGAATGCTCGCGTCGGGGTCATTCGCCAACCGCGCGCCGAGTACGGCGGCGGAATCCGGTGTCATCGGATGGGCGCCGAACATGGCGCGGCCCCTGACTAGCGCGACTTCATCACCGCTTCTCAGCGTGTCAAGACGGGTGAAGCGGGGTTCGCCCGATGGGGTTCTCGCAATGACAGGGTGTTCCGGGGTTCCTTCCAGCACGTATCCCAACGTGGTGGTGATGCGGATGGTAGCCTGCCGACCGCCGTTGTAGAACCGTTCCGCTGTTACGGGTCCTTCGGGACCGGCAACAACACACCGCATTTCCCGGAAACCTTCGGTATCGGCGGGTATATCGGGTTGCAGGGACGCGATCGGGATGATGCCGTGTTCCGTGGGGATCAGGGTGTCGCCGATCACGCACTTGCCGACGCCCGGGCGACCGAGCAGAAGGACGGACTTGCCCTTCTCAACGACATCGCGTATGATGTCGACCGTGCCGTAAACCGCGCGGCCGATACGGCAGGTGAGGCCGACAATGCGTCCGCTTCGGTTGCGGATGGCCGAAATCCGGTGGAGGGTACGTTCGATTCCCGCGCGGTTATCCGCACCGAACGCGCCAACCCGCGTGGCGACGTATTCAATATCCTCTTCGGTCACGGGCCGATCAAGGATGGTGTAGACATCGTTCGGGAAGCGGGCTTCGGGTTCGCGACCGAGGTCCAGAACGATTTCGAGGAGGTCCATCAGGTCGCTGTGGCGGATCAGGTTTCGGGTAATCTCCGGCGGAAGGACAGCCAGGAGTTGCTCGATATTGTCCGTCACCTTCTGGTGCGCGGGTTGGATCAGATACTTTTGTGGTGAAGACATTCAGTGGTCCGACAGTAATCCGATGGTCGGGATTGACGTAAAGCCGGCGCCGGTTCAAATACGCGACAACCGCGTGCGCGCCGACATGATGATTATGCCTTACAAACGCCTCCCATGGCACGACTCACACACGGCAAGGCTTCACACAATCTCCGATAAAACGAAGCGGAGCGCCCGCCCGGGCGCTCCGCAGTTCATGTGCGAACGGAGTCGACAAACCGGTGTCAGGGTTTTCCCTTGACCGGGTCCAGTTCAAAGTAAGCGTTGTCCGGTGTCGTTCCACCGCGCGCGTACACAATCTTGTCTCCGGTCATGGCGGAGATATGTCCGTCGAACCAGAGTATGTTGTTCTGGCCCTTCAGCCGCGCAGGCGCGTTGGCCCCCTTGCCGGAATGGAATCCCGGCGGGTATGCCCAGTTGGCGGACGGATTGCCGACGCCGGAGGTCGGCGGGTAGATATACAGCGATCCCTGACCGGTGGGCGGGTTGTCCTTGAAGTTCCAGACCTCACAGATGCGAATCGTCTGGGTGGGGAACTTCACACGCGAAATCGGAACGAGTTTGGCGGTCGGGGGATTGTGATATCCAAGGTAGTAGTAATTGTAACCGTACGGGCGTCGGAGGTCCTTCATCGTGGCGGGCAGTTTGGGCGCCACGGGGCAGAACAGGTTCTCGTCCAGGCTCCACGTTGTGCTTTTCGCCAGGGCCTTCAGGTACGGATTGACCATCGAAACCCAGTCCTTGCCGTAGAAGTCCGTTGCCCAGAGGTCGGTCATGGCGCCAGGCATCGCGAAGTCCGGATAGTCGGACTCGTACATGGCGAATCCCTTGCCGAACTGGTTCAGGTTCGAGGAGCAGGTCGTCATCTGTGCGCGTGAACGCGCTTTCGCGAAAACAGGGAACAAGATGGCCGCGAGGATGGCGATGATCGCGATGACCACCAGGAGTTCGATCAAGGTAAAGCCCGCGGACGAGCGGATCCTTCCGCGTGAGAGACGTAACATAAGTTTCTCCTTGATGTACCGGCGGAAGTCTGAATTCGTTTACCCGCCGATGACATGCTAGCATAGCGGCTTCGTTTCGTGCAATCCACCGAAACGAGAGTCCCAGCCGTTTTTTTGACCGGTGTTCCGCCGCGTGTGTTCCGAAACGGTCGACAGAGGGAATCGGGTTGGTCACCGGAATGGCACTTCGCCCGCGATACAATGGTATGGCGAAAGCGCGAAAATCCGCCTGAGTATTCCGGTTGGCGTTCGCGCTCGCAACTGATTCCCCAATGAACAGGAGAACCTCGTGAAGATCATCAATCATACTCTCGGATTGCCGGTCATCTGTCTGGATACCGGAGACCAGATCGGATCCGTACTGCGCCTCGTTGTGGACCAGGTTACAGGCCGGATACCCGCGGTCGCTGTGGCGCGTCAGTGGTATCAGGCACCGGGATTTGTGCCAATGCGCAACTGCCGCGCGTTCGGGCAGAGCGTGGTTCTGGTGGAGTCCGGCCAGGCCGTTCACTCTCTTGACGAGCTTCCGGAACTGCAACTTCACCTGCTGTCCGCCAACGAAGCCCGCCAGAGAACGTGCATCACCGAAACGGGTCGGCTGTTGGGCACGATCACCGACGAGGCTTTCGATGAGCGCACCGGCGTGATGAACGCCTATCGGCTTGATGTGCACGCGGACCTGGGGACGGGCCGTACGGCGTATGTCCCGCGTTCGGTATTTCTAACCGCAAGCGCGTCCGTGGTCATCGTGCCGGATAGTGTGCTGGACAGCGCATACAACACGCTTGAGGAGCTTGTGACGGTTCTGGAGGAAAGCCCGGCGGAGGAACTACCCGAGGAAACAGCGGCGCCGGAACCTGCCCGTGTCGAGGACGTGGCGGCTACGACGGTTGTTGAGGACGAACCGGTTGTCGCACCCGAACCGGCGGGCTCTGAGGAAAACCCAGTACCCACCGACGCGGAGGCCGCGGCCGCGCAGGAACGCGTGATGCGGGCACTGGTGATCGGTCAGAAGGTCGGGACGGTGGTCTACGACGAACAGGGTGTTGCGCTGGCACAGCCGGGTGATACCATTACAGAGGAGATTGCCGATGCGGCAATCAGGGCAGGCAAGTTGTACGACCTGTACTGCGGTACGTCGGCCTGACGGACACCCGAAGGAGAGACGGCAGATGAGATTCCGGTATACGGTTCCGGCGGTGTTGGTCCTTGGTGCTGTTTTCGGTGGAAGCGTAATGGCCGGAGCCGGGGATCCTCCGCCCGCCAAGCCGGATCTGGATGTGGTGATCATCTCCATCTCGCCGCGTCTGCCGTCTTACGCGCCGATCTATTACGACGGCTTCGGCCATCCTTCCGATCCGGAAAATCCGAACCGCGAGATCACGCTGGAGCAGAGCCAGGCAAAAAAACGGTACCACGATCCGGGAGACATTGTGACCTTCACAGCCCGCGTTGTGAACCACGGGGGAGTCGCCACGGCTCCGTTTACCTACACCTGGAAGATGGATGGCGTGGAGATTGGAAGCGGATCGCACCCGGGCCTGGACGCGGACGCCCGCGCCACGGGAACCGATACCCTGACGTACAAGGGATTCGACGGGAATCCCAACGGCCCGACTTTTGTGCTGGCTACGCTGGAACCGGGCACCTTCGCCGAGTTCAGCGTACAGTGGGCGTGGCAGGACGGCCCGCACGATATCTCGTTTTCCTGCCGCCAGGAAGACGGAGCCCCCGCCGAAATCAGTTCCCGCAACAACACGCGCACGGAAAGAACCGACGCCTCCGCCTTCTTCATCTCGGTGTTGCGGTCGTACTACAACAATTTCCGGGG
>JAKQQT010000123.1 GCA_029564025.1 Armatimonadota bacterium | reverse complement strand
GGAACTCGCAGTTTTTTTGGTCTGCCGGATTGGTGACCGCCCGCGGTTTTTGTGTCATCCTGGAGGGTGCGGCACCGACCACATCACCGCCCCGCACCGGGAACGAACCGGAACGGTGATACATCAACACCGTGGACGATCGGCCGAAAAAGGGACAATGTACACGGGACAAAGGGGGTTAGCGGTCCGGCCCCCGACGCACCCGGTATGTGGACTCGGGACAGTTGCCGCACCCGTTCCGTTCCTCGATGCACGGCGGCCGATCTCATCTCCTCCCTGCCTCACATACCCCCTCCCGACCGGTGGCGCAGAAACGGCGATATATGCGTCTGGTGTGGTTTCGCCGGCGATACGGCCCGCGGTGGTGCACCATCCGGGTTGCGGGGAACGGTAATTCCGCGCAATTGCCCATATCTCGCCCCTGTATACCAAAATCGGCCGCAAATGCGGTTATCTGGCCCGTTGGCAAATAATTTGCTATCGGTATGTTTTGCTGTATACCAAAATCGGCCGTAAATGCGGTTATCTGGTGCACCAGGCCCCACAGATGCCGGCGATGGCGTGACCGGCGGCGGTGATAGCACAGGCAAAACGAGGGGTGGCACAATTCGAAACAATGCGAACCAGTTACCGCCGCCGCCGGCGATGGTGGTCGGTGGAGGACCGGCCGGCTCTTAGAGGTAATTGGTGACCAACTTCAACCAGAGCTCTGTGCCGCCGGGTGCATTGCGCACATTGTGCGTGAGGTAGGTTTCGTACTCTTCCTGCGAGAGGTGTGGCGGCCGGCGACATCCAGAGAGGAACATCGCTTCATCTCGCACGTGGTGATACACGTTTAGCGGTCCGTGCTGGTTACAGCTCATCCGGCCGGTGTATGCCTGGTCATCCTCCCACACGACCAGGACATCGACCTTGTCGTATCCGGCCGTGGGGAACGTCTGGTGTTGCGCGACCAACCAGGCGGTGGCCTCTCCGAACGACCGCGCAACATACGGGTGGTCGCACAGAGCGGCCGGCCCTTCTCTCCTGGTGAGGGTGATCTCTCTTACCGGCATCATTCCTCCTCTCTCCTACACACGCGTATCCCGTCGCCGTCGATCTGGACGGTTACCTCCTCTCCGTCAACAAACGGGAACGCCGAGTCGCCGGCGACCGTGGCCGGGATACTCAAAAACCGGGTCCGTGCGGGACCCTGGACAATTATTTTACCTACTCCTTTCAGGCTCATACATAGTAAGTTGCATGGTAACCTATATATAGTTATACGTTGTATTATGTATTATACAAAGTAGAGGGAGGAGTAAAATGACTCAATTCATCAAGGCCGGAAAACTTGAACGGGCGCACAGTGCGCTTCGAATTGTGCTCGACAACCAGGCAGGCGCGGGCGGCGACCTGGTGATAGGTGCGGCGGCGGCGCGTGACCTCCTGGCCGGCCGCACGGTGGAGATCTCCAGGGTGACGGTCCGGGGGGACCAGGTGAGTATCACCTACGCGGGCGTGGCGCGGGCGAGCACAACCGGGCGCGGTGTGGTAATGCACATTGCCGGTGCCCGGTATACCTCACCACTATCACAGGTCCGAGCCGTGGTCGCCGGCACCAGAGCGGCGGCGCTGGTGTCGCAGATGGTGGACGAGGCGGTTATTGACGCCGACGAGGTGCGGGCACAGGCCCAACAGGGTGGTCGCAGGATAGACGAAGGCCTGGCCAAAACCTTCGCGTGAACTATGCCGCCGGCGGCCGTAACCACGCGGCCGTGGAGGTGCGAGACCTCCCGCCGGTATTACCTCTCGACGGCGGTACGGCCGGAGAGGTGTAAACGAGGTGTTGAAAAAATGGAAGGGAAAAAGGTTGTGTGGGAACTGATCAGGAACGGGAAAGAGATCATTGCAACACTTGAACAGGACGCCGAGGACCTCCGGGTGAATGGCAGGGGATATCCTCTCAGCTGGATAGTTCCAGAGGAACACGCCGAGGCGGCCTTTTGGTGCGGCGAGTGGGACGAGGAAGGGTACAACTACCACCTCGACAACGGCGATACCTACCTGGTGAGGTATTATCCGGTCCCTGACACCAAGGAGGAGTGAGAGACATGGCAGGCAGGAAAACGGTTACAACCACACACGGCCGGTATACGGTGGACGGTTCGATGAGTGAGAAGACCATCAAGCTGATGGCGATGCCGTACGAGCGGCTCGTCAGCGTCCACGATGCAGAGACCGGCCGGTTGAACGGCGGCGAGGAGACCGTGCCCGAGGCGGTGGAGAGACCGCGGGGGGACACCATCCTCGTCAGCGACTACGAGCGGATCATGCCTCGTGGGGAGGGACACATCGCAGTAGTGCGGCTGGCAGAACTACGCGGGACAACGCCGGTGGACGACTGTCTCTACGAGACATCAGTGGTGATAGGCGATCGGCCGTTTCTTCGGATGGTGGCGGAGAGTGCGATCTACTACGCCCGGGACCGCGGGATACAGCGGGTGCTGGTGGCCAACGGTGACGTCTGGGAGGTGATCGAGGCCGGCGGAATTGATACCACAGGCGTGGAGATGGTCCGCGACCTATCACCTCCTGCGGTAGCCGGTGACAACATCCTCATCACCGACTTTGACCGGCGTTACACCATGGGTGACGAATTCGTGGCGGCGGTACGGGTCCGCGAGCGATACGGGTATACGCCGACCGACGGCGGATACT
>JAKQQT010000122.1 GCA_029564025.1 Armatimonadota bacterium | reverse complement strand
TGTGATAACGAATATCAAGCCGAGCACCAGCACCACGTACAGCATGTTCGGCAAGACGAAGGCAACGGCCACGTATCACGAATGGCTGGAGGACGAAGATCCGAATACCGGCAACGACAACAAGAAGGTTGAAGGATTCACCTACTCCACAGGAGTCGGCGTGGCCCGCGTTCGTCTTGGGAACTACACTCAGATCATGTCCGAGGGCGTCGAGGTCACGGAAACGCAGAATACCGTAGACAAGAAGGGCGTCAAGGACGAGATGGCGCACCAGCTCGCCAAGAAGTTGAAGCAGATCGCCAAGGACTGCAACAGGGCGATCCTCACGCAGGACAGTCGGATCGCCGGCGACAAGACAACGGCCCGGCAGATGGGCGGAATCCCGTACTGGATCACGACCAACGTTCTCGCAAACGAAGGCGACGCTCGGGACTTCACGACCAAGCTCCTTGGCGACGCGCAGGAGGCGGCCTACGCCTATTCCAACGGCGAGGCGGATACGGTTCTACTCTCTCCGGCGCAGAAGCGTCGCGTCAATGCGTGGACGAACGGTGCGACGAAGTACATGGACGAAGGAGCGACGAAGCTGGCCTCCAAGATCTCCGTGTACGAGTCCGAGTTCGGGATCGTGAAGTTCGTGGTCGAGCGTGATCTTGCGGATTCGGTCGTGTACCTGATCGATCCGAGTTTGTGGAAGAGCGCGTATCTGCGCCCGTTCGCAAAGCACCCGCTCCCGAAGATCGCGGACAAGTTGCAGGAAGTGGTTGTTGGCGAGTGGACGCTTGAGGCCAAGGCGGAATACGCGAACGCGGCCATCAAGGACTTGAAACTCGCAACGCTGTCGTAAGGTGGTGTCGATATGGTAGGCCTCAAGAGCGTCATTTCCGGAACCGATCCGGATGTCAACGTGCCGGTGGTAGAGGGGGATTACGGGGCGGACTGGTCGGATCTCACGCTTCCGACGATCACGGCTGCGGTTCCGTGTTTCCTCATCGCGCACAATACGAACGGCTCCGATTCGTGGCGGCTGTACATTCACGATGGAACCGTCTGGAAGTTGTGTCCGCTGCCGAACGCGGATCTGGCGGACGTCCCGATCCCCGTTGACTCCGACGATTACGGCGCGGCGTGGGGGGATTACACGCCCCCGGCGATCACGGCAGCCTCGCCGCATATCAGGGTTGTTCACAATACGAACGGCGGGGATTCGTGGAGATTGTACGTTCACGACGGAACTGCGTGGAAGTTCGTCTCTGTCGCCTCGGCAGATCCGATCGACATTCCGGTTGCGGTGGATATCGGGGATTACGGAAGTGCGTGGGGAACGTACACGCCCCCGACGATCACGGCAAGCACAGGGCACATCAGGATCGCCAAAAACTCGAACGGTGATGGTTCTTGGCGGATCTACGCCCATGACGGAACCGCGTGGAAGTTCACGCCGCTCCCGAACGCTGATTTGGCGGACGTTCCTATCCCCGTTGACTCCGCCGATTACGGAGCCGCATGGGGGGATTACACGCCCCCGGCGATCACGGCAGCCTCGCCGCATATCAGGGTTGTTCACAATACGAACGGCGGGGATTCGTGGAGATTGTACGTTCACGACGGAACTGCGTGGAAGTTC
>JAKQQT010000092.1 GCA_029564025.1 Armatimonadota bacterium | reverse complement strand
CGGGTCAGCGCCTCTCGCGCCGGACGAAGCCGTGCAGTTCGACTATACGGTGCTCAGCAACACTCTTCTCGATCCTTACACGAGTGCCGCGTTCATCAAGTTCTTTGATGCCGGTTGGGGACTGAGGGGAATGGTTACGAGTCCGCTGGCACCTGGCGCTGGAATGGTGTCCCTGTCCTCATCGGAGGCTATCGAGCATTACCAGTACGGATTCATGACCATCGGGCCGAATGCCCGCCTGGATGAAATGCAGAGACTGGGAATGGTGATGGTAACGAAGGGCGGCGGGACGCCGGAGATTCCGGAGCCCGGAACGCTTGCGTTGCTTGGCTTGGGCGTACTGCCGTTGATTCGCCGACGGAAGTAATTCCCTAGGCCCTTGTTGGAACGCCCGCCGGAACCAAATCCGGCGGGCGTTGCCGTGCGGGCATCGACGCGCTGACCGTCAACGTTCTCCCTCCTCACCCAAGTCAGCCCACCCTTCGAAGGACCGCTGTTCCTCGCTCGCTCGCCGTTTCATCATCGCAAGACCGGGTTTCCAGTTGACACGCACGCGGCCGTTGGGACACGGGAGCCAACCGACATAACCAAAGAGCCGGCACACCAGGGGGCGCACCGGATAGATGGCGCAAAGTCCCGACTCGGAATTCTGGAATCGGCACGCCGGGTAGGTTTCGCCGCCGGTATCCCCGGGCCAGACCGCGCGGCGCGGAGCATGCGGGACATCCGGATGCCGTTCCAGGTAAAGCCGAATCTCTTCATATTCCGCCCGTGTCAGCGGTATGTTTCCGGTGCACCGGTCGCGGCAGTCCGTGCAACCGTCGCAGTCGGATTGATCGGGAAGGAGGTACTCCCACGCCTCAATCATGCGTCATCGTCTCCGGCGGCGGACCACTCCTCGACGAAAGCGCGTGTGGCGGCAACCATATCCTCGGCGGCGCTGATGGCGGAAACGACAGCAACGGCGGAAGCGCCGGCTTTCCGGCATTCCGCCACGTTTTCAAGTTTGATGCCACCGATGGCAACAACCGGAAGTGCTACTTCATCGCAAACGGCGCGGATGGAGTCAACACCGACGGGATCGCCTGCGTCGGCCTTGCTGGTTGTTGAGAAGATGCTTCCGATGGCGACGTAACTGGCGCCGGCCGCGGCGGCCCCTTTCGCCTCGATGACGTCGGCCACCGATGCGCCGATGATGGCCTCCGTGCCCATGATGCGCCGTGCGTGGGGAATCGGCATATCGTCCGGTCCCAGGTGAACGCCCCAGGCGCCGGAAGCCATGGCGACGTCCAGTCGGTCATTCACGATGAAAAGCGCCCGGTACTCCTCGCACAGGCGGCGGATTTTCTCCGCCCAGGCGACTAGTTGCCACGTGCCGGCGTGTTTGTCGCGCAGTTGGATTGCCCGGGCTCCGCCTTCCAGCGCGGCTTCGGCCATCTGCACGTGACCGCGTTTGCGGTCGGTAATGACATAGACGCCTCTCATGATTCGAACCTCATTTCTTCCACTTGATTGTCACACTGGTGAATGCTCATGGGCTCCTTGTCGAGCAGGAGCACAGCCCGGTCCAGCACACGGCGGGCTACAGGGACCAGAACGCAATTGTCGATTTCGGCCATATCGAACCAACGGGCATCTTCCGCATCCTCGGAAGCGCATACCGGACCGGCATCCCCGGCTGGAACCGCCAGGAAATCGATGACCGTATAGTGACGCCGGCAACGCTTGCCGTCCGACTCGAGCACATCGACGGTCTCGACAACGGGACCGACGTTCACCTTGATTCCGGTTTCCTCCAGCACCTCGCGGACACACGCGGTGCGCGCGGTTTCACCAAGTTCGATGCATCCGCCGGGAAACGTCCAGATGCCCTTGTTCGGCGGTGTCCCCCTGCGTACGAGGAGGACCTTGCCTTTGTGCAGGATGACGGCCGCCACCGCCGCGATCGGCCGCTCCGGGTATTCGCGTCTCATATCGCCACCTCTCTCCATTCGATTCCCAGCCGCTTCAGATCGTTCCAGAAATCCGGGTAGGTCTTGCGAACGCAATCCGGATCGGTGATCACCACCCCCGGAACGGCGCAACCCGCCGCCGCGAATGCCATCGCCATGCGGTGGTCGCCGTATGTTTCGATGATTGCGCCGTGCGGTTGGCCTCCGATGATCCGCAGTCCGTCATCCGTTTCAACGGCGGATACACCCATTTTGTTAAGTTCGCGCACGGTTGCGGCGATTCGGTCGGTTTCGTGACCGCGTGTGTGAGCGGCGTTGCGGATGACGGTTTCTCCTTCCGCGAAAGCGGCGACAACGGCCACGGCGGACAGCATGTCCGGCCAGTCGTTCATATCGACCTCGCCGGGCGCGGCGAATGGTCGCCCCTTCAGCGTGACGCCGAAAGCGGTTTCGCGGGCTTCGCTTCCCCCGTTTTCCAGCAGTTCCAGCAGACGGATATCCGGTTGCGCCGTGTCCCGGTGGGCGCCTAGCACGCAGGCGTCTCCCCCGGAGAGGGCGATGACGCTAAAAAGATGCCCGGCGGAAGACGCGTCGAACTCCACGGTGGATTCGGTGGCGCGGTAACACCCGCCCGGATCCGGATAGAAAAGATTCGGTTCGTCGTCGGCCTGCTTCCATTTGACGCCGCAGGTCGTCATGGATTGCAGGGTCATGAGCGCATAGGGCACAGAAACAAGCCCGTCCGCGAAAACGGCCGCATCGGGGCAACCTGTCGCGCCCAGGGCCATCATCAGCGCCGAGGCGTATTGACTGCTGGCCGAGGATTCGACGCGCGCCGGTCCGGGGCGCAAAGGTCCGCAAACCACCACCGGCGGATAGCCGTCGTCCGTGCCGGCGAAGACACCCAGTTCCTCCAGGGTGTCCAGCAGAGGCTGTATGGGGCGTCTGCGCAACTGCTCCGAACCGGTCAGCGTGATCGGTTCGTCGAAAAGCGCCGAGGCGGCGGTCAGGAAACGCAGGGTTGTCCCGGAATCACGGCAGTTGATACCCTCGGAAGGCGTGTTGAACCGACCGCTGGAGCGGACAATCCAGGCGT
>JAKQQT010000175.1 GCA_029564025.1 Armatimonadota bacterium | reverse complement strand
TGTTCCGCCCGGCGCTGCCAGCAGGCGGCGCGTTCGGCAAGGCCGATACAAACAGCGATTCGGGCCAACCGTTCGCAGGCCGCCCAGCACATCAGGCTGGAAAACGTGTGAATCCGCAGCGTGTTGCGCGTTTCCCAGGGGCCTGAATCCGGCTGATCATGAACGGCCATCGCCGCTTCTCCCAGGGGCTCCAGCCGCGAGAAGAGCGCCGCTCCTCCCCGGTGGGCAAGCCTGCGGTCAAAGAAGGTGTGCGCCACGGCGAGGATGGCCGATCCGTAAACATCATGCTGGATCTGTTCGCAGGCCTGGTTGCCGATCCGGACAGGCCCCATTCCCCGATAACCGGGAAGACTTTCGACGTCCCGCTCATCCAGCCTGGCCCTGCCGTCAATGCCGTACACCGGCTGAATTCGGCCGTTGGGCGTTCCCGCCACTACGTTGATCAGGTAATTCAAATACCGTTCCATCGTATTGGTTGTGCTGAGGCGGTTCAGAACATTGACGACAAAATAGGAATCTCTCAGCCAGCAGTAGCGGTAGTCCCAGTTGCGGCCCGAATCCGGCGCCTCCGGAATCGATGTCGTCATGGCCGCGATGATGGCGCCCGTATCCTGAAACGTGTTCAGCTTCAGGGTAATGGCGGCGCGGATCACCTCCTCCTGCCACTCGAAGGGAATGGACAGGTCTCTGACCCAGTTGCGCCAGCTGCCGACCGTTTCGTCCAGAAAGCGGCGGGATAGATCGTCGATGGCATCCGGAATGGTTTCATCCGGCCCCAGAATCAGCGTGGCCCCGGTTTCCAGGAAAAAGGGGATTTCCTGAAGTACAGCGGTCACGGAGATGTCGGTGGTGAGCCGAAGAATCCAGGACGGCGCGACATAGCGGATGTGATGACTGCCGTGGGTGACGGTGCAGTTCTGGCCGCCATATTCGCACACGGGGCGGATGCGCACGCAAATGCGCGGTGTTCCGTGAACACGCCGGATCCGGCGAACAATCATCATCGGCATAAACGTCCGTCCGAACTGATGGAAACGGGGAGCAAAATCCGTGATTTCGATGGACGCGCCGTGCCGGTCCGTGAGGCGGGTAATCAAAACGGCCGTGTTGGGCAGGTAGGACTGGCTGGACTCCACCTGATCGATCAGCTCCACCGCGCAATAGCCGGACCCTTCGCCGTCGGCATGTTCGCGCAGCAG
>JAKQQT010000041.1 GCA_029564025.1 Armatimonadota bacterium | reverse complement strand
GCGAGGCGGCATTGTCAAACCCCGACCCGCCGTCGTTATCCCACACCTGCACACTTATGCTGGGCGTCGGATCGGCAGTGAACTGAACACCGGCGACAACCACTGGGTCCTTTCCGTCAGTATCCGCCACCACGCTGCACTCCGCCCTTTCCGGAGCAGTCGTATCCAGCAGGAATGACCATGTGCCGGAAGCAAACGGGTACTTGGATGATAGCCCTTCGAGGTTTGCGGCGCTCACGGAGAGCATGTACTCCCCTTCGTCCTCAAGAAGCGATGACGGCTCATACGTGGACACCAAACCTGCCCACGTGCATCGTCCTGTCACTTCACCTTCCGGCCCGGTCATGGTCCAGGCGATGTGGTCGGGGTCGACCTGGTTCGGGGGAATCTCCTCGATCCTAATGCTTGGAGCCATGCTTCTATCGCGTGTCTCGAGTCTATCGATTGGGAACGGATCTAGGAACTTCATGCCGCTGAGACTGACGTTGACGATCAGGGTAGAGACGCCTACGTTGCCTGACCCATCAGTGGCGGCGAACGACAGAGAGTGAGGGCCGTCTGCGAGACTTTCGATGAACATCCCGTAGAAGTCGTTTTCGTCCGGGGTGATCGCGGTTTCAGGGGCGCCGTCGAAACTGGCCGTTACCGAATCCATTCCCAGGGTAGGTACATCATCGGTGACCCGCACTCTGAACGCGGCCGAATCAGCTACAACCCACACATCGTCCGGCGCGATTATTCCATCCATGTACCATGGGCCGAACGCTGGCGGCGCCGAGTCGATCAGTTCGAAGTAGTGCGTGCTCGTGGCGACGTTTCCGGCATTATCAGCTACCTGCAACGTTACCGACTTGGGCCCAGGTTCGCACATTTCCCGTATCGCAACCTGTACCTCGCCCCTACTCCAGCTAGGGATTACGCCGTGCAGGATTCCGCCTGTAGCGTGCGCCGACTGCTTGGTGATCCCGGCCCAATCAACGCCGCTCCCGGCGTCGCTTACGCTGACGACGAACGTCTGGAACGTGGTGTTCTCGATGGGACCGGCAGGCCACCAGCCGGTGATAGTAGGCGCTGTTTCATCCACGCCTAACCCGTTCCCTCCGACAGGACAAACCAACACAACCAGGGTAAACAGGA
>JAKQQT010000038.1 GCA_029564025.1 Armatimonadota bacterium | reverse complement strand
GCACCATCGGAACGAACCTGAAGCACATTGTATCAGGGATTTTTACAGATAGTCCATATTAGCGTGTGTGTGTGAACTATGTGTCGCGATTCCTGGCGATCAGGAGTGCCAGATATCGTTTACGACGATGGTGGCCTCGCGGTCGGGCGCTGTGGACACGATGTCGACCGGCACTCCGAGTTCGGATTCGAGGCGCAGGATGAAGTCCCGCGCGGCAACGGGCAGATCCGTCACGGAATGGGCCGTCGCGATGTCGTCGTTCCAGCCCTGCCAGTCCTCGTAAACCGGAGTACCCTGCATCAGGCTGTCCGCGGTCATCTCGCGGCTGATGGTTCCGTCGGGCAGACGATAGGCCACACATACCGGGAATGCGGTGAATCCGCCCAGCACATCCATCTTTGTCAAGGCAATCGAGGTGACGCCGTTGACGCGGAACGTGTACCGAAGCGCAGGCAGATCCAGAGCGCCGCAGCGACGTGGGCGGCCGGTGGTCGCGCCGAATTCGTGACCGTTGGCGCGCAGACGCTTCCCGAATTCGCCGAAGTCCTCGGTGGGGAAAGGCCCTTCACCGACTCGGGTGGTGTACGCCTTGACCACTGCAAGCACGCGTCCGTTGCGGGACGCGCCAACCCCCGAAAGCGGGAAGGCGGCCGGGGCGGTCGTGTACGACGACGTAACGAACGGGTAGGTACCGTGGACCACGTCCAGAAGGGTGCCTTGCGCCGACTCGAACAGAACCTTGCCACCCGCCGCTAGACTGTCGGAGATCAGTTTCCCGGTGTCGGCCTGGTAGGGCGCCAGCGCCTCGGCGAGAGGGGCCGCCCATTCGAGCATCTGCTGAACAGTGACGGCAGTGCCGGAATGGAAGGTCAGGACCGCGTTACGTTCGGGCAGAAGCGCCTCGAGGCGTTCCCGCAGCAGTTCCGGATTGCAGAGATCGCGAAGACGGATACCGGCGCGTGATACAAGATCCTCGTAAGCGGGACCGATGCCGCGGCCGGTCGTTCCTATTCTGCCCTTGGTGCGGGACGCCTCGCGGAGGGAGTCCAGCGTCTTGTGGTAGGGCATGACGACCTGCGCGGAGCTGCTGATGCGGAGCCTGGCCGGTGAGACGTCCCAGCCGGCCGAAAGGAGTTCCTTCATCTCCAGCAGGATGGTCGCCGGGTCAAGAACCACGGCGGGACCGATCAGGCACAGGGAGCGTGAGTTCAGGATCCCGGATGGGATCTGGTGAAGCACGACCTTCCCACCACGTACCACCACGGTGTGGCCAGCGTTGGCACCGCCCTGGTAACGAGCAACGATATCGGCGCGGTCGGCAAGCAGATCGGTGATCTTGCCCTTGCCTTCGTCGCCCCACTGGACACCCACAATCGTCAGGCAATCTGTCATTGTCAATCAGCCATTGAGGAGGAAGACCAATTCCGGTTGATCAGTTGACGGCCCCGAACCTTGCACCGGTCTGCAGGAAGTCGCGAATCTGACGCGCGATCGACAATGCGACCCGGTTCTGCGCCTCGTGAGTGGACGCGCCAAGGTGCGGCGTCGCGATCACGTTCGGATGAGCGGCAAGCTGGGCCGGAACCTGATTCTCGCCGATAGGCTCGGAAGACCAGACGTCGACCGCCGCGGACCTGACCTTTCCGCTGTTGAGCGCGTCAAGCAGGGCTGCCTCGTCCACGATGTTGCCGCGGGCACAGTTGATAAGCATCACGCCGTCCTTGGCGGAAGCGAGCATTTCAGCGTTGATCAGGCCGCGGGTCTTGTCGTTGAGCGGCGTATGAACCGACACGAAGTCGGACATGGCCATCAGGTCCTTGACGCAGGCAATCGGTGTCACGCCGGCGGACTCGATCACGAACGGCGGAACGACGGGATCGTACGCAACGACCTTCATGCGAAGGCCCATGCCGCGATCGGCGACGATCTGGCCGATCTTGCCGAAGCCGACCACGCCAAGCGTCTTGCCGGTGATTTCGTACCCGGTGAACGACGACTTCTCCCACTTGCCATTCTTCATCGAGCAGTTGGCCTGCGGGATCATTCGCGCCATGGACATCATCATCGACACGGCGTGTTCGGCGGCGGTCACGGTGTTGCCGCCAGGCACGTTCATCACGAGGATTCCCTTCGCGCTGGCCGCCTTGACATCGATATTGTCAACGCCGGTACCGGCACGACCGATAACCTTCAGGCAATCGGCGGCTTCGATAATCTTCGCCGTGATCTTGGCGGCGCTGCGCACGATCACACCATCAAAACCCTTGATGGCCGCGGCGATTTCATCCTCGTTCATCCCGGGCTTGTTGACGACCTCAAACCCCGCATCAACCAGAATCGGAACAGCCTGTTTGTCCAGTTTGTCGGCGATCAGAACGCGGAACGACATAGACACCTCGCAGTGAAAACCAGAAAAAAAAGAACCTGACTGGCGTCAGGATTGACCACTGGTTTGTCGGTGGGCGATGCGGGATTCGAACCCACGGCCTTTGATTCCGGAGACCAACGCTCTATCCAGCTGAGCTAATCGCCCGAACAACCGGACGGAGCCTAACACAACCGGTTTGGGATGGCAATGCGGG
>JAKQQT010000023.1 GCA_029564025.1 Armatimonadota bacterium | reverse complement strand
CGTTGGTCATAGTGCTGTATTATATGGAGCGCGGGGCGGGTGAAAGCAGGGACCGTTGTGACCGTCTGTTGACTCCAGGTAACACTGATGTCGGTTGTTCAAACATCGAGCCCTCAACAGAAGGACCAAATAGACGACTACCACAGCGTGTCATCCCGAGCGTCAGCGAGGGATCTGCGGGTAGACTCCCGCTCCCCGCTCGCGGGGAGACAAGCAACCGCCCATACGGGCCCGTAGGGGCGGATTCCTCACATTCGTTCGGAATGACACGTTTTATGCTCAGTCACTTGCCAATAGCTGGGCAAGATGCCTGTTGACAGGCCCCGTCGTCCTTGGTAAAATGTGCATGTTTGATAGAATTGTAAGAAACGTAAGGAAACCAAAATGCCGATTCAGATGACTGCGCAGGAAGCAAGGGACGGGTTTTCGGAGACGATGAACAAGGTCGCCTACGGGCGCGCACGGGTGATGGTGCAGAGGCACGGGAAGCCCCTGGTCGCCATCGTGCCCATCGAGGATCTCGAAGTGCTGGAGGCCATCACGGCGCGCGAAAACGCGGAAGACATCGCGGCCCACCGCGCGGCAATTAAGGAAGGCGGGGCGGTGCCGTTCGCAGATGTCGTCGCGGAACTGGACCTGTAAGCCGTGGCGTATGAACTGATCATCTATCCGGCCGCGCGGCGGGAGTTACGCAAACTTCCGAAAAGCATCCAATCTCGGATTGTGCCGGTAGCCCTCGCCCTTGCTGAGGACCCCCGGCCGTCCGGTTGCGAAAAACTCACCGGCTCTGACGCATGGCGCGTTCGAGTCGGCGAATATCGCATCGTGTATGGTATCGACGACAACGCGCGGATCGTCTCCATCACGCGAATCGCCAAGCGGGACGAAGTGTATAGATAAGACCGTCCCTCAAACAGGCATGGAACCCAACACCGCCGCCTGTTGTGTATAAGTATTATCTATCGCATCATCAGGGATGCCCATCAACAGCAGGGAGGCTGACTCATGCCGCGACCGATTCACTTTGAACTGCCCGCCGACGATCCGGAGCGGGCTGTCCGTTTTTATGAGAACGTGTTCGGTTGGAAGGTCCAGAAGTGGGACGGGCCGCAGGAATACTGGCTCATCACAACCGGTGAAGCGCCTGCGCCCGGCATCGACGGCGCCATCATGCGGCGCGACGAAGTCAGCCAGCATGTCATCAACACGCTGGATGTGCCGGACCTGGATGCCTACATCGAGAAAGTAACCACATCGGGAGGCCGCGTGGTTGTACCGAAGATGGAGATTCCGGGAGTCGGCTGGTTTGCCTACGCCGCCGATCCCGAGGGCAACGTCTTCGGCATGATGCAGGGCAATCCCGGGTGCTGAACGGGCTCAGGCCGTCCAGTCGAAGTCGATTGGAATCTCGATCAGCGAGTTGAGGCTTCTCATCACCGGACAGGCACGGGCGGCGGTTTCGAACTCGCCGCGGCGCTCCGGCGGGATGGCGGAAGGCAGGCGGAGTTTGACATCCAGTTTGCCGATCCTGCGCGGTCCCACGGTGGTCATGAATTTGTTCACGGTCGCCGTGGAGCCCTTCAGGCTGTACCCGTCTTGTTCGGCCTGGATGGCTATGATCGTCATCATGCACGAAATCAGGGCGGTGGCGACCAGGTCGGTCGGCGAGAACGTTTCGCCGCGCCCGTGGTTGTCCGCCGGGGCGTCCGTGCCGAGGGTCTTTCCGGAAGGCTTGTGTGTGGCTTTGCACCGGAGTTCGCCGTCGTATTTCAGTGAAATGGTGACCATGGTCCTGTCTACCTCCACCATATTGTAAGCACGCGCTATAAACCGGCGTCACTTCTTCTCAACATTTCCGCGGAGTCGCACTTCCTTTTGGCGGTATAACCGGGCAACGGACGGATGCATTCGTGAACGGCGTCGAGGATGTCGGACGGGAACGGGAAGAAGGAATCCTCGACCTCGTCGGCTGGCGTGATCCAGTTCCGCGCGCCCACCACCACCGGCGGGGCATCCAGATCGTCGAACGCAAGTTGGGTAACCTTCGAAGCCATCGTGTGCAGGAAACTGCCGCGCTCGCACGCATCGGAGGCGAGCAGGATCCGGTGCGTCTTCGCCACCGATGTCAGCACCTTGTCGTAGTTGAAGGGCACGATGCTTCGCGCATCGATGACCTCACAGGAAATGCCGTACCGGTTTTCGAGTTCCGTAGCCGCAGACAGCGCGCGGTAAAGAGTCGCGCCGATTGTGAGAATCGTCAGGTCGGTTCCGGTCTTTTTCACGTCCGGTTCCCCGATCGGTATCGAGTAATGGCCTTCGGGAACGCCTTCGCTCCGGAACAGCTCCGGCTGGTCGTAAATGCGCTGGCTTTCGAAGTATACCACGGGATCGGTACCCATCAGGGCTTCGGCCATCAATCCCTTGGCGTCGTACGGCGTCGCCGGGAAAACGACTTTCAAACCCGGGATGTGGGCGACCATGGAGGTCCAATCCTGGCTGTGCTGGGCGCCGTATTTTGAGCCGACGGAAACGCGCAACACAACCGGCATCCGCAACGAACCGCCGGACATCGCCTGCCATTTTGACAACTGGTTGAACACCTCGTCGCCCGCCCGGCCCAGAAAGTCGCAGTACATCACCTCCACCAGCGCCCGACCGCCTTCCAGCGCGTAGCCGACCGCCGAACCGACGATCGCGCCCTCGGAGATCGGCGTGTTGAACAACCGGTGGTAGGGTAGCGCTTCCGTGAGGCCGCGGTACACGGCAAACGCCCCGCCCCAGTCGCGGTTTTCCTCGCCGTACGCTACCAGCGTGGGATCGGTGTGGAAACCGTGCAGAACTGCCTCGAAGATGGCGTCGCGGATGCCGACGCACTTGCCTTTCGGCAGGGGATTGCCCTGCCCGTCCAGGCCCGTTCGCGAGCGCTCCTTCAGTTGCAGAACGCGCGGATTCTCCTCGACCGGAATCAGGACTTCGGGTGTGCGCGATTCGTCCAGCGATTCGGCTCTGCCGTTGGAAAACATCGTGCGTTCCAGCAGGGAACCGACGGAATACAGGTCGGCGCGCGGCGAGATATCCAGGTCAATCGCCAGTTTGTAGACGCGCAGGATGCTCTCGTCGATACGGCTTTGGATGCCGGTCAGACCGGCGTCGTTCATGATCCCCGCGTCGCGTAATGTATCCGCGTACGTCAGCAGGGAATCAACCTTCTGCCACGCTTCCACTTCGGAGCGGTCGCGGTAGGACGACGCGTCCGAGGGCGAGTGACCGCTGTAGCGGTAGGTGACGGTGTCGAGCAGAACCGGACCGTCGCCGACTTCCAGAATGGCGCGCTTGCGGGCGACGGCGTCCACCACGGCCAGAGGATTGTAACCGTCGATGCGCTCGGTGTGCAGTTGGTCCGGCGTCAGCCCGGCGCCCAGTCGCGCGAGGATGCCGAAACCCATCGTTTCGCCGACCGGTTGCCCGCCCATCCCGTAGAAGTTGTTGACGAAGTTGACAATCAGGGGAAGGCCGCCCTGGTGGGCCTCGTCCCACAGCGTCTTGAACTGGTCCATCGTCGCGAGGCACAAGCCTTCCCACACGGGGCCGCATCCGGCTGAAGCGTCGCCGATGTTGCAGATCACGATGCCGGGCTTCAGGTTGATGCGCTTGTACAGAGCCGCGCCGACGGAGATGTCGCCCGAACCGCCCACAATGGCGTTGTTCGGATACACGCCGAACGGAGTGAAGAAGGCGTGCATCGAACCGCCCATGCCCTTGTTGAAACCGGCCTCGCGCCCGAATATCTCGGCCAGCGTTCCGTAAAGCAGGTAATCGATCGCCAGGTCCTTCACATTGCCGGTCGCGCCCTTCTCGACCACGCGCAAGGTGGCGCCCTCGAAGTACGACTCCATGATCCCCATCAAAGTGACGTCATCGAGTTTCTCGATGGCGCTGAGGCCCTTCGCGAGGATCTCTCCGTGACTGCGGTGGCTTCCGAAGATGTGGTCATCCACGTCCAGCAGGAACGCCTGGCCGACCGCCGATGCCTCCTGTCCGATGCTCAGGTGAGCCGGTCCCTTGTGCGTGTAGGCAATCCCCTGGTACTCGCCGCGCAGTTTGACCTCGTTCAGCATGCTCTCGAACGCGCGGATCACCGCCATGTCGTGGTAGATGCGCACCAGGGCGTCCGTCCCCCACAACTCGCGTTCCTGCTCGATTGTCCGGTCGTACCGGCATACCGGAATCGGATCGAACTCGATGAAGCCGGGCTTTCGGGCGTCTTCGGGGTGGATGGGTATTGATTTTGGCATCGGAGAACGGCCTTTCAGGTTTCGGAAACAGCGGGAAGTTGCGGTGTCAGGACGCCGATTCCGGCATCGTGCAGGAATTCACGCCATTCGGGCGGCGGCGGCGAGTCGGTGATGACGCGCGAGATGTCCGACCAGGCGCACAACCGGTACAGCGACGGGACCAGGAACTTGGTGTGGTCGACCAACAGGATCGTTTCGCGGGCGTTTCGCATCACGTGGCGGTACAGGTCGGCGGTGTGGATATCGCTGGCGGTCGGGCCGAAGTCCATATCCAATCCGTCGGCGCCGATGAAGGCCAGGTAACCGCGCAGTTGGTCGATGGCGTGCGTGGCGAGCGGCCCGTATGTGTCCATGCGTTCCGGCCGGTAGTGCCCGCCGATCTGAATGATGCTGATGCCGGGCTGGTTGCCGAGTTCCACGGCCAGGCGCGTGGAATTGACGATGACGGACAGGTTCTTCCGGCGCGACAGGTGGTGCCTCATCTCGAAGCACGTCGTGCCGGAATCGACGTACAGCATCTCGCCGTCGGTGACGAGATCGGCGGCCAGTTTGCCGCATATCCGTTTGGCCTCGACGTTTCGCAACGCGCGGGATTCGATGGAAAAGTCCAGCGTCCGGGGAAGCGTAGCGCCTCCGTACACGAGTTCCACACGGCCGGCGTCGGCCAGCGAGCGGAGGTCGCGGCGGATGGTGGCCTCGGAGACGCCGAAGTCAACCGCCGTGTCTCGTATGGCGGCGTGTCCGTGCGCCACGATGCGGTTCAATATCTCCTCGCGCCGTTGATCTCCCGTTTGTTGCATCAGAAACGAATCGCCTTGCAGGTGTGGTGTGGACGGCCTTGTATACGCTATCATGTGCAAAAGATTGCATACAATGTAAAGGTTTGGCGCATGATGATTGCAAACAGAATGTCATCCTTTCGAGAGGAAACGGCTGAAAGTGGCTGACGAAAAGCAAGGCGGCGGTTTTCCGGCGAACACGCACGTGCATCTGCCGCCCAACTTCTCTGCGTTTTCGAGCGTCCGGCAGGCAGTGGACCTGGCAGTCGACGCGGGCTTGAGCGTGCTGGGCGCGTCGAATTACTACGACTTCCGCGTATACAGGGAGTTCGCGCGGTACGCCGGGGAACGCGGTATCTTTCCGCTGTTCGGCCTGGAGATTGTGGCACGCGACGAGGAATTGGCGGGCGAGGGTGTCCTCGTCAACGATCCCGGCAATCCCGGCAAGGTGTACCTGTGCGGCAAGGGTATCACACGGTTCGTAGAGCCGTCACCAACCGCGAAAGCACTGCTCACGCGAATACGGGCTGGTGACGCCAAACGGATGGCGGAGATGGTCCGGCGGATGTCAGCCCTGTTCGAGGACGCGGGAATCCCGACGGGATTGGCCGACGCGGACATCATTACCCGTGTCGCTGACAACGCCGGTTGCCCGGTCGACCACGTCGTGTTGCAGGAACGCCACGTTGCCCGCGCGTTTCAGGAAGCGCTGTTCGAAAGTGCCGCGGAGGACCGTTGGGACGCGGTCAAAGCGCTCCTCGGTGAACCCGTTCCGCCACGGCGGGCTCAGACCGTGCAGAACGATATCAGGTCGCGGTTCATGAAGGCAGGCAGGCCCGCCTTCGTCGAGGAATCTTATGTGTCCGTGGAAGAGGCGGTCCTCCTCGTGCGCGAACTCGGTGGACTGCCGTGTTACCCGGTTCTCGCCGACGGAGCGACGCCGATATCACGCTTCGAGGAAACGCCGGAGGCTCTGGCTGAGAACATCGCCCGGTGGGGAATCCGGCACGCCGAGTTCATCCCCAACCGCAACGAACCGGAAGTCCTGAGGCGCTATGCATTCGGTTTGCGCGAGGCCGACATTCTGGTAACGGCGGGGACCGAGCACAACACGCCGGACCTGATCCCGATCGTGCCCGCGTGCAAGGGCGGCGTGCCAATTCCGGAAGACGTCGCCGATCTGTTCCGCGAGGGTACGGAGGCGCTGGTGACTCACCAGAAGGGAACGGAACAATGAGTCTTTTGTCCGAACTGGTCGAAATATCGCGCGAGGTCGGCGCGGATCCATCGCTGGTGCTTGCCGGAGGCGGGAACACGTCGGTCAAGGAAGGCGACCGGTTGTGGGTCAAGGCCAGCGGCGCCGGCTTGAAGACGATCACCGAAGACGGTTTCGCTTTGCTGGACCGCGTTCGGTTGTCGGATATCGCCAGGTCGGCGGCGGAAGGCCGGTTTCCGGAAGAGCCTTCACAGCGTGAGGCCGCGTTCAAGGAGGCTATCCTTTCGGCGCGATTGGAGCCGGAAAAGGGCCAGCGCCCGTCGGTGGAAGCGCTGTTGCACCACCTGATGGACGCGCGGTTCGTGGTCCATACACACCCGACGATCGTGAACGGCCTGACGTGCTGTACGCGGGGCGAGGAACTGGCGCGTGAATTGTTTGGCGATGCGGTGTTGTGGTTGCCCTACTGCGATCCCGGCGTGACACTTGCAACCGCTTTTTACAAGGCCATTGAGGAGCGCGGTGTGTGTCCGCGCGTGGTGTTGATGGCCAACCACGGGATGATTGTGGGCGGCGACACATTGGACGAAGTTCGCCAACGTTTGTCCGATGTCATTGCGACCATCGAGTCCAACACTCCCAAGGCGACGGAGCCATTCGGGCCCGTCGGTCTTGTCACCGAAGAGAACAAACAGGTCCTGGTGAACAGCATCGCGCCCGCATTGCGGGGAATGGCCCCGATTGTGGTGTTCAGCGATAACACAGAGGCAAATCCGAGGCATGCTGAGCGGAGTGAAGGGAGCTTGCGACCGAAACGCAGTCGAAGCACACCGGCGCGCTTCGTCCATACGGACGCCCGTATGGGTGCCTTTCGGGCTCCGCTCAGTGTGCCTCAATCTCAATCTTTGGAGATTCTCTGTGCGCGTGGCCCGCTGACCCCCGACCAAATTGTCTACTGCGATTCGTTCCCGATGGTGTTTGCTCCGCGTGAAGGAGCGGACGTGGTGACGGACTTGCAGAAAGGCGTTTCAGCGCACCGGGAGAAGACGGGTTCTGTACCGAAGGTCGTCATTGTGAAAGGTCTCGGCATCTTTACGTTGGGTGATACATGGTCGGCGGCTGATACCACGCGGGCCGTCTTCGAGGACGCCGTGCAGGTGATGGCGCGGGCGACCGCTCTGGGCGGAATCTCGCATCTTGAAGGACGGAACCGCGAGTTCATCGAGCGCTGGGAGGCCGAGGCGTACCGGAAGAATGTGGCAAAAGGACAGTCGGCACGTGGGCGCGCGGCGGGAAAGGTGGCCCTGGTCACCGGGTCAGCGCAAGGTATCGGACTGGGCATCGCCCGGGACCTGGTGGAGCAAGGCGCACACGTGGTGATGGCGGACATCAACGAGTACCTCTGTCAAACCGAAGCCGGTTTGCTCTGCGACGAGCACGGCTCCGGCCGGGCGATGGGAATCCCCATCGACGTGACGGATGCAGCATCGGTGGAATCCGCCGTCGCCCTGGTGGTCAGGGAGTTCGGCGGACTCGACCTGGTCATATCCAACGCGGGTATCCTGCGAGCCGGTAGCGTTACGGAGCAATCGCCGGAGGAATTCGAACGGGTGACGAAGGTGAACTACCTGGGCTACTTCCACGTCGTGCGCGCGGTCGCGCCTGTAATGGCAATTCAGCGGCGGGCCAATCCGGAATGGTGGGGAGACATCATCCAGATCAATTCGAAGTCGGGGCTCGTCGGATCCAACCGGAACTTCGCTTATGCCGGAAGCAAGTTCGGCGGTATCGGCCTG
>JAKQQT010000021.1 GCA_029564025.1 Armatimonadota bacterium | reverse complement strand
GGACGCGGCCAACATCGACCTGAAGGGCTTCGACGACCGGTTCTACCTGCAGGTCTGCGGCGCGCGCCACGCTCCGGTGCTGGAGACGATCAAGGCGCTGTTCTCGGCCGGCGTGTGGGTGGAGGTGACCACGCTGGTCATCCCCGGCCACAATGACAGGGACGAGGACCTGCGCCCGATCGCGCATTTTATCGCCTCGGTGAGCCCGGATATCCCGTGGCACATCAGCGCATTCCACCCGGATTACGAGATGCGCGATACGCCGCGCACGCCGCCTGAGACTCTGTTGCGGGCGTACGAGATCGGCCGCGCGGAGGGCCTGCGGTACGTTTACGTGGGCAACATGCCCGGCCTGGATTACGAGAACACTTACTGCCCGAAGTGCGGCGCCACGGTCATCGAGCGCCACGGTTTCGCGCTGACGGGGTGGAGTATGGAAAACGGAGGGTGCTCCGCGTGCGGAACTGCCATCGCCGGCGTCGGCTGGCCCGATGAATCGCCCGTCCACGACCGGCGCATGGGAAAGTGGCCCGTCTGGTGAAAACTATGTCTACCGTGCTGTTTCAACGGCCCCTGAGCCGCGAATATACCGAACTGAGCGAAGCCGAAACGCTGGACCGCATCGACGCCGCCAAGTCCGCGCTCGGCGCCGACCTGGTGATCCTGGGCCACCACTATCAGCGCGACGAGATCATCCGCTTCGCGGACTACCGCGGCGACTCGCTGAAACTCGCCCGCGAGACCGCCAACCACTCGTCCGCGCGGTACATCGTATTCTGCGGCGTGCATTTTATGGCCGAAACCGCCGACATCCTGAAGCCCGGCGACCAGGCCGTCATCCTTCCCAACCTCTCCGCCGGGTGCTCGATGGCCGATATGGCCGGCATCGACGAGGTGGAGCACTGCTGGGCGCAGATTTCACCGCTGGTGGGAGATTCCATCACGCCGATCACCTACGTCAACAGCGCGGCGTCGCTGAAAGCCTTCGTCGGCCGAAACGGCGGGGCGGTGTGCACGTCCTCGAACGCTCAGAAGATTCTGAAGTGGGCGTTCGACCGCAAGCCGAAAACGCTGTTCTTCCCCGACCAGCACCTCGGCAGAAACAGCGGCCTGGCCATGGGATACAGCGCCAACGAGATGGTCGTGTGGGATCCGGCGAAACCCATGGGCGGAAATACGGGCGATGAAGTCCGGCGCGCGCGCTTCATCCTGTGGAAGGGCCACTGCAGTGTGCACGGCCGATTCACGGTGGAGCAGATCACTAAGGCCCGCCTGCGCCACCCGAACGCTCGCATCATCGTGCACCCGGAATGCACGCGCGAGGTGGTTGATGCCGCCGACGACAACGGCTCCACCGAGTACATCCTGAACACCGTGACCGCCGCGCCGTCCGGTACCGTGTTCGGCATCGGAACCGAAATCAACCTCGTCAACCGCCTGGCGCGCGAGAACCCGGACAAAACCATTTTCTGCCTGGATCCCGTAGTATGCCCCTGCGCCACGATGTACCGCATCCACCCGTCGTTCCTGCTCTGGGTGCTGGACAACCTCCTGCAAGGCAAGGTAGTCAACCGGATAACCGTCCCAGAACTCATCCGCACCGAAGCCAAACTCGCATTGGACCGGATGCTCTCCGTGTAGGGGCCGGGGGAAGCGATGAGCGATGAGCGATGAGCGGACGATTAACGTTCCGTTGAAGTGTCATCCCGAGCGAATGTGAGGAATGACGGCCGTATGGGCGTTCGGAATAGTTCATCGCTCATCGTTCATCGCTCGGTAGTTCTCGTCCAACTCCTCCCGCAACGCCACCAGCGCCGCGATCCGGCGGGCCATATTCGTCACTTCCCGCGCTTCCTCCGCCGTGATCGGACGGCCAAGGATATCCATCTCGCGGTACGACAGCCACTTCTTCATCACCTGATACCCGCCGATGGTGTACTCCCACACGGCTTTCGGCACGTTCGCCCAATACGTCGTCGCGTTCAGATACACGTTCAGCGCCGGCGTTCCGTCCGCGCCCATGCACGGTTCCGCTCTGCCCCGGCCCGGCATCGTCACGCCGCCCTGACCCTTGTGCCCCCATCCCGCCGTCACGCGGAAATCGGCCTGGTTGCCCACCGTCTTCAGCACGCCGACCGGTTGCAGGTCCGCGCGCACACCGACCAGGCCGGTCACGCCGGGCACGTCCCTCTCCGTGTCCAGCAAAGCGGCCACGCGACGCCCCAGGTCGGCGGAAGCGGCCAGCAGAGGGGCGACCTCGGCGGGCGGATTCGGCCAACCCGGAAGCGGGATGCGCGGCCAGTCCTGACGGATGCCATCCGCGTTCTCGGTAAGATAGGCGGGTGAGCAGCCGATGGCCAGAGCGTGCATCCACAGCAGTTCGGCGGTAGGCTTGTCGGTGTCCGGGTCCGGAAAGCCGAGTGCGGCGAGATAGGCGCGTGCTTGAGGCGACATGTTCGCGGTTGGGGTCTGGTGATCATCGAGATGCAGTAGCGTCTGTTGCGGCCCCGTGGGAGTGAAGGAATTGAGTGAAATGATCTGTATCGGGAAGTAATAGGCGTGACCTTTCAACGCATCATTATCACCAATCACGCTCACGAAGTTGATAGGCACTCCTTCAGGATCAGACACGCGTGCCGGGCGAGCTGAAATAAACGCATTCCCTTCCCAACACTGTGGCCAGTAGGTGGGACGAGGCTCGTTCCACAGAGGCCGTACGGCTGAGTAATAGCACCAGCGAGTATCAAATGGGCGCACGCAGTACCGAAGCAATTTATCCATTTGAAAACGCTCGATGGCTAGAATCTTCGATCGGCAGGTCCGAGGATCAAAGCGACCGTGTGGTTGCATCAGACCGTGTAATGAACCCGGCAATGATTCGAACGGGACAGCCTTTTCATAGTAAAGACGCATGCGCTCTTCCAACGCATTCCGATCAATGTCTATCAAAGCGCCTCCGCGCTTTTCCATGAGGCCATTACTTGGTGCCACGGCGCATAAATCCGTGAGGAGTGGCCATTTGAGATACGCCGACATATCATCACCCGGCCGGAACGAGAAGCGATTCGATGGTGCCGGCATGGCCCGTGTGTACTGAGCGTCAAAGTCAGGCTCGTCGAGCGAATCCAGCAGGTCGGCGCGACGATCTGCCGCCTTGGCCGCCGTCAGATTGTCATTGTAGAGGACTCGCTTTTCGCCGGACTTACCGGACTTCACCCATGTTGAAATGGCGACGCCCTGTTGAATGCCGACGGACATCCCGGTGATGGCGAACACGGTTTCACTGGTCCGGCCATCCGGCGCGTATTCGGACATCTTGCGGTCGCCGTGCATGTTCTCGATCCAGAAGCTGTCGAACGATTCCAGCAGGTGTTTCCGCAACACAACAAAGGACGGCCCGGTGAGCCACGAATAATTGGATATAAAGGAAACCACTCCTTTGCCCGTCGTTTCCGCGATGCGCCGCTCCGCCAACCGAAAGAAGCGAACATACAGGTCATCCAGATTGAACTTCTTGATGCCCCATTCCTTGACCAATCCTTCCTTGTAAGGCTCCACCAGGCCCTTCTCTTCCGCCGGCGATACACCCGCGAACGCGTTGTACGGCGGATTGCCGAGTATGACCAGAATTGGTCTTTCGCGCTTCACTTCTTCCGCCGCTTCACGCTCCTGCTCCAATTCAATGAGTGGAGATATTACTCTTTCATCTTTCTTATCCTCGGCAGGCTCCCATCCGGTCAGGGCGTTGGTCAGATACACGCCGGCGCGTTCGTCGTCGCCTTCCAGCGGCGCACCCAGCGTCTGCAACAGCGTTCCGATCTGCAGGTGCGACACCACGAAAGGGGCGGGCAGAATCTCAAACCCGAAGATGCGTTCGCGGGCGGCCTTCTTCAGTTCGTGCGCCATCAGCGCGTCGCCCTGGCTTTGTTTCAGCGTTTCGGCCACGTGCCTCAGCGTTTCCACCAGGTACGCGCCGGTGCCGCAACACGGGTCCAGCACGTAGACGCGCGGATCGGCGAGACCGTCCGCGATGCCGAGTTCCTCTTTCAGCACGGTGTCCACGCGCGCGACTTGATAACGCACGATCTCCGGCGGCGTGTACCACACGCCCAGGTCCTTGCGCAAGGCGGGATCGAACGCGGCGAGGAACGGCTCGTAGAAGTACTGCACGGCGTGTTCCTGCCGGAACTTCGCAAAGAAGACCATCGTGTCCACGCGGTTCAGGGCGTCGGCCGCGGCGTTGAGCACGTCCAGCAGGCCCAGCGTGTTCACATTGGACGGCGACGCCACCCGCTCGAACAACGCGCGTAACACGGGAACACGGATTTCCCACTGAGCCGTGCGCCATCCGAACCGGCCCGTGTGCCCTTCGTTCCGCCACAGCACCCACGCGCTGAACAGGCCGTAGAACAGGGTTTGAACCAGCGTGGAGCGGAAGAAGTGTTCGCCCTTATCGCCCTTGAACTCCAGGCCCAGCGCGTCGGACAGGGCCTTGCGCACGGAATCGAGCGCCGGCAACGCGGAGGCGTCTTCCACCAGCGCCAGCGCCTCGCGGGCGTATGACGCCAGCAACCACGCCACGTCGCCCGGTTCCGAAAGCGTAGCCTGCCGCAACATCACGCGCTGAAGGAAAT
>JAKQQT010000001.1 GCA_029564025.1 Armatimonadota bacterium | reverse complement strand
GACCCTACCTGGACGCGGTTACTGGACCAGAAGGTCACCAGCGCTCCGGTTCTTGGATCGCGGTAGCCGGAAGGAGTGGCGTCCTGCGCCAGCGTCTGCCAGATCCTCGTCAAGTCACCCATATCGTTCGGAGCGCCGTTGAACCGCGCGGCGAAGGCCACGCCCGTGTCCGCCACCGGAATGAATGGCGCCAGGCGCGACACCTTGTCGGTAAGGCGCGTCTCACCGACCGTTACGGAGACCACGGTTGTGTCGCTGACTCCGCTCTCGATCGGGCCGTTGGCGTCGAAGTCCAGGATTCCGTTATAGCTCTTCGTACGATCCGCAATGTACGGTGAACCGGAGTCCTCGAACAGCACCAGGCGCCCCGACCGGGTCGAGTAACGTCCCGGAGGCGTTCCCGGCGGAACGGCGACCGTGAGGTACGGCAGGCCGGATTGCACCGTTCGTTCCTTGAATCCAATGCTTTCCGGGAACGGAAAGACGTCCTTGACCTGAATCAACTGGCCGCGTCCGTCGTCGAGACTGCCGGGCCGCGGTTTCCGGACCGGCGTGAACAACTCAAAGTCGCCCGGGCCGCCCGTGGCGTCCTTCGGAAGGGGCAGGGCATCCAGTGTGCTCGCCAGGTTGAAGCGCTTGATCACGCCGGAACCGGGCCAGTTGCTGTACTCGCTGGCGCCCGCGAAGAGGTTCGGGTCCACATCCGGAGCGTACAGGTGTCCGGCGTAGGGATCGTACTTGTCCAACCGCACGTTCCACAGGTTCACGTTCCCAACGTTGTAAATCGAGAACGGCGTGTAGAAACTGCGCTGGCCGAAGAGGAACTCATCCTCGTCGCCCGCGGTGGCGCCCGCCACCTGAACCTGTTTCGGCCAGTAGAACTGGAACGGTATGAAGCCGCCCGGGATGCTCCTTTCAGGACTGCGCGGCACGTCGATGGTTGCCGTTTCCACACGCATCGATTCGGCCGGCCGCACCTGGGCACCCGTCACTACCATCCGGTAAGGTTCACCGGCGGATTCATCGGGCTGGGTATTGCCGTTGACATCCACATAGATGCGCGTGAGATAGCCGGATTCCTGTGCCGCCAGCGAAGCCGTCCACGGCAGTATCGTGCCCAGCGGTCCCGCATAGGTCACACCGCTCGCCTGGGTGACGCCGTACGGTCCGGCGGACGTCGGTCCGCCCGGTTTCCAGGACAGGCGTGAAGCCATTTCAGCCGAACTGTTGAACGGGTTGATTGTGTAATATCCCGGTCCCCGTCCCGGATTGTTCGCCGGGTTCACGTTCGGCGGACTGTAGTTGGCCGGCTGATAGCGCGGCGCGGCAACCTGCAGAACAAACCGGGAACCCGACGATCCGACCATCGCGTCGTTGCGGGCCGCGTTGGCGTCCAGCACCGCTCCGACATCGGACGTCACCTGGATCCAAGACTGGGCCGAGGTCTGGATGTCCGGGTAGTCCTGGCTCAGGTTCACCTCGCCCAGGCTGAACGGAGGCGCTTCGGCGCCGAATATCGAGGTTGCGTTGTAGGTGCCCGTAACCTGCTGTCCCCACGCCCCCAGGTAAGGTTGCGGCGGATACATCGACGGCCACGTGTTGCTCAGGCCCGGGATATGGAACAACGGCTTGTAACATGCCGCCGGACCGCCCACCCAGCGCAGTCGCGAAGGTTGAACCTTTACCCTCAGCACCACATCCTGCTTCTCCAGCGGATTCGTCACCAGGGCGCGCAGTTTCGTCAGGTTGCTCCGGTCGACAATCAACACGCCGTCCGTCACGCCGCCGATACCGCTGTCCGGGCGTTGTATCAGGGAGTTCGTGCCGTGATCGCCGATCACGCTCGCCACGATGGGAACGCGGGCATTCCCGTTGCGATCGATTTCGGGATCAGGCGCCGGCCCGAGCTTCGAGCCCAGAACCAATTGCTCCACGGAACCGCCGGTGAAATACGCCCGGACGTCCAGCGGGTTGCCCAGGTGGAATTTGGCGGCCTGCCCCTGGTTTTTCGGACTGACCGACGCCTGCCGACGGTACTTTATCACACCAGGCTCCGCGTCGTCCGTGTATTCAATATCCGGCGGCTGGAACCGTCCGGCCACGCTGTAAGGCACACCTCGCCAACCCGGGGACAACTGGCTGTTGCGGAACGGATTGGGGGTCGGCACGCCCGCCATGGCGTTCGGTGAACGCGGATAAACGATGCTTTGCGGGACTGTTTCGCCAAATGGATTCAGGTAGAAAATCTGGCGCGACACCGAATCCGCCTCGATATAGGCGCCTGTTTGTACCGTGATTCCCGGCCCCGACAGTGTGAAGTTCAGCCGACCCCGCTTCTTGGGGTCCGTTTCCGTCGCAACGGCATCAAACTCCGGACCCCAGGCAATGGCGCCCACCGGGTCGCCCCACTCCAGGATCGCGCCCTGCGATGTCTGGAACTCCGCACGCTGACTCATCGGCTGGGCGGAGTTCGGGTTCAGGGAACTGAAGGCCGCCACGGTGGTCCAACTGTAGTCGAAACCGGCGGCGAACACGTCGACCTGGTAGTCGCCCGCGCCGCCCGCCACACCAGCGTCACCGGCGGGACGCAGGCCCGGAGGAAGAGGCCGGCGGAAACGCGCGCCCCGCCACGGTCCGCGCCCGGAGCCGCTTCCGTTGTTGAACTTCCAACCGGAGCCAATCAGGTCGTCCTGGTTGCCAAAGCAGTAAAACAATCCGTTCTCGGAACCGGCGAACAGGTTGCCCGCGTAAATCACCGGAACCGTGCGCGAGGGTCTGGCCGAGGTGTTGGTCGTCACCTCACCGTCCGCGCTGGTCACGGCGGTCTGAACGCCCATCAGATAAGCCCACGACTGGCTACCGCCAACTTGCGGCGGCACCAGGTCCGCGTTCTTGTCGGTTTTCACCTGCGTGTCGCGAGCGGCGGCAATATCCAGGGCAACCACGCCCTCGCCCGTTCCGATGTAAACATACGACCGTCCGTCCATCGCCAGCGGATCGGCGAAGCCGGTATCGGCCGGCGGTTTGGTGGGCGAGGAAATGACCGGCGACGAATACACGCCCGAGGCGGTATTGGTGCCATCACCCAGGGTGAACGGAACGCGCCAGTGCATCCGGTCCTCGGACTTCGTCGTGTCGGAAAGCGTGTCGATGGCATACATCATGCCGTTCGCGTCCACGGCGAACAGGACCGCCTGGTCCGTGCGTTCGGCCTGGTCCTTGTCGTTGTAGATTTTGAGGTTCGGCGCGTAAGCGGGCGTCACATAGAACGCGGCCGGGCGGCGCATGCCGTCGGTTTTCGCATCCGTGTCGAAGTTGGTATTGTCGCGCCGGGGATCGAGCCAGCGGTCGAAGGTCCACACGACCTTGCCGTTGATGGGATTCACGCTGTAAATCGCGCCGCCGCTGAAGGCTGGCTCACTGCCGACGGAGGCATCCGCCTGATTGGTGGGCGCCGCGATGAAAGCGCGGTCAATTTCCGCGTCAATGTAGTCGTCGGTCAGGCTGGTGCGGGCGTCCGATGCCCTCAGCACCACGCTCGCGGTCACCGGTTTCTGATAGGCGGTTACGGCGATCCGGCGTCCGTACTTGCCGTCCACGCGTGTGTCCGCCAAATCCTTGCCGTCCTTGTCCTCGAACGGATAGGTGCAGAATCCGTAATGATCGATGCGGTAGCGTGTGCCGTCCGACACAATCCCGCCGGTCACCTTGTCGGCGATGTCCCAACCCGGCAGTGTGGCCGATTCGCGCAACGGCGATCCGTCGGCGGCGTCCACGCAGTAAACCTTGCCGTCGTCCGCGCCGAAGAACAACGCCAACCTGGGGCTGGCCACCGGATTCTTCTGGCTTGCGGCCGTCGGGAAGTAGCCAATCGAAGGCGTCGTAGTGATGGCCGCCCCCAGGATACCGTCCACACTGATCAGCTTCCCACCCATCTGGAACAGGTTCTGACCGAGCGGGGTGGTTTTGAATTCCCAAATCTCCTCGCCGGTCGCGGCGTCCAGGCAGTACATCCGGCCGATGCCCGAGCCTACGAACACCACGAAGCGTCCGTTCAGCAGGCGCGCGCCCACGGGGCTGGATTGAATGGCGTAACTGATGACACCCGCGGTTGGCGCCACGAGGGTTCCCAGTCCGTCTTTCGTCGGCTTGCCCTCGTCGTCCACGCGCATGTAGCCGTCGCTGTCCGACATGGGCTCCACATACGACTCGCCGGGCGCGTAGGAATAGGCCCGGATGGGCTTCAGCGATGAACCGCTTTTCTCCGTGTAAACCGGAACCTTCACAGCCGCGCGGAAGGTCCACACAACCCGTCCAAGGAACGTCTGCAATTTCGTGTCGGTGTCGGAACCCACCTTGCGTGCGTTGTCGGGATTGGCGTCCAGCGCGTAGATGTAGCCGTCGTCGCTCCCGACGATGTACAACTGGTCGGTCTTCTTCTCTTCTTCGCTGAGTTTCTCGGGGTCCTTTCGTACCGTCTTGGGATCGTCGTCCAGTTTGTAAAAACGCGACTTGTACGTGATCTCGGACGGCAGTTGAATAAACGTTCCGGTCGACTTGATGCCGCCCATGCCGCGATTCTCGCGCCAGTGATTGTTCAACGGCTGGTTCGTCGACTTGTTGGAATTCAGGAAACCGTTGATGAGCCCGAAGTTCAGCCCCTTAATGGAAAGGTTGTGCAAGCGGTCGTGCACGCGTTCCGGCACGTCATAGCGATTCGGTTCCACGGGTCCCGCGCCTGCTGTCATGGCGTCGCTGGGCGGATCGGTAACCTCGGTGAATTCCTGCTTCGGAGCCAGGTACATCGCCGCCATGATTTTGCGAGCCGTGCGCTCGTCGTCCTTCTCTTTCTTGTCGGTTCCGGTGACGGTGATGGCCGAATTCGGGTCCCAGTCCCACGCCCGGATCATCGTGTCCGAAGCGTTAATCATCAACCGGTGCTGTTCCAGCGTCGGCCCGTTCAGGTAATCCTCTCCCGCCGGACTGACGTCGCCGGGCAGGTAATACGGGATGTTCCGCACGCCGTACCACCACAAGGGTTGGTACGACCGGCTGACGGTGGTGTAACTGAATGTTTCCGTCGGGCCCGCGAAGGCTTCCAGGGCATACACGGCGCCGGTGACCTCGGTATCCAGGCGGTAATACGGATCCTCGTCCCGCTGGTACACGCCGTCAACCACGTACTCGCCGTCCTTGTTCGTGGTGTAGGGATTGCGGTTCTGCCGGTCTACCGTGGACGTCGAACCGAACATGGCGGTAAGTATCTTGTCGGAACCCGACATCACGCCCGCGATGGTGGGCGAGGACTGCACACTGCCGAACGAATAGCCGTTGGCTCCGTAATAGTTGGAGTCATTGGCAGAGGAACTCGGATAGGCTCCATCGGAGAAGAAGGGATAGTACCACGTCAGATCCGGCGAACCAAGGCGTCCGCCCGACTTGTACGTGATGCCGCCGACGTTCTGACCGGGTGACACCGTGACGGTGATGGCCGGCAGTTGGTTGGAATCCAGCCAGCCTGTTGTCGGCGCCTCGGGATCATATGCGAATCCTGACCGCACATCGTTCCAGCGGTACGACCGGGCCTGACCCCAGGAATCCGGGTCGTCCTTGCGGACTTGCGCGAAGGAGGGCGCGGCGGCAAAAACCGTCACGCCTGCGAGGATCAACGCTGTAACAAACTTCATCGGTATCTCTCCCGGTTCACCCCGGTGCTATGTGTGTGTTTCGGACTTTCCTGTATGAGGCACATCGAGCGGAATGGAAGGAGCCTGCGTCCGTATGGGCGACTACGCTCGTTCCTCGCTCCGCTCAGTATGCCTCGAAGTTCCTAATATCCATTCAGTTGGACCATTCTCCGCGAGGCCCGGAACAGCCACGGCCCGGCGCCTTCGCCGAGCCGCAACGCCCGTACGGGCTTCCCATGCAGGATGGACCGGCGCGAAGCCGGGTCTGTTCCCGCGTTCGCCCGCCATCCGTTAAAACAACCGGTCCGCATATGTCGGACGTATCAGCGCAGACGTCCCCCTCAGGGGCGGCGCCGTGAATGTCAGAATCGTGTCCATACTGCCGGCCTCCGCCGCGTCCGGCGAGTATTCAAACACGTAGCCGGTTTGCGAGTTGACCATCAGGATGTTGTTGTTTCGCAGTCGGCGGGCCATCACGGTTCCCACCGTGTAACCGCCGCTTCCCATGCCTCCGTAGGACGTCATCGTTCCGAGTTTTTCGTTCGCAACGATTGGGCCGTTCGTTCCCGAAGTGGCCAGCCGCGCCAGGCCGGCCGGGTCCGCGGCGTCCTTCGTCAATTCCATCACGTTCTGTCCGTCCGTTATCATCAGGCGCCAGTGGAATGAACCCTGACCGGTGGTGTACTTTTCAAAGAACACGGGTCGCGCCAGCGGGAAGGCTTCCGTGCTGTTGCCGTAACTGATGCGGTTCAGATAGTACACAACCTTGCCGTTGGCCGGGCCGTCCGCCAGACCGCCCAGAATCACCACGCTTCCGCCAGGCGTGGCCGGAATGCCAAGTTCCACATTGTTGAACGGCGCTTCGCTGAGCCGCACCTCGGCGCTGTTGACGCTAACGTTCACCACGCTCGCAATCGTGCGCCCGTAGTCCAGGCTTCCGCGCTTGGACGCGTCCGAACCGGTGTACACTTCCCTCTGCGCCTGGTAGAACTGGTACTGAGCGCCCTCCGGTCCCTTGCCGACCCAGACAACCACGTTGCTGGCCCACTGGTTCGGGTCCGACGAGTACCGGCTGATGATTTCCAGGATGCGGAAATTGCCGTTGTCCACGATCAGGTTGTGCACCACGCGCACACTCACCCGGTCGTTGGCGTCAAAGTCGTAACTTTCCCAGCGCTGAACGGAGGTCGGACTGCTGAGCGTGCGCGGCTCGTTCGGTCCAAGAAGACCCAGCGGATCCGCGAACTCGCTGACCTGCCACTGCACCCGGCCGGACTTGTCCACCTCAACCACGCGGTTGTTGCCCGTATCGCAGATGAGCGTGTTCGTCGAGTTCACGCGAATCGCCATCGACGGTTGCTTGATGGATTTGATCACTGGCGTGCTCAGGTGACCTTCAGCCCACGGTCCGTGGTTCGGTCCGGCGCCCGGCGTGCTGTACTGCATCGTTTGTGTGGTGCTGTCCAGGCTCCACACCACCTGGCTACCGTTGCCGCCGAACCACTGGGACGCGGCGTTGCCGGCATTGTCAAAATCCGTCGTGTAGGCCGAAACCACCTCGATGATACGGTTCGAATCCGTGATCAGCGTGCGCGGCGCATAGAACGTGTAGACGCCGACTGGCGCGTTCTGGATCAGCGTGTTGTTGGCGATGACAGGCGAAGCGCGCAATTCCGCCCCGACCGGATACTTGCCCCACTTGTAGCCCGCCGAGGTGGCGAGCGACGGGAACGTGGCCGGCCGCATCGTTCCGCTGGCCGTTCCCGTCAACAGGTCCAGGTCGTTCGGCAACGGCACCGTGTAAACCTCGCCGTCGTCCGCACCGACGTAGATGCTGGATCCCGCCACGGTGACGCCGGTCCGGACACCGCCCCGCCCCAGTTTGCTGGGTACCGACGCGTTGAAGGCAATCAGGATATTGGATCCCGTGCCCTCGCCGCGTTGCGTCCGGAAGTAGAGCGAAACGGAAGTGTCCGTCATCGGATTGGTTCTGCCCGTGATCGTTTCCAGCGCGGGATACGTCACCTGCAAATCGCCCACGCGCGACAGGTCCACTGCCGGTGCTCCCGAACCGGCGCTCAGCGCCCGGAAGGTCAGCAAGCCGCGCAATGTGCCCTGGTAGTTGACGTTGTCCACGTCAAACAAACCGCCGGAGGTCCCGACGACCTGCAGTTCGCCGGTGTAGCGGTTGCGCTGGCTGAGGGTGATACCCGACCTCTGCGTCAGGTCCACCGGCATGCTCAGCAGAAGGCCGAACCGCGAGTCCTGAACGTAGAAGCCGGTTACGTCGCCCGTGGACAGGGCGGAACCGCCGCCTGCCTGGTTTCCCCACCGCCCGCTGGGAACGTACAGCACGCCCCGGTCCCACGCCGGTGTGCCCAGCGAGATGATGGGGCTTGTGGCGCCAATCAGCCCCTGCGAGGTACTGCCGAGGGCGTACATGAACGTCAATTGCGGCGTCGTCAAAGGCACCATGTTGCCGGTGTTCGTGTTACCGCTGACCGTGAAAGCCGGCGTACGGATCTCCAGGCCCATCACGAGCGGCGACTGCCCTTCGCCCTCGCCCAGATCGGAAGCCACCACATAGATCGTTCCCTGCGGCGATACAACCGGCGAGGTCAGGATTTCCATGTACCGGGGCGCCGTCAGGCTCTGGTACGACCAGGCGTCGAAACTCCACCGCGCGTTGTATCCCGCAAAGCCGTTGGCGGCGGGTCCGGGCGTGAAGTCATAGTCGGCCCGCGCGGTGCTGGAATCGCCCATGGGCACCAGGGCGTCCACGTACATTCGGTTAAGGGGACTGCTGGTGTCCACCCCCACCGTTCCCGTAAGGGGCCCGGACTGGCTGTTCACCCACACACGCGCATTGGTCGCCTGAATGGAGTTCGTACCGGCGAACCGAGTCCAGTACCGCGTGATCCCGTCTCTCGTCTGCGATAACAGGCGCTCTCCGCGCACCGCAATCGGGAAGGCGACGACGCGCGACGCCTGCTGGGTGGCGGGCTTTCCGTCAGCTTCGCGTCCGTTGCCTAACGAGTGGCACGAAACCAACAGCATAATGTCGGTCGCGCCGGAGTAGCCCTTGTCCTGGATGGCGGCAATCGTCGGCGTGGCGCTGGGAAGGCCCAGCCGGCTCGCGCCGGGCAACGGTTGCGCCCCGCCGGAAGGCTGGGTGCCGTCCGGGAACTGCCACAACGTTTTCAATGTGACGGGGTC
>JAKQQT010000167.1 GCA_029564025.1 Armatimonadota bacterium | reverse complement strand
GCCACGCCCGTTCGCTTCTGTAAAGACGACTTTGACAATTGGACCAAACTTTACGCCGATGTGGAGGACGCGCCGAAACTGGGCGCCGTCATCGAACTGGCGCCGGACCCGGTGCGCATCGGCGTGTTCCGCGGCAAGTGGTACACCCCGCTGGAGGTATCGGACTTCCTGATGGACGTCATGGTTCAGAACAGAAGGCAGGGTTATGTCGCGGACAGCGTCGGCGGTTTCTCAACCTCACCGTTCATCGCCCAGAGCCGAACCCTGCTGGTATCGGACTTCGCGGCGGCCCAGAAGTCCATTTACTGGACCACGAATACACTGACAACGACGGGTGTGCCGACGGAAAGTTACTTTACCTACCGTCCCTTCCCGAGCAACGCCGTTCAGAATATGGGCGTGTACAACGGCAACAACCCGATCGGCCCGCGGACGGAATGGCAGGAAATGCCGAACCTGGGAGTCGATCCCGTTTCGGGTCGAACGGTTATCCTGGGAGGCGGCATGCCGAACCTGAACGATCCGTTGACCAATACGGCATCGCCGTTCGGCAACCTGTATGACATGTGGCGCGTGCAGTGCCGTGAACCAATCACGGCGGCAATTCTGGACCAGTACCGGCCTTACATCATCGACCAGCCGGGTTACCCGAACACGAAGACGGTGCGAAAACAGCGCATCGCGGACCGGTGTGTCATCTGGTTTGCCCCGCACTGCGGTCAGCTGAACGGAAACGCCGGACAGAACTCCACCCCGGGTAACGGCGGCGTGAACAACAAGGGCTTTGGCACCATTGCCAACCTGACCACGCAGAATCTGCTGGTGGATTACCTGACGGCGGATACCAAGACCAAGAAGGAAGCCGGCCGCCTGATGGTGAACGGCGACGACGTGGCCTTTACCCTGACGCAGGACGGCAATATCGCCAGCCCGTTGCTGGACAAGATGAAGGTGGCCTACGAAAGCCACTTCGAAATAGGCCAGGAAAACGGCGGCGTGATCGGCCAGAGGACGGAGATCAACCGCTCCATCGAAGGCGAAAGCAACGGCTTGAACCCGATTCCCTGGGCGGCGTGGCAGAACCTCTGGATCGACGAACCGAACCCGAACTCCCTGCAGTTGGCGCCTTACTGGGCGTATGTGCCGTTTACGAGCGGAAGGTACGTCTATCACCCGCGGCGCACCCCGCCGGATTACACCGACACCCGTGAAGACGGCGCGTGGACCAACCTGTTCATCGACTCTGTGAAGGCTGTCGGCGCCCAGCCGGGCCAAACCGGAGCGGTTCAACTGGTGTGGAACTACGCCACCGTCTCGGATACTCCGAAGCCGAACCGTGAAGTCGCGGGCGTTCAGGCCGAGGTGATTCCCGGACTGACGGAAAACACCTCTTCCGTCAAGTCGCTGTTCTTCCCGTTCGGCCTGGAAGGTATCCACCGCTGGTACTACATTTCCGACAACGTGATTCACTCTCCGAACCGGCCGGCTCAGATCATGCACAACACGATCGACTGGCTGACGACGGGAACGATGATCGGTCAGGTGTACATCAACAACAACGTCGCCAAGGTGAAGGACATCCTTGTCAGGGCCGTTGACGACTACAATCAGCGGTACTTCGGCACAGTCCGCGGAACGGCCAAAACCGACGCCGACGGTACGTTCAGGATTGAAGGTCTGGACAGCAGTATCTATCGCGTCTTCGCCTACAGAACGGGTTATGCTTCCCAGAACCCCTCGCGTGAAGCCATCAACAGCGGCGTCAATCCGCTGACGGGCCAGGACGGGACGTCCATGATCAACGTGTACTTGATCGCCGTCCAGCCGGGCACACTGCGGGGCGTGGTGACGGACAAGGCAACCGGACTCGGCCTGGACGGAGTGCCGGTGACGATTCAGGACATCACGGCTACCACAACGTTGTCAACCGTGACGGCGAGCCTTCCGAATCCGCAGGGCGTCGTTGTTCCCGGTTCCTATATCTTCACCAACGTTCCGGCCGGTCTATACGTTGTCACCGTGCCGGAATGGACGGTGGGTGAAAAGACGTACGCGGCATACACCAACGAAACCAATCCCGTTTCGGTGACCACGGACAGCTACCCCGCCGCAGGTGACTGGCGCGGCGACACCGTGTTCAGTTTCGCGTTGACCGAGCGGGTGGTTCCGCCGGGACCGGCGACCATCGTGGGAACCGTGGTCAACGCCGACGACGACCCGAGCACTCCGATCGTGGGCGCGATGGTTGGACTCTATACGTCGCTTACCCTGCCACCGGTTGTGGAGGTGGAAACGGATGACCAGGGCGCTTACATGTTCGCGGACGTTCCCTCGGGGCAGTACATCATCAAGGTGGACGTAACCGGTTACAAGTCGCAAACGAAGAGCGTCACGGCTCCGCCGAACGTTAACACCACAGTCCCGCCATTTGTGTTTGGCGGCGTGATCAAGGTGTTCCCGCCGAATGTGGTGTTGATGGTCTCGGCGCCGTACGACTACACGGGAACAACAGGATCGCCCATCACGTTCTCGAACGTGTTGAACATTCCTGACGTGGAATCGCTGAAAACGAAGATCGTGGCCTGGAACGCGGCATCGCAAACGTTCACGTTCTTCCCGACATATCCTGCGGATACCTTCCACTCCGGACGCGGCTACGGCATCAAGTTGCCGACCGAAGGCAGAATCCGGGAACAGGGAACCCTGCCGTCGGTCAGTTCGGACGGCTACTATATCGTCCGCGGCGAGATTGGATGGAACCTGATAGGCAATCCGTTTGACGGAACCGTTCTGTGGACGAGCACGAACCCCGCGGACAAGGTTGCCAGGCTCTCGCTGAGGAGCGACTCCAGTGCCACCAAGATGACCATCACGCAGGCTTTGGAGAGGGGTATCGTGGTCAGCCCGTTGTGGGGCGGTTACACGGCATCTTCCGACCAGAGCTACCGCCAGGTAACCCAGATGGATGCCTGGAATGGATACTGGGTGAAGTTGTCTCAACCGGTGCTTCTGTACATTCCGAAACCGGCTGTTCAGAGTTCCGTGAGCGTGATGACCGCGAAGGCGGAGAAACCGATTGCGCGAACCCCGTTGATGCCGAACGCCGATGTGTGGGGCGTGAACATCACGGCGCAATCCGGCGACCTGCTGGACGACGGCCTGGCTCTGGGCATCTCGAGCAAGGGCAACGCCGGATACGACGCCGGCCTGGATCTTGGCAAGCCGGAACCGATGTC
>JAKQQT010000166.1 GCA_029564025.1 Armatimonadota bacterium | reverse complement strand
GCGCCGACGATTGCCGCTTTCATTGGTGTTGTGTGGATTCCCTTCTACAGAATGACGCGGGCGGTCTCCCACGATTGATAGGGTCAGTATAGCAACCGTGCTCCACCTGTGCGAAAGGGCCCGTAAGGGCCCCTTCGACTGATCAATCTTATATCAGCAGGCGGTGGCGGCTTTCGTTTTTGCCGATTCGTAGGCGGCAAAGGCGACCTTCACGGCGGCCAGGCCGTCCTCGCCGGTGATGGGAGCGGGCGCTCCCGTTTCTATCGCGTTCACGAACGCGCGCACCATTTCGAGGTCGATGTCGTCGCCCCACGGCGCATACGCCCCGCCGCCGGTGGCGTCGGAGTACACGCGGAAGTGCTGGGCGAAGAGGTCCACATACATCGAGCCCTTTTCCCCGATGACTTCCATCGTCACGTCTCCCCAAGTCGGATAGCACTTGGGACGCGACCACGAGCAGTCGATAGTCGCGAACATGCCGTTGTCAAAGCGGATGAACATCGTGCCGGTATCGTCGAAATCGGTGTGATGGAATGAATTGTCGATCTCCGCGAACACGGTTTTGGGTTCCGCGCCGGTGATCCAGCGCATCAGGTCGGCAACGTGCACGGTGTGGTCAATCACGGCGCCGCCGCCCGAAAGCGACAGGTCGTTGAACCAGCCGCCGGGATTGCGCCCGCGGTTGGTACCTTTGATGGCAAGAATCTTTCCCAGCGAACCCGAATCCACGGCTTCCTTCAGGCGTACCGTGGCCGGGCTGAAGCGGCAGGGGAAAGCGGTCATCAGGATCACGCCGGCATCGCGGCAGGCCTTGATCATTTCCTCCGCGTCAGCCGCGGTTGTCGCAATTGGTTTCTCGCACAGTACGTTCACCCTGTGCGCCGCCGCCGCCAGGCAGTTTTCCTTGTGCCGGATGTTTTCGGAGGTGATGACAACCCCGTCGAGGCCCTCGTTCAGAAGAGCTTCCCGGTCGGCGAAGTAGCGCGTCTTCCACGCTTCGGCCCGTTCCTTGCCGCGTTCGGGGTCGTTGTCGTACAACCCCACGAACTCCACGTTGGGCAATTCGTTCAGCGCGGGACCGTAGGCTCCCGAATGCAGATGGGCGGCGCTCAGCATGCCGATGCGTGTCATATCACTTCTCTCCTTGGGTTGTTGGTTTGGCAAGTTCGACCGGTTTGTCCAGGCGGGGCAGGTCCGCCCGGATTACGGCATGGTATCGTACGACATTGTAAAGCGGCGCCGGCAAGATACCAAAGATCAGGGTTCCCGCCAATGCGGCAATGATGCCGAGGCGCAAGGGCGCGTCCACCACGAGAGGTGAAGTAGCCTCCGCCTTCTCGAAATACATCATTCGAACGACGTTCAGATAGTAAAAAGCCGCGATGACGGAGTTCACGGCCAGCAGAATCGCGAGCCACAGCAGAACGCCGTTCAGTCTCGGGTCTATCGCCGCCACGAAAATGTAATACTTTCCGAACCAGCCTGCCGCGGGCGGAACTCCGGCGAGGCTGATCATGAAGACGGCCATCGCGGCCGCCAGCCACGGCGACCGTACAGCCAGTCCGCGGTACGCGTCCAGTTCCGATGAATGCAGGGTGTTGTTGATGGCGACAACCACGGCGAACGCGCCGAGGTTCATCAGCGCATACGTCACGGCGTAAATGAGCACGGCGTGCAGGCCGTTGAGCTCGTTCCCGCCCCTCATCGCAGTGATACCGACCAGCAGGTACCCCGCCTGCGCGATGCCCGAATACGCCAGCATGCGCTTGATGTCGCTCTGGTGGATGGCGATCAGGTTGCCGACGAACATGCTCAGCGCGGCGGCGAGTGCGAGAACGAATGCCACCACACCGGTGAGGGTGAATCCGTTGCCGGTATCAACATTCGGCGTCAGGAATACAAGAGCCGCGACGCGGCACAGCACCGCAAGGCCCCCGACCTTGGAGATGACGCTCAGGAAGGCGGTGAAAGGCGTCGGCGCGCCCTGATACGTGTCCGGCGCCCACTGGTGGAACGGCACGGCGGATATCTTGAACAGGAATCCGCCGAGTGTGAAGGTCACCGCCACCAGCGCGAGCCCGCCGAACGGTTGTGAGGCGACGCCGCGCACCACGTCGGCCAGCAACGTGGATGCCGGCAAGGCGTAAACCTCGCTGGAACTCAAGCCGTACAACAGCGACATTCCGTAAAGCATCACGGCGGAATTGATCGCGCCGAACAGGAAATACTTCAGCGCGGCTTCCGAACTGCGCGGATTCTCACGGTAGTATCCCGCCATCGCGTACGACGTGATCGACAGGAATTCCATCGAGAGGTACATCGTCACCAGGTCCGCCGAACTACTCAGGAAACACACGGCCAGCGTGGTCAGGACCACCAGCGCGTAGAACTCGCCCGGCGACGAGAAACGCCGGCCGTACTTCATCGACATCAGCACGATCAGCATGGCCGACGCCACGGCGATACCCTTGAAGAACAGCGACATCAAGTCGACCCGAAGATGCCCTCCGGTATCCAGGTCCAGCATCGGGCCGCTCATGCTGTTTGTGATGATCACGGTTCCAAGCCACACGATCGCCACCAGCGCCGTCCCCAATCCTGCCAGCGCGAGGACCGGGCACACATTGTCCTCGTTACTGCCGGGCACATCCGACCAGATGGCCACAAGCAACAGCGCGATGCCGATGAGGACCAGAATGACCTCCGGCAACATCAGCGAGTAGTTTTGGATGGGAGATAGCATCACTAAGGATTCAGGATTCGGGATTCAGGATTCAGGCTCGAAGGCGCCGGTTGGGTGATACCGGCGACAATGGCGTCGGTGGCGGGCCGGATGGCGGCCAGTGCAAATCCCGGCACAATGCCCAGGAAAATCATCAAGGCAATCAGCGGGGCAAGCGACCACTTCTCGCGGCCGTCCATGTCGCGGATGTCCTTCCACTGCGGATTGAGAGGACCGAGAAGCACACGCTGGATCGTCCACAACAACAAAGCCGCCGTGACGATCAGCCCGATCACCGCAAGCGCGGTCATCAGCGGGAAGATACGAAAAGCGCCCAGGAAGCAGTAGAACTCGCTGACGAATCCGGCAAGACCCGGCAATCCCAGCGACGCGAACATCGCGACACTCAGGAAAAACTGGTACTGCGGCACGACCTGTCCGAGACCACCGAATTTGGCCAAGTCGCGGTTGTGGGTCATGCCGTCATACACCACGCCGACCAGGAAGAACAGGGCGCCGGTCACGATTCCGTGAGTCACCATCTGCCAAACCGCGCCCAGCAGGGCGATGTTCTTCGCGTCAATCAACGACTGGTACTGCGCGGAACCGGGCGCGACACCCACGGGAATGGCCGCCATCGCCGCCGCGATGCCCATGGCCATGTAGCCCATGTGGTTCACCGACGAGTAGGCGATCAACCGCTTGAAGTCCCACTGGCCCATTGCGCAAAACGCGCCGTAGATGACCCCGATGACGCCCAGAACCATCATCAGCCAGGCCATCTTGTGGCTGGCGAAAGGCATCACGGGCAGGAGGATGCGGATGATGCCGTACCCGCCCAGTTTCAGCAGAACGCCGGCAAGGATCACGGAACCGGCCGTCGGCGCTTCGGTATGCGCGTCCGGCAACCACGTATGGAACGGGAACAGCGGAATCTTGATGGCGAACGCCAGGAACAGGCCGAACCACGCCAGCAGTTCCAACGAATGCCCGGCAAACGGGTGAATGCGCGACAACTCCAGGATGTCGAACGTCCCGTAGTTCAGGCGGAAGGCGACGATCGTCAGCAACATCAGCACGGAACCGGCCAGCGTGTACAGGAAGAACTTGATGGAGGCGTACATCTTGTTGGCGCCGCCCCAGATGCCGATGATGAAGTACATCGGCACGAGGCCGACTTCCCAGAAGACGTAAAACAGGAAGAAGTCCAGCGCCAGGAACGTCCCGAACATGCCGACCGCGAGGAGCATAAACAGCACCATATACTCCTTCAGCCGGTCCTCGATGCGGAACGAATAGATGATGCAGAGCGGCATCAGGATGGCGGTCAGCGCCACCAGAGGCAGGCTGAGCCCGTCGATACCCATCTTGTAGAACGCTTCCAGGCCGGGAATCCACGCGTAGGACTCCGTGAACTGCATCGCTCCCGAGTTGGTGTAGTTGAACCGCGCCATCAGCGCCGCCAGAAATACCAGTGGCGCCAGCGAGAAGATGAATCCCACAGCCCGCAATCCGCGCACGTTGTTGCGCGGTAGCATCATCAATATGAGCGCTCCCACCAGTGGTGAAAACGTTATCAGTGTCAGGAGATGCTCTCCGGAATTGTTAACCAACGCAAACGCCTCCCGGCGAAAACCCGATCGGGCCCGCCTATCTCGGCAATCGAAACGCGCCCAAACTGGCGATCATCAATAACAGAGCGCCCAGGAAAATCACGACGGCGTAGTTCTGCACGCGGCCGGTCTGCATCCGCCGCAGTTCTCCGCCCGCCTTGCGGGCGAGCAAACCGAGTCCGTTCACCACACCATCCACAACGTACGTGTCAAACAGATTGTACGCGAACTTCGCCGTCCACAGCCCCAGCAGTCCCACACCGTTCACCACGTTGTCGACGATGTATTTATCAATCCAACTGAAGATTCTGGCGAGGGTCAATGTGGGCACGACCAGGACCGCCCAGTAAATCTCGTCCCAGTACCACTTGTTCTCCAGGAACTTCCACACGGGGCCGAGCACGGTCAAGGGATCGCGCCAGAAGCCGGCTGAGTCCACCGGTTCCGCGTCGTGGCCGCCGTGAGCCGGGTGGTCTGCGGACAAACCCAGCGCGGCGGCGTGCTGGGCGGCGGGCTCCACCGATTTCTTCGTTGCTGATCGGTACATCAGCCACCCGAACAGCAGTCCCAGCAGGGCGACGGCCGTACCGGGGTAAACGACGGCAGGGTTCAGTCCTCCCAGGTATGCGGGGCCGTGATGCTCTTCGCCGTGCGCCGCCCGGATAGCCGGATCCACGCCCGGAGCGTCCAGTGCGCGACCGGACAGATACAGCGGACGTCCGTCACCGCGCTGTACATCCTCTGTACTCTCCACGGTATTGGTGTGAATCCGGGTCTGGGCGCTGTACTTCTGATCGACGGTCAGATACTGCTTGATGACGTTCATCTTCGGCATCCCGACGAAACCGATCAACAGAGCCGGAACCGCCAGGAATGCCAACGGAGCCCACATGCTGGCCGGGCTTTCGTGCGCGTGGATCGAAGGATTGCGGTGCGAGTCGCCCCAAAATACCATCCACATCTGCCGCGTCATGTAAAACGCCGTCAGAAACGCGCCGGCAAGACCCAGCGCCATATACAGCCACGCACCCTCTCCCACCAGCAGATGCGCCGCGTCCAGAATCGCGTCCTTGCTCCAGAAACCCGCGAACAGCGGGAAGCCAATCAGCGCGAGGTAGCCGACCATGTACGTGGCGTAAGTCTTCGGCATCTTGCGCGCCAGACCGCCCATCTCGCGCATGTCCTGCGTCCCCGAGCCGTGGATAACAGAACCCGAACCGAGGAACAGCAGAGCCTTGAAGAACGCGTGGGTCATCAGGTGGAACAAACCGGCCACCCACGAACCCAGACCGATGCCCATCATCATGTAGCCCAACTGGGAACAGGTGCTGTAGGCCAGAACGCGTTTGATATCGTTCTGCGCCACGGCGATGGTGGCACACAGAAACAGCGTGGAAACGCCAAGCCACCGAACCAGTCCCAAAGGTGTTACACCGATGGTCAGCATACCCTGAACGCCCCACTGGAACGTGTGCAGGCTTCCGTACTCGAATAGCGGGAACGCGCGGCCGGTCAAGTAGACGCCCGCGGCGACCATTGTGGCGGCGTGGATCAATGCGGAAACCGGGGTCGGGCCTTCCATAGCGTCCGGCAACCAGACGTGCAGGGGAAACTGAGCCGACTTGCCGACCGCGCCCGCGAACAACAGGAATGCAATCGCGCCCACGATGACAACGCTGGCCTCGGGCAAGGCACGGAAGATGGCGTCGTAATCAAACGTGCCGAATTCGCGCCACATCAGCACCGCCGCGATCAGCATGCCCAGATCGCCGAACCGCGTCACAACAAACGCCTTCTTAGCGGCCTTCATCGCCGAGGGCTTCGCGTACCAGAATCCGATGAGCAGGTACGAGGTCAAGCCGACCAGTTCCCAGCATATCAACAGCAGGAGGAAGTTGTCGGCCAGCACAACGCCCAGCATCGCCGCGCTGAACAGACCGAGGAAAGCGTAGAACCGGTTGAACTGGGCGTCCCCATGCATGTACCCGATGCTGTATATATGCACCATCAGGCTGACCGTGGTGACAACCAACAGCATCATCGTGGTCAGGTGGTCAATCTGGAATCCGATGTAGATGGATGGAGCGCCCGGAATCCACGGAACAGTGACGCGGTAGGCCTCGGTAGCGCCCATCGTGGTGAAGAATATGGCCAGCGACCACAGCCACGCGACCGCGACCAGGGCCGATCCGATGTAACCGGGAATCGGCTCCTTGAACTTGCGCGCCAGGTTGATGGGCAGGGAAAGCGCCGGTATCAGCGCAATCCAGTAGGCATTTTCCAGCATATCGGTTGGTCAGATGTCAGCGTGCCCGAATGGGGCAATCACCATTTCATCCAGTTGATTTCGTCCACGTTGATGGTTTTGGCGTTCTTATAAACCGTGATGATGATCGCCAGTCCGATGGCCGCCTCCGCCGCCGCCACGGTGATGACGATGATTCCGAACGCGTGACCGCCCAACAGCGGTCCGTAATAGTTGGTCGGCACGGCGCCGTCGGTCAGCGTGTTTCCGGCGGGCCCGAGGAACCGGTTGAATGCAATCAGGTTCAGGTTCGCCGCATTCAGCATCAGTTCGATGCACATCAGCACGCCAATCGCGTTCCTGCGGGTCAGAACGCCGAAAATGCCGACGCAGAACAACGCGGCGCCGACCAGGAGGTAAGGCGTCATCTGATGACTCACTTCTCCTCCTCCTTCGCGGGGCTGTCTGTCTCCTCGTAAATCGTGTTCAACTTCGGCGTCAGCGAGACGACCGTTTCTTCCTTCGCCAGCACTATTGCCACAACAAGCGCCACCAGCAGGAGGATGGACGCGACTTCAAACGGAATCAGGTATGTTGTCAGCAACTGCCGGCCAAGCACGGTCGGGGCGTTCAGGACTTCCGTGTTGTCGAAGATGCCGGGCCATTCCCTGCGGTACATGAAACGGACCAGCACCAGGAACACGGCGAGCGCCGTGGCGAAGCCGACGAGGCGCTGGGTGGACACAGGAGCCGTGTCGGCGCCTACCACCTGCCGGGTCAGCATGATGGCGAACAGAATCAGCACCGTGATGGCGCCCACGTAAATCAGCACCTGCGCCACCGCCAGGAATTCCGCATGCAACAGCAGATAAAGGCCGGCCACGCCGAAGAACGACAGGCCGAGCATCAAGCCGGCGTGCACCAGGTTTCGCAACAAGACGACCGCGATCCCGGACGCCAGCGTCACAAACGCCAGCGCCAGGAAGATGATATCTTGTGTCGTCGTTGGTGGCATGCTACTCCCCTCGCCCCTTCGGAGGGTTGGCGGGCGCCAGGACCTTTTCCTCCTCGATGCCGTACACCAGTTCATCCCGGCTCGCTTTTGCCACCTCAAAGTTGTGGTGCAGAGCGATGGCCTTCACCGGCTTTGTCGGGCACGCTTCCTCGCACAAGCCACAGAACATACACAAAGCCGAGTTGATGTCGAAAACTGACGCTTCCTTTTTCTTCGCCGTTTTGGGCGCTTCGGGATCGGCTTCTTCGGTCGCCGCCGGTCTTGGCTTCTCCACGATCAGAATGCATTGGGTGGGACAAACCTTCTCGCACATCTTGCAGACAATGCAGAGGTCCATATCCACTTCAGGCAGTCCGCGGAACCTTGGCGCCAGGTTGGGGCGAACCTCCGGGTACAGAATGGTGACGGGTTTGCGGCGCGCATTGGCGGCCGTAACGCCCAAACCCTTCACGATACTCAGCAGGCTATACCCGGCTTCTTTCAGGTACCGTAACACGCGTAATTCCTTTTCGTGGCGATCCCATCGTCACGCGCTTGCCCTTGCCCAATGCCAACGCCAGCGCCAACAGCGCCCAGTTCAACGCCGCCAGCATACCGAATTGAGCGCTCCTCGAAAACGGAAGAGCAATCACCAGTCCATTCACCAGCACTCCGCCCAGCGAGATGGGAATCAGCGCTTTCCAGCCGAATTCCATCAACTGGTCCACGCGGATGCGCGGCAGGGTGGCCCGTATCCACATCGTGAAGAACACAACCGCCCAGACCTTCACCAGGAACACAAACACGGCGGCAAGCCGGCCGAGCATCCCCGCGCCGCCCATCCAGCTGTTCACGCCGAACAGGTCAAACGGAAGCAGATGCCAACCGCCGAGATACAGGCACGTCAGGATTGCCGAGGTGGTGAACGTGTTGGCAAACTCCGCCAGGAAGAACAGCGCGAACTTCATACCGCTGTATTCCGTGCTGAAACCCGCCACCAGTTCCGACTCGGCCTCCACCATGTCGAACGGCGTCAGGTTGACCTCGGCCAGGCCGGCCGTGAGATACACGATGGCCATAATCGGCGAAATGAGCACGAACCACCAGCCGGTTTGCGCGTTCACAATGTCACTGAGCCGAAGACTGCCGACCAGGATCACCGGTGCAATCATCGCCAGCACCAGCGGCACTTCGTAGGACACAATCTGCGCCGCCGACCGCATCCCGCCCAACAATGAGTACTTGTTGTTCGACGCCCAACCCGCAACGATGAAGCCGATAACGCCCACACTGGCGATGGCAGATATGAACAACAGTCCCACGTTCAGGTCCGCCGCGACCACACCTGGACCGAACGGGATTACCACATAAACGAGGTAGGCGGGCAAGAAGACGATGCCGGGGGCAAGGATAAACGCCAGCCTGTCGGCTTTCGACGGGATAACGTCTTCCTTGAGAAACAATTTCAGAGCATCGGCTACCGTCTGGGCGTATCCCCGCGGGCCGACGCGGTTTGGGCCGTAGCGGTTCTGGATACGGCCCAGAATCTTGCGCAACCACAGGATCATGAGCAATACGGCGACCAGCTGGTATACCAGCAAAGCCACAGCGTAAGCCGACATCCTGAGAATTTCGTTAGCCATAATAGGGGCGCGCCGTTCCGGAGCTTCGTGACAGACGTTGTGACACGCCTGCATCACGCGTGGTATCTACGCGTCAAGCCGCGATTATTATGTGGACCCCGCGGAACAAGGTGTCAACCTGCAACGGTATCAGCGGCTCGTCCATGGCGCCGGGGCACGGCGCTTATTTATCCAGAACAAGCACGCCATTTCCGCCCATTCCTTCCGCCAGACTTCCCAGCCTGTCGAAGGATTCCAGTTCGGCCTCGGTGACAAACGGGGTCCGGAGAAGGCGCATGCCCCACTCCTTCCAGCCCAGTCGCGAGAGGTATTCCCTCTGGGTCACCCGCTCCACGATACGGAGTCCTGTGCGTCGGGCAATCTCCTCCAACGCCGTCCAGCACACATGGGCCGTCAGGTCCTGTTCGCCCACGCGTTGAAGGTAGTCCTCGTTGGTGGTGTGCCGGTAGTGCGCCAGCAGGGTTCCGCGCGGGAACCGGGATACCCTGTCCGATTCGAAGCCGTAATCTATCGTGATGACCCTTCCCCGCGCAAGGAGTTCCCATATCCGGCGCATCCACGGCTCGACTTGCAGGTTGACCTCGATTTCGGCCCCGTCCGCCAGCACGATCCCGGCCGCATCCAGCCACTCTTCCAGTTCCGGTGAAGATGGTTGTCCCTCGATCTCGATGAAGTCACCGTCGTGGAGGCCTACATACACCTCAACAATCGCGGCGCCGCGACGGCGCACACGATGAACCGGAAACGCATCGGGCAGTTCGTTGCTGAGGAACAAACCTTCGAATGGATCCACTTCATCCAGCGAAGAGGCGGTGATAATCGTAACTCCCGGCGGCGCGGGGATCCCGGAGGTATGGAAATCGACCATCACATATCGAAGAGAACGCTGTGTGGTTTCCGACCATCGCTTGATAAACGATCGGGCCAGCGCTCCGGAGCCGGAGCCCTGTTCCAACACGGTGAACTCCGGTACGTTCAGAACATCGGCGTACTCCCGCGCGCCTTCAGCCAGAAGGGCGCCGAACGCCGGGTGCGTTTCGGGGGCGGTCAGGAAGTCTCCGCGTCGCGATGTCACGGGGCGTTGCGACATATAGTAGCCCAATCCCGGCTCATACAGCGCTCGCTCCATGAAGCGGGCGAAGGAGACCGGGCCGTCTGCCCGTATCTCGTCCGCTATTCTTTGTCTCAGTACCTCCGAACGTTCGGGTAAGTCCAACGTCAAGGTGACTCCTCGCCGGTTACCAAGCAAGCAATCAGGCCTGGTAATACTACCTTCGCCTGCATTTGCGGTATAAATATAGAGTATACGCCCGCGACGCGCGTCCGCGGTCGCGCGGCTGTTGTTGCGGCCTCATACCAGATGGAGGACACCATGAAGTCCCGCCGCGCCTTTACGTTGATCGAACTGCTCGTCGTCATCGCGATCATCGCGATCCTGGCGGCCATTCTGTTCCCCGTGTTCGCGACCGCGCGCGAGAGGGGCAAAATGGCGGCCTGCCTCTCCAACTGCAAGCAGATCGGCCTTGCGCTGAACAACTACACCGAGGATTACGACGGAGGCCTGCCGTACAATCCGTACTCGGCAAGCCCGCTGAGAACGCGCCTCTGGTTCCACTGCCTGTTTCCTTACACCAGGAACGCGCAGATCTTCCAGTGCCCCAGCCACAAGGGCAAACCTTCCTCCTACACGGGCAAGATCAGCAGTGAGGAGTTTTATTACACGGGTTGGACCCTCAGCAACGCGGCCATCCCGGCCCATCCCGACGTGAACACCTGGTACACGAAGGAAGTGCCGTTCCTGGGTTATGCATTCAACGAGATCGCCATCGGCGGCATCGACGGCAAGCGCCACACCCTGAAGGACCTCAAGGACGTTTCGTCCATCGCGCTCTTCGGCGACGGCATCTACCTGTACTCGATGTGGTATCCGCTGGTGGAGAACGGCCGAACCTACTACTACTGGAACTGGGGAAAGCCTGGTGTGCAGGACTATTGGGGCAAGCCCCAGCATATGGGCGCCAACACATTCGTGTATGCCGACGGCCATGCCGCCAGCAGTAAGCCGGTCAAGAGGGAAATATCAGACAGTCAGTACGGCTACTATCCCAAGTGCCGTCTTCTGTAACGTTCACTATGGCTTTCGTCGGATCATCATGCAAACGCGCCTTCACACTGATCGAACTGCTGGTCGTTATCGCGATTATCGCGATACTGGCGGCCATTCTGTTCCCCGTGTTCGCCAAAGCCCGGGAGCGGGCTCGCGGAAGCGCCTGCCATTCCAACATACGTCAACTGGGACTGGCGGTCAGCATGTACGCGGCGGACAACGAACGGTACCCGATGCATTCATCGGCGTCCACTCAGTTTCCGCGCACCCGATGGGCCGATTACATCTTTCCCTATGTCAAAAGCGAGGCGCTGTTCAGTTGCCCCAGCGCCACAGCCCCGGTCCTGAAAAAGAAGTGGGCACACGACCAGAACCGGTACTACGGAGGCTTCGGGTATAACTTCCAGTACCTGGGAAACACGCGCCTTCAGTGGGCCGCCGGCGTTACCGGCATCAAGGCGCCTGCCGAAACCATTGCACTTGCTGACACGACCGGTGTTCGCCGCGACGACGGCACGATCACCGCTGGCGAGTACATCATCGATCCGCCGCTGTCCAGCGCCCGCGGAAGCGGCAACTCCGCCGGCTACTACGGCGACGGAACCGAGGGCGGCGCCAGATACGGCGAACGAGCGTGGCCCGTGGAAAGGCACAACGGACGGGTGAACGTCGGCTTCGCGGACGGACACAGCGAGGCCATGACGCTGAGCCGGATGGATGACTACAACCGGGACGGAAAACCGGACAACGGATATTGGAACGGGACGGCCGATCCCAACCGGTTGTGAAAACCGCACGGAGATTACTTACATCAGGAGAACCATCGTGAGCAAGAACAACAAACGCCGAGCATTCACGCTGATCGAGTTGCTGGTTGTCATCGCGATCATCGCGATTCTGGCAGCGATTCTGTTTCCCGTGTTCGCCAAGGCTCGCGAACGCGCCAAACAGACAACGTGCACATCGAACCTTCAGCAACTGGGAAAAGCCGTTCTCTTCTACTGCGACGACAACGACGGCTACTTCCCAAGGGCGGGAGACTACATCGATATTGAGTACCGGCAGTCGATGCGCAACGCAACTCCGCCGATTCCGTACCTTCAGAACGCCAACCGGTTCATGGACCCCACGAACTGGAAAAAGATCGACGGCCCCATCGGCAAATACCTGAAAAGCGCCGATGTGTGGCAGTGCCCCAGCGATCGCGGCTATCTGAACGCTCCGCCGCCCGCCGACAAGAACGTGTTCAAGGGTTACAACTCGAGTTACACCTGGCACGTGCGCGTTTCCTTCCGGGGCGCCACCACGTCCGACGGCAACTACGTCTACAAGCCGTTCAGCCTGGCGGGCCTGAAGTTCCCGAACCGCGTCTTTCTGCTCTGCGACCAGGTGCCCGACCCTCTCAGCACGTTCAGCAACCTTCAGCAGAAAGCCGGAACGTGGCACGGACGCGACGCCAAGACCCGCTCGCTGACAACGGTGTTTGCCGACGGGCACGTGGAGGTGGTATCCGGAGCGGACTGGTATACACCCAAGGACCTGCCGTCCACCTGGTCCGGCTGGGGCTTGTACGCGGATTACTACGCCACAGGTCGGTGACACGCCCGTGAAAGCGGCCCGAATCATTGCGGAAGCGGTCATTTTTCTCCTGTTGGCCGCTTCCCCGATGCTGGCAACAGCCGATGTGCTCGTCCTGGAGATGCCCGAGGCGTTTTTTCCGGACGGGCTGACCGTTCATGCGGTGCGTTGCGGCATAGAGAACGGCTATCCGAACAACACCTACGCCATCAAGGGCACTTTCTCACCCGGCGATTTACCGTATTACGGCGTTAACTACAATCCGGAAACGATGCAGTGGGTGGGACAGAAGGAAGCGTGGGACTTCGTCCAGCGCCGTGTGACCACCGATGCCAAAGGGAAGTGGTCCGGCTGGATCTGGTTGCGGTTGGAAAGCAGTGTTCCCAAGGGTGCCTTGAAGTTCCGGTTCAGCGTGGTGCCGATGGAACCCGTGTCGAATCCGGGTCCGACCGTCAGCGAATGGCACGACACCCGCACGTTGAGCATCTCCCTTACGGGCAACGCCGGCTGGATTTCGGGCCATGCCTGGTCCGACACGGCCCGCACGGTTCCGCTCGACGGCGCGGTCATCATTGCCCTCTCCTCCGACAACCGCGTCCTCGCCGCCGGACCGAGCCAGAACTCCTACATACAGGACGGTGAAGACCACTCCAATCACGGCTACTTCCGCCTGCCCGTGCGGACCGGTTCGGTGGCTTACCTGCAAGCGCGCAAGGCGACCAACAACTTCTACGTGCCCGTCTACTATCAGAAACCCGGCCCGTGGATGGTCCAATCCGGCCGTCAAACTCTGGTGGATACCACCCTTTGGGGCGATGTGGACGGCGACACGATTTTCCGACGTGCCGACGCGCTTGCCGGACTGCGGATGGCGTCCGGACTGGTTGCCGGCAACATGAACACCGTAACACGCGGCGACGTGGACCCTGAAGGCGGCGACGGTCTGGTCACCATTGCCGATGCCGCTCTGCTTCTGCGCCGTTTGTCCGGTCTGTAGGCGTGAGTCGCGCACCTTGTGATCTCCGGCTGTATCAACCGTATTTGAGGCATCCTGAGCGGAGCGAGGAACGCGCGTAGTCGAAGGACGCCGGCGCACTTCGACTACGCCCTTCGGGCTCCGCTCAGCATGCCTCAAGCATGTTCCTCATCCTCTCAAATGCGAAAAAGCCCCGCCGCGTGGGCGGGGCTCCTAAACTAAGTACTATCCGGCTACGCCGGTTCGGGGCGCAATGTCGGAGTGCGAACGGCGTCCGTCTTCCGGTCCTTCTCCCCTTCCTCGGGTTCCGGTGTCGCGGCCGGCAGAGGCTTCGGCGGGAGAGTTCCACCGGCCATCAGCGTTTCGAACTCCTCACGCTCAATAATCTCACGTTCCAGAAGCACGTCCTTGATGGAATCCATCAGCGGTCGACGGGCGGTGAGGATATCACGGGCACGGGCGTAGCAGTCGTCAATGATGCGCCGGACTTCCTTGTCGATCGCCGTGGCTACCTCTTCCCCGTAGTTCCGCTCTTCCATGATGTCGCGGCCCAGGAACGGGTTGCCGTGGCGTTTGCCGAGGCTGAGAGGTCCCAGCACGTCGCTCATTCCGTATTCCATCACCATGCGGCGGGCGAGGTCGCTGGCGCGTTCCAGGTCGTTCTGTGCGCCTGTGGCCACTTCGCCGAACACGATTTCTTCGGCTACCCGTCCGCCGAGAAGCACCGTTATCTCGTCCAGAAGCTCGCCCTTGCGGTGCATGAACTTGTCTTCGTCCGGCAATTGAATCGTGTAGCCCAGTGCCATTCCGCGCGGCAGGATACTCACCTTGTGCACGGGATCGGCGTCCGGCAGTTCGTGCCCAACGATGGCGTGCCCGAGTTCGTGGTAGGCCACGTTTTCCTTGTCGCGTTCGGTTAGCAGTCGGCTCTTGCGCTGAGGCCCGGCCATCACGCGTTCGATGGATTCGGCCAGATCGTCCATATCAATCCGCGTTTTATCCTGCCTTGCGGCGAACAGGGCGGCTTCGTTGATCAGGTTCGAAAGGTCCGCTCCGGAGAATCCCGGCGTTCTGCGCGCCAGCGTTTCCAGATCCACGTCCTCGGCAAACGGCTTGTCCTTTGCGTGGACTTTCAAGATGGCAAGGCGTCCCTGCAGGTCGGGCGTATCGACCATCACGCGGCGGTCGAATCGTCCCGGACGGAGAAGGGCGGGATCGAGGACGTCCGGCCTGTTCGTCGCGGCGAGAAGGATCACGCCGGTGTTCGGATCGAAGCCGTCCATTTCGACCAGCAACTGGTTCAGCGTCTGTTCGCGCTCGTCGTGACCGCCGCCGAGGCCCGCGCCGCGTTGCCGGCCGACCGCGTCGATTTCGTCGATGAAGACGAGGCTCGGGCGGTTCGCCTTGGCAGTGTCAAACAGGTCGCGCACGCGGGAAGCGCCGACGCCGACGAACATCTCGACAAAGTCGGAGCCGCTGATATGGAAGAACGGCACGCCTGCTTCACCGGCCACGGCGCGCGCCAACAGGGTCTTGCCGCATCCCGGAGGGCCGAGCAACAGCACGCCCTTCGGAATCTTGGCGCCCAGGGCCTGGAACTTCTTCGGGTTCTTCAGGTACTCCACAACCTCGCCCAGTTCCTGCTTGGCCTCGTCGACACCGGCTACATCGGCAAATGTGACTTTGGACAGGTTTTCGCCCAGACGTTTCGCGCGCGACCGGCCGAAGTTCAGCGCCTGGTTGCCGCCGGACTGGGCCTGGCGCATGATGAACATCCACATGATCCCGATGATGAGGATCGGCACGATGATCGAGAACAGCGCCGGCATAGCCTGCTCCAGTATCGTCGGCTGTTTCACCACCGGCGATATTTTCGCCCTCTGCAGTTTCCCGTAAAGGTCGTTCTGGGCGGCCTGCCAGTCCAGCAGATCCGTGTAGATAGGTTGGGAACCGTTCTTGTAGAAACCCGTGATGCGTTTTCCGTCGGCGGAAATCTCGACGGGATTCAGGGCCTTCTTCTCAATGGCGGCGGTAAAGGTTACCATGTCGACTTTCTTGGGCCTCTGTTCGCGCAGATTCTGGGACGTCATGGTCCAGGTAATCACGCCGAGCAGGATCGCCACAAGAAGCCAACCAGACTTCAATTTCAACTGTTTCCTCCGGGGGCACACAAACAGGCACAGCGTCTGCTGTGTTCCGAGCGTACATCCATTATACCATACACATCGTCATGGGCCCTTGTGCCTTTTTCTGGGAATCAAGCGCAAACCTGCACTTGACAGGCGCTGATTCTTTTGCCATAACATACTTGGACTTAGCAGTCAGGACTTGAGAGTGCTAACACCCTACAGGAGGTTGCTTGTGATCAAGCCAATTGGAGACAAGGTAGTACTGAAGGCCAGCGAGGCCCAGGAAGCCACCGCTTCCGGAATTCTGTTGCCGGACAGCGCGCAGAAGCGCCCGCAGGAAGGCACCGTGGTCGCCGTGGGAACCGGCCGCATGCTGGACAACGGCGAACGCGCCCCCATCAACGTCAAGGTTGGTGATGTGGTCATTTACGCCCGCTACGGCGGCAATGAAGTGACCGTGGACGGCGTGGAGTACGTGATCCTGGACCAGGATCAGATCTACGCAATCAAAGAGTAATCAATCCTCAACCGCTTTGACGGCGGATGGGTTATCTGAAAAACTTCGGAGGAGAATATGGCAGCAAAGGATCTTTTGTTTGATGAGGAAGCGCGTCGCGGCCTTGAGCGCGGCGTGAACAAAGTGGCGGACGCCGTGAAGGTAACCCTCGGCCCGCGCGGACGCAATGTTGTTCTGGACAAGAAGTGGGGCGCGCCGACAATCACCAAGGACGGCGTGACCGTGGCGAAGGAAATCGAACTGAAGGACCCGTTCGAGAACCAGGGCGCCCAGTTGGTGCGTGAAGTGGCCAGCAAGACCAACGACGTGGCCGGCGACGGCACCACCACCGCCACCGTTCTGGCGCAGTCGATGGTCACCGAAGGCCTTCGCAACGTTGCCGCCGGCGGAAACCCGATGGCGATCCGAAAGGGCATCGACGCCGCGGTTGAAAAAGCGGTCGGCATCCTGAAGGACAAGGCCATCCAGATTACCGAGAAGGAAGAAGTGGCCAGCGTCGCCAGCATCGCGGGCAACGACAAGGAAATCGGCAACTACATCGCCGAGGCCATGGACAAGGTCGGCAAGGACGGCGTCATCACCGTCGAAGAGTCCAAGGGCACCGATACGACCCTCGAGTTCACCGAGGGAATGCAGTTCGACAAGGGGTACATTTCGCCCTACTTCGTCACCGATCCCGAGCGCATGGAAGCGATTCTTGAAGACGCCGCCATCCTGATCTACGAAAAGAAGATCAGTAGCGCACAGGACCTGGTGCCCGTGCTGGAGAAGGTTGCCCAGAGCAGAAAGCCCCTGTTGATCATCGCCGAGGACATCGACGGCGAAGCCCTCGCCACCCTCGTGGTCAACAAGATTCGCGGTATCCTGAACGTCTGCGCCGTCAAGGCGCCCGGCTTCGGCGACCGCCGCAAGGCTATGCTCGGCGACATCGCTGTACTGACCGGCGGCCAGTTCATCAGCGAAGACCTCGGCATAAAGCTCGAGAACATCACGCCCGATATGTTCGGCGCCGCAAAGCGCATCGTCGTCACCAAGGACAACACCACCCTGGTGGAAGGCAATGGAACCAGCGAAGCCGTTCTCGGCCGCATCTCCCAGATCAAGGCCCAGATTGAAACCACGGACAGCAACTACGACCGCGAGAAGCTTCAGGAACGCCTGGCCAAGTTGAGCGGCGGCGTTGCCGTGCTGAAAGTCGGCGCCGCGACCGAAACGGAGCTGAAGGAAAAGAAGCACCGCTTCGAGGACGCGCTGAGCGCCACCCGCGCCGCGGTTGAGGAAGGCATCGTCCCCGGCGGCGGAGCCACCCTGGTCAAAATCGCTCCGGAACTGGATTCCCTGGCCAAGGCTTCCAAGGACGACGAATACCGCGTGGGCGTGAACATCGTTCGCCGCGCCCTGGAAGAGCCTCTGCGCCAGATCGCCGCGAATGCGGGCCTTGAAGGCTCCGTCATCGTGGACAAGGTTCGCAGTCTCGAATGGGGCAAGGGCCTGGACGCCAGCACCGAAGAGTATGTCGACTTGGTGAAGGCCGGCATCGTGGACCCGGTGAAGGTCACCCGCTCCGCCCTGCAGAACGCGGCCAGCATCGCCAGCATGATCCTCAGCACCGAGGCCATCGTGGTTGAGAAGCCCGAGAAGAAGCCCGCGATGCCCGCCGGCGGCGGAGAGGACTACGACTACTGATAACGGCAGGGGCACGTGCAACGTGCCCCTGCCCGGTGTCCTGCAGGGGCACAGCACGCTGTGCCCATCCTGTGATACCGACAGAACGAATGAAAGGGCGTCCGCAAGGGCGCCCTTTCCGGCATTTGACCCGCCGCTTAAGCGTGCTGTTTGTTCCCTTGCGTTGGACGGGGCATAGAGTTAAGGGGTGAGGACATGCTCTTCGCCCCATTATTCGTCTCAAAAGGAGTATCCCCCCAGATGAACCGACACCTGTTGCACACCGCCCTCGGTCTGGCGTTGTTTGCCGCCGCCACACCGTGCGGTCACGCCGCGAAAGCCAGGGATGCCGCCATCTCCAGGGAACAGCTGGTCCAAACCATGAAAACCGAATCCCGCTGGTTCACATCGAAACGCCCGCTGATCGTCGCACACCGCGGCGCCTCGGGCTTCGCTCCCGAAAACACCCTCGTCGCCTTCAAACTGGCCCGCGAACTGAAAGCCGACGGAATCGAACTGGACGCCCGCCTGACGAAGGACGGTGTGGCCGTATGCATGCACGACTCGAATATCGACCGCACCTCGAACGGCAAGGGTCTCGTTTCCGCCCTGACGTGGGACGAAATGAAGAACTTCGACGCCGGTTCCTGGAAGGATCCGCGTTATAAGGGAGAACCTATCGCCCGCCTGGACAAGGTTTTTGAGGAATGCTCCGACCTTCTGCTCGATATCGAGATGAAACTGGATCAGGGCACGCCGCCGGAACCGCTGGCAAAAGCCATCTGCGACATGGTGCGCAAGTCGAAGACGGAACGAACCGTCCTGATCACCTCCTTCAGCGCCGATTGCCTGGCCGCCGTCAACCGGTATGCGCCTGAGATTCCCACGGCCCTGATCTACTACGGCGAAACACCCGCGACCATCGCGCCGGAGATTGACGGCCTGGTGCCGCACTCTGCCACGGTCAACGAGGATTACATGAAGTGGACACGCGAGCGCAAGTTCCCGGTTTACGTATGGACCGTTGACGCCGAGGCCGAGATGCGCCGTCTGCTGGACCTGAACGTGGCCGGCATCATCACCAACGTGCCGAACATCACCTACCGCCTGCTGAATCCGTAACGAAAAGCACAATCCTGCGGCACCGGTATCCGGCCTGTCCGGATACCGGTGCCTGTTTTTGGTTCCGACTTCCGCCCGCCGGGGCATATACTTTCGTTGAGGGATACATCCTGTATTCCCGGTGAACCGGGTGCATCGGCATCCAGACAGCGGAGAACCTCACTTGAAATCAACCGTACTTTTCCTGGGAGCATTCTTTATGTGCGCAGTCACAGCCTCCACACACGCTCAGAACCGGGTGACGACCGTTAAAACGCCGCCAATCGAAGGCACAGCCCACTACACCGCCAACCGGGCCCCGCTCGTTCCGAATCCTCTGGTGAAACTGCCGATCGGCTGTATCCGGCCGGAGGGTTGGCTAAGGACGCAACTGCAACTCGACGCGGAAGGCCTCGTCGGGCGCCTGTCGGAACTCAGCCCGTGGCTCGAATACGAAACCAGTGCGTGGGTCTCCCCCGACGGAAAGGGCAAGAACGGCTGGGAGGAACTGCCGTACTGGCTGAAAGGCTTCGGCGACCTCGGTTACGTGCTGGGCAACGAGCGTATCATCAAGGAGGCCCGCAAGTGGATCGACGGCGTCATCTCCACCCAGGAAGCGGACGGCTACTTCGGCCCGCGGGAAAACAAAACGAAGCCGGATCTCTGGCCCAATATGCCGATGCTGAACGTCCTGCAGTCGTATTACGAGTACTCCGGCGACAAGCGCGTCCTGACGCTTTTGACCCGCTACTTCCGCTGGCAGTTGGACCAGCCGGGCGACATCCTTCCCGGTTACTGGGACAAAATGCGCGGCGGCGACAACCTGGAGAGCATCCTCTGGCTGTACAACCGCACCGGCGAGGCGTGGTTGCTGGACGCGGCCAGGAAGGTCCATTCCTGCACGGCCCCCTGGACGGAGAAAGTGCCGAACTGGCACGGCGTCAACATCAGCCAGGGCTTCAAGGAACCGGCCATCTACCACCTGCTGAGCGGCGATCCGAAACACCGGGACGCCACCGAACGTAATTACCAGGCCGTGATGTCGATTTACGGACAGGTACCCGGCGGCGGATTTGGCGCGGACGAGAACTGCCGCGAGGGATACACCGATCCCCGCCAGTGCACCGAAACGTGCACCTGGGTCGAGTTCATGCATGCCTTCGAGATGTTGCTCGGCTTCACCGGCGACACCTTGCAGGCCGACCGTTGCGAGGAAATCGCTTTCAACTCACTGCCGCCTTCATTGACCGCCGACCACCGCGCCCTGCACTACCTCACCGGCCCGAACCAGCCGCAACTGGACCGCGAAAGCAAGGCGCCGGGCATCGAAAACGGCGGCAATATGTTCGCTTATGACCCGCGCTCCTTCCGCTGTTGCCAGCACAACGTGGCGATGGGCTGGCCCTACTACGCTGAGCACCTGTGGATGGCGACGCGCGGCGGCGGCCTCGCGGCAACGCTCTATTCCGATTCCGTTGTCAATGCGAAAGCCGGTCCCGGTTCCGGCGTGGATGTGTCCATCGTCGAACAGACCGCTTACCCGTTCGCCGACAAAATCACGTTAACGGTCAATCCCTCCGCATCCGTTCAATTCCCGCTGTATCTTCGTGTTCCCGGCTGGTGCGCCGGCGCGAAGGTATCGGTCAATGGAAAACGCGCGGATATCCGGCCGGAGCCTTCTGCCTGGATTCTCATAGACCGCACATGGAAGACCGGCGACAAGGTTGTGTTGACCCTCCCGATGGAACTCGCCGTGAGGACGTGGACAAAGAACAAGAACGCCGTGTCCGTCGATTATGGGCCTCTGACCTTCTCGCTGAAAATCGGCGAGGAGTGGAAGCCGTGGTGGAAGGAAGGCCGATGGACGGCATCCGAGGTTTTCCCGACCACGTCGTGGAACGTTGGCCTGGTGCTGGATGAAAAGGATCCGGTCCGGTCCTTCAAGGTCAGCAGAAAACGTGGAACGGTCGCCAGCCAGCCGTTCACTCCGGAAGCCGCTCCAATCATCATCAAGGCGAAGGCAAAGGTTATCCCGAACTGGGGTATGCGCCGCGGCCTGGCCGATGTCCTGCAACCGAGCCCTATTCGTTCGGACCGGCCGGAACAGGATGTCATCTTGATTCCGATGGGATGCGCACGACTCCGGATATCATCGTTCCCCGTCATCGGTGAAGGACCTGACGCCCGTGAGTGGCCGGCGTCCAAGGCGTCTGTTCACTCGGCGTCCTATGAATTCGACAACATCGAGGCTCTCAGCGACGGCATCGTGCCCGCAAGCAGTTACGACACGTCCATTCCAAGGTTCACCTGGTGGGACCACAAGGGAAGCGAGGAATGGGTGTCGTGGCGGTTCGCCGAGCCCAAAGAGGTTTCCCGGTGCGAGGTCTATTGGTTCGACGACGGTCCCGAAGGCGGTTGCCGCGTTCCCGCATCCTGGAAGGTTCAGTACCGCGAGGGACGCCTGTGGAAGGACGTCCAGGGAACCGGATTCGGAGTGGAAAAGAACGCGTTCAACGCGGCCACCTTCCCCACGGTAACAACCCGGGACCTCCGGTTGCTGGTCCAACTCCGCGAAGGATACTCGGGCGGCATTCTGGAGTGGAGGGTAAAATGACGCGAGCGTTTGTCCTGTCTGTCGCGCTGTTCGGCGTTCTGTGTTGCGCCCGGGTCGCCGCCGGTCCGGGGGCGTTGCCCCTGCCCACGTTCCCGGAACCGTTCGGCGTGAACATCCACTTCACCCAGGAACAACCCGGCGAACTGGACAAACTGGCCGAAGCGTACAAAGCAGTGCGGATGGACTTTATCTGGGCCCGCACCGAGAAGACGAAAGGCGTTTACGACTTCTCGCAGTACGATATCCTGGTCCGCGATCTGGAAAAGCGCAAGATTCGCCCGCTGTTCATCCTCGATTACGGCAATGACCTGTACCAGAAAGGCGCGCCGAGACAGAAGGAAGCCCGCACCGCCTTCGCGAAGTGGGCCGCCACAGCCGCCGCCCGTTACAAGGGACGCGGAGTGATGTGGGAGTTCTGGAACGAACCGAACCTTCAGCAGTTCTGGGGCGCCGAGCCGAATCCCGCCGAATACGCGGCACTGGTTCTCGACGCCGCGCCGGCCATGCGGAAGGCCGATCCCGACTGCACACTCCTCGTCGGCGCATTCGCCGCGTTCCCGTGGGATTACATCGATATGGTCTTCCGCCTCGGCACGCTGAAGTGGGCGGACGCCGTGAGCGTGCACCCGTACCGGGGCGGACCGCCGGAAACTGCCGTGGAGGACTACGCCCGTTTGCGTTTCCTCATTTCGAAGTATTCACCGAAACGCCCGGTTCCTATCCTCAGCGGCGAGTGGGGCTACAGCACCAACAGCAAGACCGGCATTCCGGAAATCCAGCAGGCGCGGTATCTTGTCCGACAGAGACTGACCAACGCCATGGCCGGCGTTCACCTGAGTATCTGGTACGACTGGAAGGAAGACGGGAACGACCCGGACGACAACGAGCACCACTTCGGCTCGGTTCGGCCCAATCTGGAGCCCAAACCGGCCTACGAGGCCGCCCTCGTGATGACAAAGACGCTCAGCGGATACGCCATGTCGCGGATGCTCGTGAACAAGCATGACGAATTCGTGATGCTCCTGCAGAACGCGAAAGGCGAGTCCGCCCTGGCTATGTGGACTACCGGCCCCACGCGCGGCTACAAGGTCCCCGGCCCCGCCCGCCGCGTGGTCGACATGCTCGGCAAAGTCACCCGCGTCGATTCCGTGGGAGACGCGCCCATCTACTTCAATGACTCGCCGCGATACGTTCTGCTCGGCAAGAATCCCGTAATGAACGCCCAGGCGTCCTGGATGTGGTTGCCGCCTTTCTGCCGGATATCGGCCGGCGAGGCCTTGAGCGCGCCGTTTATCGTCTCAAACACAAGCCTCGACACGCGCACGTATACCGCCCAGTTCAGCATACCGGGCGGCGAGGTTGTGCCCTCAACTGTGAAAGTCACCCTCGGTCCGGGGGAATCCAAGGCCGTTTCAACCACCGTGCGCTTGTGGAACCGGACAGGCAACGTGGCGGCTTCCGCCAACGTACAGCAGATGCAGAGCGACGGGCGCGTGATCTCCGTCAAGTTGGTTGTCCCGATGGTGCTGATGGAACCGATGACGGTTACTGCTTGCCTTGTCGGCGGCAATGCGGTGGAGGTGACGCTGGACATGCCGGGCGGTCCGCCGAAGGACAAGGTCATGGTGGGACTTGTTGACGCCAGGGGCGCCGATCTGGGCAAGGCAGTCACCCTGTCGCCACTTGGCAAAAAGACGACACGCCACGTTATGCACATTCCAGCCAAATTCCCGGCGTCCGGCGCCAGGACCTTCGGCGTTTTGGTGCGCGACGGCAAGCGGAAGACGGTGGCATCACTGGAACCCGTGACCTACACAACGCTTTACGACTTCGAGGACCTGAAATCGGGGCTGAAGGACCTCACCGCGCGCAAGGAAGGCAATCCGGACCTCGTCGGCACGTGCAAACTCGGACTCTACAAGAGCAACGAACGCGGCGGCGTGGCCGACCTGACCGCCAACTTCCCCGCCGGTTGGTGTTACTTCGTCGTCCAACCGAAAACGACCGTCATCCCGAAAAACGCCGTGGCGGTCGGGATGTGGGTCTACGGCGATGGGAAGGGCGACGCCGTCCGGTGCCGCTTCATCGACGCCAAGAACCAGGTTTACCAGCCCACCTACGG
>JAKQQT010000720.1 GCA_029564025.1 Armatimonadota bacterium | reverse complement strand
CGACGCTTCCGATCTGCCCGATGTTCCTCTGGTCTGCACCGAACTGACGGTGATGCAGGATTGTGCGGTGGAGTGCGCTGATCTCGATCAGTGCCAGGCATGTGTCTGCAACACCGGGATCCCCGGCGGAAGGTGCGAGGTTGTTCCAGCGGACGGTGCGGATTGCGAGGACGGTGAAAACTGCACGCGTGACGATTACTGCGAGAATGGAACGTGTCTTCCCGGCCGTCTCGCATGCGATTGTATCGACGATGATGGCTGCGCCGTCATGGAGGATGGAAATTTTTGCAACGGCACGTTGTACTGCAACAAAACCGTATTTCCGTATTCATGCGATCTTGATCCCCTGACGATCATCACATGTCCTACCAATCAGGACACCCAGTGCCTGAAGAATAAGTGCGAACCGGCATCAGGGGAATGCTCCATGCTGCCGGCAAGCGAGGGCCAGACCTGTACTTTTGTCAGCATCTGCGTGTTGCAGGCCACATGTCAGGAAGGCCTTTGCGCGCCGTTCGTGACCAGAAACTGCGATGATGGAAACGAGTGCACCGACGACGTCTGCGTCGAGGAACTTGGCTGCGTCCGAACAAACAATTCGTCGCCATGTGATGACGGCAGCGTCTGCACCCTGGATGACACCTGCATCGACGGCGCGTGCGGTCATCTGAACGTGCTTGATTGTGACAACGGCGTGTTCTGCGATGGCGTTGAGCTGTGTGACCCGGCTCTCGGATGCTATGCCGGCACTCCACCGACCTGTGACGACGGCAACGCCTGTACCAGGGATCGCTGTCTGGACTTCTACGACGAGTGCTTCAACGACTGGATCGAGACGGCGGTCGAGGGGCCGCGCGGAGCTCTCTCCTGCCAGGACGGCGTCGACAACGACTGCGATGGAAAGACCGACATCTCCGACCCCGAGTGTCTGCTCGGGCTTGATCGCGTCGAACCCAATGATGGCGTCATGGCCGGCGGCGACATGGTCGTTCTGACCGGAAACGAACTGGACGAAGTCACCACCGTGCTTTTTGGAACCAGACAGGCACAAATCCTCGAACAGTCCTCCCTGTCCATGACGGTGGTAACGCCTGCGGGACAGACGCCCGGGCCGGTCAGCGTCGTCGTCAGTTCGGGTCTGGCCTCGTACACCATGGTTAACGGATTCACGTACACGGCGGCGGCGTCACCCCCGGGTGGCGAGTGCACGCTTCTATTCCCGGATTCGGCGCTCGAGCGGGACGTCGGGGCCTCGATTGTGGTCATGACCGGCGAGTCCATCGTCCCTACAACCACGCCGTCCGAAATGGTGATGTTCAGCTTCGGACACGGACCGCGCGGATCCAGCCCCTCGATCACGGCTGGCTGGATCTGGACCGACGCCGGAGTAACCGGTCAGGAGGCGCTCGGTGCCGCTACACGGACGACCTGGTCGGTTTACCCGGTGGCCGAGCGTGGCGGATATTTTGACATTGCCGCCAGGCTTTCGACCGATGGCGGAGTTCACTGGGTCCTGTGCGACCTCGACGGATCTGCGAACGGTTATGTGCCGGAACAGGCGCCGGATCTGACGGTCTATGGGAATGCCGAGCCTGGCGACGTGATAATCAATGAGATGATGTGGGCAGGCACCGCGGCTGAGGTGAACGACGAGTGGATCGAGTTGAGGAACCTCGGCGCCGCGCCGGTGCGTCTGTCGGGTTGGAAGATCTCGGGTGTCGGCTATCCGGCTGGTCAGGATTTCATCTTCGATTCGCCTGATAGAGTGGTCAACAACGACATCATCGACGGCGGCGGCTACTACCTGATCTCCCAGTTCGACCGTGCGACGTCGGCCATCGATGTCGAGCCGGACATGCTGGCCCAGTCTTCGCTGTCCACGTCCAGGACACTGCGTCTCGCCAATGTCGGACCCAGAACCTATAACCTGATCGACGACAGGGGCATTGTCATCGACAGCGCGTATTTCTCCGCCGCTTACGGAATGATCGGCAGCGTTCCCTTCAACGAGCCGTATCGATCGATGGAACGGCGCGAAGGATTTGATTCAGGCTCGACGGATGCGGCGTGGCAGAGCGCGTGGGTGTCCGAGGGCTTCGACGGGGACCCCTTCCAGACGATGCTGACCGGAACCCCGCGTGGTCCGAACAGCGGCATTGTGATG
>JAKQQT010000711.1 GCA_029564025.1 Armatimonadota bacterium | reverse complement strand
GGAAGAAATAAACGGCACCGAGGCGTGGCGGACGACGCTGCGCACTGACGACGACAGCGGAGACATGCTGTTTTACAACGCGGACGGAGATGCCTTCTGGTCGGTCGCAGCCGACGCGGCAGTCTGGTCGGCGGACTGGATCGCCCTGCTTCACAGTCTTGACGGCAAGGCCGGTAACTTCTATGACACCGGGCAGGTGTTGCGGACGCTGAGCGAAAAACAAACACGCGTGAAGGTGCCGGAAGAGGCCCTTTACCGTTCGGCTTGGTTGGCCACGCGGCAGTACTTCCTTCCTTCTCACGTGGAGATGACGTTCACATTCGTCCTTCAGGAGGACCTCGACGCTTACCGTTCAGCCGGAACGGCGACGTTGTCGCCGGTCGTAACCTTCCTGCCGATGTCGATGTCCGCCCCGCTGACCGGACTGGCTGTGACGGAGTTAACGGTCGACACGAACGGAATCTCATTCTCAGCCGCGTGGCCGACGGGCACGGCTATTACGGGAGACGCGCTGGACATTTTCTTTTCACGGTCCCTGAAGCCTCCCGCCTGGACGAATCAGTGGCGGGTCGCAGTCGACCCTGCGGCGTGCGCGATCGACGTCACCATCCCCCGCTCCGAACTGCCTCCCGCGCCGGAGGCCCCGCCCGCCACGTGCGTGACGAACATCGTCCCCTCCGCCTACGATCCGGGCGTCATGGTCACGAACATCGTATGCACCAATGCCGTTTGGTTGACGGACTCCGGCTTCTTCCGGCTGGCTGATCGCGCCGACACCGACGGCGACACGCTTACGGACGCCTTCGAAAAATGGGTTTCCAAAACGAACCCCCTCTCTAAGCACAGCGACAACGACGGCTTGAACGACGGCTGGGAGGTGAAATACGGGTACGAACCTCTCATCGACAACGACCCCTATGCTGATCCGGACGATGACGGGCTCCCTGATTTCTTGGAGGAGTTTTACGGCACCGACCCCAGAACCCTGGACACGGACGGGGACGGCTTTGACGACGCGTGGGAGGCTGCCGGCGGGCTGGACCCGCTTGTCCCCACATCCCGCACGGCAGACCCCGATGGCGACGGATTGCCCAACGTCGTCGAGTACCAATACTATTTGCGGCCCGACGAACCGGACAGCGACGGCGACAGTCTGCCTGATTTTCTTGAAGTCGAACATTTCGGCGAGCGCGTCGGAACAGCCCCCCCGCCAGCCAGCGGCCAGTGTTGCACTGGCCGCTGGCTGGCGGGGGTGTTTTCAGAAACGGTGCCGGTCATCAATCCTGACAACCACCTGATTCAAGGGGAATTGCTGTGAAATCTTTGGGACACTACTGTTCAGAAATAATGTCACCCGCCGGCCTGTACCCGTGTTACACTAACTATGAACTGGGTGGATTGCAGGAGATTGGGGTGTGCAGGAGAGACCCTACTGCGAAAACAGTTGCATATGCGACATTCAATAATTATCTGCACTTGTTTGGCTTTGTTGGTCAATGCCCGGCCGCTAGACATCCGCTCGCCCAATCTTGATTCGGTTCGCGGCGGTCCGTCG
>JAKQQT010000705.1 GCA_029564025.1 Armatimonadota bacterium | reverse complement strand
GCGCGAGCTTGGGGCCGCCGCACGTCGGACGGTCGCCGCGCTCCCGTATGCGGTGTTGACACTCAACGCGAAGCTCGCGGACGGCAAGGAGCTTTTCCACACCGCAGGTCACAAGAACACCGGGACCGACGGAGCGATCAGCGTTGACACGCTCAACGAGGCCGAGCTGAAAATGTCTCAGCACAAGGATGTGAGCGGGAACAAGCGCCTCGGCATTTCCCCGCGCTTCCTGATTGCACCTATGGCTCTCAAGGGGCACGTCCGGCAGTTCTTCGCAACTCAGCTCATCGGCGGAGAGACGAATCAGCCCAATCTCTACAATCCGTATTTCAACGGCGGCGGGCTGACTCCGATTTTTGAGCACGCGCTTGACGATCACGACCCTAAGCAGTGGTACCTTGCGGCTCAGAAGGGGCGCACGGTGAAGGTGTACTTCCTGAACGGCGTACAGGCTCCGTACCTTGAGAGCCGCGACGGGTGGAATCGAGACGGTGTGGAGTGGAAGGTCAGGATTGACGCCGCAGCCGCAGCCGTCGATTATCGCGGGTTGTTCCGCAATGCGGGTTAAGGAGGAATTGACGAATGAGTAAGGTTGCGACTTACAAGCATCCCGGCGAGGTAATGGACTGGGAAAACGGAACCAGCGCCGATGTTTCCGTGGGAGACGTTATTTCCCTCGGGACGTTCTGCGGCGTTGCGTCCGTGGACATTGCGGACGGTGAAACAGGATCGGTCGCGCTCTCCGGCGTTTTCGAGGTGGACGCTGTAAACAACGCGGCTTTTACGCAGGGCGATCTAATCTACTTCGATACCAGCGCAAAAAAAGCGACAAAAGACACGTCGAAAGCGTTCCTCGGTGTTGCTATGCGCGACAAAGAGACCGACGGCACAACCGCATACGTGAAAATCGGCTACGAATGGCACGACAAAGCGGAAAAAACCATCACGTACAGCAACACCGGCGCGAAAATTACCGCCGGGGACGTGGTGAAATTCTCCGACTTCTGCGGAATCGCCGCTGAGACTATCGCCGCGTCGACAGGCACGGGCGCGGTCTACATCGAGGGCACGTTCGAGCTTGCATCCGTGACGAACGCCGCTTTTGTAGCCGGCGACAGGCTCTATATCGACGCCGCCGGGAAGCTTTCCAAGCTCCGCACTTACGGGAATGTCCCGATTGGCGTTGCCGCCGACGCAAAGGAAACGACAGCTGCGACGGCGTTTGTGACGCTTTCCCGCGACGTTGCGCCGAAGGGCGAGGACACTATCACCTACGCAAATAGCGGTGCGGAAATCGCCGCTGGAGCGGTGGTTAAATTCGCAGACTTCGTTGGTGTGGCCGCTGAAACAATCGCCGCGACGACCGGCACTGGTAAGGTGTACATCACCGGAGAGTACACGCTTGCATCGGTGACGAACGC
>JAKQQT010000667.1 GCA_029564025.1 Armatimonadota bacterium | reverse complement strand
CTACCGACTACCGACTACCGACTACCGACTACCGACTACCGACTACCGACTACCGACTGCTTTGCGTCCCTGGGAGTGCCGTAGGAACTTGCGTTCGACACTTCCAGGAACACGATCGGCTTCTCGGGAGTCACGTTCTTGACGCTGACCGGGCAGTGGACCAGGTTCGGCGGCATCGTGACGCATCCCGGTTCGGTGAGAACGTGCTTCTCCCCGTTGATCGTGTATTCCACGACGGCGTCGAAATCGGTGATGTCCAGCGGATTCCCCCCGATAAAGCAGAGCGTCTCCTCGAAATCGTGGGAGTGGGGCTTGTCGAACGTGATGGGCTTCGCCAGGCAGTGGTAGCACATGCTGATGTTGCCCTGCAGTTTCCCGTCGCGCGCCACGATCGACGTCCCGGTGTAATGCGCGATCTTGTGATACAGTTCCGTGGTCAGCACGTACCGGCCGTATTTCGAACCGTCCTTCTTCGCCGGCGCGTCCTGGGAGAGCGCCATATACGCACCCCATAGCAGCACGCCAGCCATGCAGCCCGCAATCGCCCAGCCCCTGGTTGCCCGTGTCATCGCTCTTCCTCCCCCGCCCGCCGCGGACCGAGGTGCTGTGCCGCCTCTGTGCGCGGGCGCCGGTTCTGTTGTTTCCCGATGAAAGTCCTGTGTATGTTCCGGCATTTTATATCAAAAAACCGGTTTTTAATGCCAAAATCCGCTTCACGAGGGAAGCAGTCGGCAGTCGGCAGTCGGCAGTGGATGTCGTGTTTCCCCGATAGAAGCAGTCGGCAGTCGGCAGTCGGCGGTGGATGTCGTGTTTCCCCGATGGAAGCAGTCGGGGATTGGGTTGCAGGGTGGAAGGGTTTGCACGTTGGAACGTTGGAATGTTAAACGTTGGAACGTTGAACGTTAAACGTTAAACGTGGAATGGGGTGGTTGGCAGCCGGGAGTTTCAGGTTGATAAAATAGCTCTTTTGTGGTTCGTCACACTGCCGACTGCCTCAATCCGCCTCGCCGAGGCTCTGACCGCCGTCCACGATGATTTCCTGGCCGGTGATGTAGTCGGACGCACGGGAGGCAAGGAAGAGCGCCACGCCGGCCATGTCCTCCGGGTATCCG
>JAKQQT010000663.1 GCA_029564025.1 Armatimonadota bacterium | reverse complement strand
GTACAAAGTGCTTGACGGCAACACCAATACGGCAAGCCTGGTCTTCCGCCCCATGGTGGTCTCGACGCCGGGTGATCCTGCCTACTACACGCCGGTGCCGAGGACCGTCTTTATCCGCAATACGCCGCCGCAGATCACGGCGGTCAACGGACAGAGCGTCAATGCGATCTCGAACGTGACGGTCGCCGCGACCATGTCAAAGACCTATACGGTCGACGTGAAGGACGTGGCCGCAGACCTCGGTTCGATCAGAACCTACTGGGTCTTCAGCGATGAGCCGACTAATGTCTATGTGGCGGCCGGGACCGCCATGCCCCTCCTCGGTTCGGCCAAGGCTTCTATCGACCATACCTTTTCAACCCCCGGCATTTATGCCGTGAGGGTGTGGGCGGAGGACAAGGATCAGGCCCCCGGCGCCTCGGCAGACGCCTACCGTGAATTCTATGTCGTGGTCGGCGCGCCGCCGACCGTGCGCGTGCGTCCGCCCTCGGGTTCGATCTCCGAGTATGACTCGGTCACGGACAACGATTATATTGTGGTCGAGCTGAACGTGGCCCCGCCGACCGGTGCGGTCTATGTGAACTTGTCCGTGTCGCCGGCGAACACCTCGTGGAATGGATCGCTGGTGTTCGACACGAACAGCGTCATCTTTACCCGCGAAGAACTCAATCTGGGCATTTTGGAAAAGCGCGTCAGCATCAATTCGCTGCTGAAGGACGGAACGCGTATTTCCAACAGTTCCGGTTTCACGGTGACCCCCACGGTCACGGGCTCGGTCGGCGTGCCCGAGTTTTATGGCGTGAACCTGGTGGCCGGAGTTGTGCGGGTCCACAATGAGAACCCGAAGATCATCAACCCCAAAAATATGGACACAGCAGGGACGGAAGTGGCGTTTTCTGTCGCGCAGGGAACCGCGCACACCTTTTACTGGGACGTTGACGATGCGATTGAGGATTGGAATTTTGAGCCGGCTTCGTCCAACACATGGTATTTTGGCGACAACACCACCTACACGTCATCGTTTAAAGCCGGAAGTTACTCCAAGACGTACAACTCGTTGGGTGTCAAAACCGTCCGCTTCGTGTCGCGCGACAAAGACGGCGGCTCGCATGAAGTCTCCTTCAACATTCGGGTTGATCCCGCCAAACGACTGGATGTGACGCCGGTCGGGCACATCAGCGGCTCCGCTTCCGGGGAATATGCGGGAGCGGCAGGCCTGGGCCGAGGCATTGTTGTCTCGTCGAACGCCGTCCCCGTGACGGGGCTCTTCGTGGGCGGGAAATACCAGTTTTCGTATGACCCGGCGGAGGCCGCCGCCGAGCTTCTCGCCATTCCGATGGCGGTGGACAACACCTTTGACAGTTTCATGTACCGGTGGATGGGAGAAGGCTTCCCCGTACTCGACTTGGTTACAGTCTCGCCGCGCGGCACGCGCGTGACTCTGGAACAGAACGTTGCGGGGCCGGACGGACAGAGCCAGGCGACGACACCGCCGACCGTCAACGCGGTCTTCAGCCGCGAACTGTTTCAAGCGGATAACTGCGGCGATATCAACGGCGACGGCATTCCCGACAGGATTGCGTCGTCGACAATTTGGCTGTCAGGGCAGACACTGAATGCGATACTCGGCAGTGATCTGGTTCCGGCCGGCAGATACAATGGCGATAATGACTTCCTGCCGGATCGCGACAACAATGCCGACTGGATCATTGCCGGCCTGGGGACCTACGCGCCGGTCGGACATACGTTCGATGCTTATCGCGAGATTCGCGGTTACCACTCGGGCCTTAACCGGCTGGATTTCGGTTCCGATGAAGATTTCGGCCCGGGCGAAGAGCAGATCCACATGGACTTCGGGCCGAACCAGAATCCCTACACGCGGGCGGCGGAGCGGCCGACCGATCCGACCGTGGATGACACAGACGGTGACGGGTTCCCGGACGGATGGGAGTATTATTTCTGGTACAACACGCTTGTGCGGCATATTACGGGCAGTCGGTATAACCCTGCCGATGTCGCCACCGGGATCACAATCCCGTGGGAGGACCTCTATCTGGCGTTTGACCCGTTGACTCCCGATTCCAGAACGAACCGCGATATCGACAACGACGGTCTGACGGACCGCGAGGAGCTGG
>JAKQQT010000150.1 GCA_029564025.1 Armatimonadota bacterium | reverse complement strand
CCGTAGTCGATGATTGTCTTCTCTCCCAATGCCATCAGCGTCAGGTCAAAATACTCGTAGCGCCGTGAGCCGACCTCGCCGTCTTGGTTGAGGAGTTTAACCGCAATCCGGTTCCAGCCGACTTTAAAGTACCCGCCCTTGCGCAGAAACTCCGGCTGCAACTGGAAGTTGTAGCGGTTTTCCCACAGTTCAAGCCTGTAATTTGGGGTGGTCGCACTGGCGTCCACCATCACTGAGCTGATTTGCAGCGTGTTCAGAGGGAGCATCTTTCCGTTGATGCACAGGATATCCTCTGCCGCGATGCTGTGCGACGTAAAGCGCACCTCCACCGTATCCAGTTCCTCGGCAGAGATGTAAACATCCTTCAGCAGCCAGGATGCGTCCGCCAAATCATCCAGATACCCGCCGGTCGTGCCGTCGGGCCGGGTATAGCGCGGCACCGAGGTCACTGGCCCGTACTGCACGCCCCAACCGAGATCCAGCAGGCTGGAGGAGGGTTCCATGGGCGGCGAGATGCTTTCTGTCTCCTCGTGGTCAAAGGTCAGATATTTGTCCACCCAGACAGTATTGTCCCCCGAGATCTCAGTTACCGTGGCCACCCGAGTGACCGGATAGGCCGTCTGTATATTGCCGCGGAAACTCTCCCACCAGTCCGGCAGGCCGTCACCGTCAAAATCGTCGAATTCCAAACGCAGGCCTTCGTACGCGACGGCGGCATCAAAGGTCACCCCTTCGAGACAGTACTCGCGCGCCTCTTGCAGGCTGGTCGGCCATTGCACGCTCGGCGACGAGACCGTGGAGGTCGGACGGATCGGATGCGCCGAATCCTCAGCCGTGAGCCCGCCATCGTCAAACCGGAAGTAGCAGACGAGGCGCGTGTCCCCGGCCGTGACCAGATGCTCGATCCCATCAACAACCTGATCTTGGGACAGCGCTTGTTTCCAGACGCGCACATCGTCCAGATGACCGTCGAAGCCGCCGCCGATCTTAGCGACCCCCTGATTGTTGCTGAAGCGGGTGGACCCGATCAACGCTTCGCCCATCACGTACTTAGCGGCCAGCGCATAGCCATTGATATAAAGCGTCAGCGCGTCCGCTTCCGGATCAAAAACACCGCACACATGCGTCCACTCGTTCACCGGCAGCTCGCCACCCTGGACATCAATCCACGCCCCGCTGTCGGCTGTCACTGCCATCCGGACATACGGCACGCCCGCCGTCAGGCCGAGCTGGTAACACACGATCGGCGCGATGGCCGTACCTGCGCTCGCTTCGTACCGGATCAGCGAGGCGGTTTGCCCCGCCACCGACGGATTGACCCACATCTCCAAGGTCCAAGCCTTGTTGATGAACCTCTCACGGTCTTGGAACGGCTGCGGGATGTCAATCTCCTCCGCCGCAGTCAACGCGAGCGACAGGGATTTCTTCGGCGAATCCGAGAAGACGAGATGCGTGCCAGCGTCCGCTTCCACGCCATCCTCCATGCCATCATCATCGGTATCGCGCGATCCGGGGTCTGCATCCTGACGCATCTCCTCCATATTGATTACGCCGTCTCCGTCAGAATCCTCATGGGCGTCCCAGATACCATTGTTGTCGGTATCCGCCAAAAACGGATTGGTCCCGGCAAGGTACTCGTACAGGTTCGTCAGGCCATCTTCATCCGGATCGTCCTGCGAGCCGTTTCCACCAGTGGCGTTTTCAAGATTCAGGCCGAACATCTGCTCCCACCAGTCAGGCATGCCGTCGTGATCGGAGTCCGCGACCTGGGGCAGTCCAGTCGGCGCCCCCAGCGTGTCGCCGGGACGGTAACCTGCTGCCAGGTCACGCAGATAGCGCTCGCCTGCGGTCATGCCATTCGCGCTCACGTCATACCAGCCCACTGCGGCATCGAAGTAGTTCGTCGCCAAGCTGCTCTCCCACCAGTCCGCCAGTCCGTCCCAGTCACTGTCGTCATTCGTGTCACTCCAAAAACTACTCTGCCCCTGTCCGTCCCACAAGTCAGGAAGCGTTCGCGCGAAAGCGAACCCCAGCGGAACGAGATCGGCAGCACCGACGAATCCATATCCCCACCCGTAAGGATTATTGCTGTTCGGGAAGACGTTGTTCGCGCTTACGCCCCCGACGCTGCCTTCCGCCCAATAGACAGAGTTCTGAACACGCCCGCCGCCCAGCGGCAGGTGGTCGACCCCGTTTTCGATCCACGGCACATAGGCATAATTCGTGTAGACCAAGCTGGCAACGGGCAGGGCCGACCACCAGCCGACCTGATATCCGCTGGGCCGGTTGGTTGTTACGGCCAACGCCTCGAAGCCGCGGGGCACCTGAAGCACATCGCTGGCCGTTTCCGCCCCGAACAGGTTGTCGAAGGTGTAGTGGTAGATCAGCCTGTTGCCCGTGGCCGACGCTTGATTGGCCGCCTCTTGACTCTTTGTGTAACGCGTCCGGAAGTCGGCCGCGATGTCCTGGCTCGCTCTCGCGCCGTCCCAAACCCTGACCTCATCGATATAGCCGTGGAAGAATCGGCTGAAATCACCCCAAACAGGAACGGAGAGACTGTCGTTTGCGGAGCCCAAAACCAAGGGTGCCGCCGTGAAGATGTAGCCGACATCTGAAGCAGGATCCGTCGAGACGTTGAGCACGCCGGTTGCCGGAATCAGCGACGTAGGCTGCGAATTCGCAGTCTGACCGTTGACGAAAATCGTCAATGTCTGGCCGTCCATCCGGGCAGCGAGATGCACCCATTCGTTTGTCCGGAGAACAGGGCCAAAGACCTCGGCCGTACCGGTATGCTCTTCGTGGAAGCCCGCGTTTTCGAACATCGCATACGCGCGTCCGTCTGCGGCGATGCCCAACTGGAACGTGCGGCGCATCAGCGTGCCCGGATCGCTCAGGTCCGACTGGCCGGTGTAAACCACCGGACGTTCGATCAGCACCTGGCCGACATCGTTCGTGACCGTCTCGGGACGCACCCACAACTCCACCGTGAAGCTGCGGAACGCATAAGCCCCGTAATTGAAAGAGGACGGCGTGTAGGCGGCGGATCGGGTTCCGTCGAACCAGAGCGCCTGACGTCGGATCGGGTCATCATGATCCTGAGGGTCGCCGTATCCGCCCATGCCCTGCGTCAGCTCGTCCTTGTCCGAGAGCCCGTCGTTATCCGTGTCGTAACCCTCGTTCTCCTCAAAGGAGAAGACATAGGACGGCCTATCCGCCGACAACGGCCAGAAGAACATGCCCTTCCAGCGGCCCGCAGCGGGATCCTCGACCATATTCAGACGCGGATTATAGAACCTGGCCGTCACGCTCTCCCATGAAGCGCTGTCCGTCAGCCAAAGCGGCGTCGGATCGGTATTGTGGTAAGACGGCGTGGGTTGATTGGGCTGCAGCATCTCCTCGAAGGTCAACAGGCCGTCCGCGTCAGGATCGGCGGTCTGCAAGCCTGTCAGCCAGGGATAGGAGACAAAATCCATTTCGAGCGGAGCTGGGGCCCAATCATTCGCGAATGCTGTGATGGTCACCCCGCCGTTACGCAATCTGTGCGCGCGCGCCACACGGTCGGTCAGACGCTCATCTACATCACCCGCGTAGAGGACGCCTAAAATCGGGTTGAGCCCGTGGAACATTTCGTAGAAATCGTCCAAGCTGTCATTGTCCGTATCCGCATCGCGCGGGTCCGTCGAGACATACAGTCTCCGTGCGCCCACCGGCAGCATCACCCACAGCGGAGGTTCGGTATCGCCGAACGCATAGCGCGCCACGTCCCAGGTGTTGGTGACCTGCGTGAAGAGGTCGGAGGGATCATAATTCTGATCCATCGGCAAACCCGTGACTGCGGCTTGCGTGATGGATTCAGCGGCCGTGAGGTCGTTCGTTGTAATATCGTAGCGGAAACCGCGCACGGCCTGCACCCAGTACTCCTGATAATTTTCCAGACCGTCTTTATCCCAATCGGTCGCATCGCCGTCGGCATCCTTTACGGTACCGTCCATGCCGTCGGCGGCACCCGGTGAGCTGTGCGTGAACTGGAGTTCAAAACCGTCAGGCAACGCATCGAGATCGGTGTCGACCGAACAGGGGTTCAGGCCGCCGCCGACGATGCAGGTTGATCCATTATCCGCTCCACCATAGTTGAACGCCAGCTCGGCACCATCCCGCACGCCGTCTCCATCGGTGTCCTTGCTCCAGGGGTCGGTCGGCCAGAATTTATTGACCCAACCAGGATCGGTCAGGGTAATCGTGTTTTTCGGGAGGTCGACGGTCTGATAGGAAATCCCGGTGTCATTATAATCCACCGTGACCGTCGTGGCTGTGTACAGGGCCGGTGAAGCGTAAGCCGCAGCCGAATCGGTTCCGGAGAATTCACGGCGGACGGTCAAACCGTCGCCCCTGTTCGGATCGGCGGGATTTTCGACATCCGCGACGCCGTCGCCGGCGGACCAGGGGGAAATGCCGATCGTCCGTGACCCCGGCTCGCACATCACATACAGCTCCCAGCCATCCGGCACGCCATCCACCAAAACGTCGGTGGCATCGCTATCGGGCGTTTTCGGGTGCGTGGACCGCGACCAACCTGCCGCGCTCGGGGCGGCAGCGGCCGGCGCAAGCCCGTTTGCCGCCATGAACTTCATGAGCAGATATTCATCGTAGGCCGTGAAGGGCCGCGTATTCGCGGCATCCGATTCTTCCCAGGGATTAATGCTGAACCGGCTTCTGAACGCGCCGTCCAACGCGAACCAGCCGTCCGGCACGGGATAGTTCTGCGCGTAATCCGGCATGCGCCCGACCGCGCCGCACCAGGCCGTGCGGGGATCAAACCCGAATTCGTGGTACACCTGGAAATGCAGGAGCAGCACATTCTGATTGGTGACAGCCGGAATGGAGGTGTCAACCGCCATCCCCGTCACGTTCGTTCCAGCGGCGATCGGCGTCGTTGCGTTGGTCGTGCCGTAACGATACCAAGTCGTCATGCTGCCATCTTTTGTATTCTGCAGGTAGGTCTTGCCGTCCACGCCCGTCACCAGGTCGCGCTTGACCACCGCCATGGCCATGTAATCGCCATCCGGATTATTGTACCGGGCGTCGCGCGCGTCATCGCGATCATTCAAATTGAGAGGATCCAAGCCGCGCAGAACCTCCCAGCCGTCACACATGCCGTCACCGTCGGTATCCCAGTGAATCGGGTTGGTGCCGATCACCAGCTCCTCGCGGTCCGTCAGACCGTCGTTGTCGATATCGCGGTTCGTTCTGGAATCGGGAGTCAACGGGTCAAACGCCAGATACAGGTCCTCCCACGGGATGACGATCCCGGTGGCGACATCGGCCGGGTTATATCGATTGCCCGTAATATGCCGCACAAGCGTGTTGTACCAGAAATAATATTCCCATCCGTCCGGGAACCCGTCGCCGTCTGTGTCCTCCACAGTCGGATCCGTCGGACGCTCCGCCGCCCGCGTGTAGGGATTCTGGTTCGGCCCAAAGTCAATGTGGACCTGCTCTTCGCCCGGTCCGTAATCTTCACCGGAACCGAAATCCAGCCGGTTGAGGCCTGAGTGGTAACCGCGAATCTCGCGGTAAGCATCGAACGTGTGCCCGACAGGCGCATAGGTT
>JAKQQT010000611.1 GCA_029564025.1 Armatimonadota bacterium | reverse complement strand
ATCCGGGCGTTGGACGCGGCGTTGGGCGCCTAGTTCATCGCCGCGAAGGCGTGTTTGCGGGCTGAATCCTGACAGCGTTTCAGCATCTCGAAATCGATCACGTCCTCGGTCAGCAGATTTTCAATCTCCAACGGAAGGCGTACGTTGTGCAATCCGGCGTTGTCGGTGCAGATGGCGATATCCACCCCCGCGTCGGCGCACCGTTCGAACACCGGCCGCAGGTCCGATATCTCCGACAGGTTGCCCGTTTTCAGGTAGGTCGTCGGGCACACCTCGAGGCACTGGCCGCGTTTCGCCACTTCCGCCAGCAATTCCGGGTGCCGCAACGGTATCTGGATTCCGTGGCCTATGCGTTCGAGATAGGGCAGTAAGCCGGGGATGCAACCGCTGGGCGTTTCGAACAGGTGCCCCGTGCGCCGCACCCCGTGTTTCTCCGCCCACTGGAACAGTTCGATCCACTCGTCCAGGCGCGGTTCGTATTCGGCGTCGGGACCAGCCAGGTCGATGCCGCAGATTACGTCCTTGCGGGCGGCGGCCAGTTCCACCATCCGGCGGTTCACGTCATACGGCAACCGGCTGTGAAGGCACAGTATCTGGGGCATTCGGACCGGGTAGTCCGGCAGGCGCGCGGCCTCGGCGATGATGTCCACCACCTCTTCCATCTGTTGCAACCGGTTCTCCTTCGCCGACGACTCCGATGTCCGCAGATACGGTGTGTAGCGTAGTTCCAGATATTCGATGTTCTCGAACACATACGCTCCGCGCACCAGCTTGGAGACGAAGTAGGGCAACGCCTCCAGCCTCTGAACGCCTTCCACCATGCGGTGCAATTGCAGGTAGTCGACCAGGCTGGAGCGGGGACGTGTCATATACCGTTCCAGCATCTCGTAGCGCGGGAAGCGGGTGGACAGGATGTGACCCTTGCGGTGAAGATAGCGCCAGAACACGCGGGGCACGATGGCTCCGCCCAGATGTCGATGAAGTTCGTAGTGGACAGGCATGAAGTGATTATGGATTCAACAGCGCCCGGTTCAAAATCAGCACGGCGTCACCGACGCCGATACCCTTCACTCCGTCCAGGTTGTAGCACGGGTATTTGTCGGTTCCGGCTTGTGTCAGGCCGGCGGCCATGCGGAGCGCCGAGGTCGCATCGGTAACCGTGTAGGCCAGATTCAGC
>JAKQQT010000143.1 GCA_029564025.1 Armatimonadota bacterium | reverse complement strand
GCAATCGCAGACCGGTACAGTGGCATCTTCGCATGTCGTTGGTCTGTCCGCGCAGTGGCCGTTTGTCGAACAGACCCCTGTGTTGACGTCGAGCATACAGAATACCGTCTTGGATCCGCAGGAAAGGTTGGTCGTGCATGTTTTTGATGACAGGCACTCAGAGATATCCATTGTGTTCGTCCGGCCCTTGTGGGCGTAACAGGCGTTGGGGTAGACGGTATTGTCGCAACCGCAGACTTCGTCGAAGATCGGTTTGCAGGTCAGCGGAATCTTGGTGCATGTGCCGGTCGCGTCACCGCAGGCTTTCTTGTCGCAGTATTCGGATTCAAGGCAGTCAGCGTTGCTGGAGCACGCAACCTCGGCGCCGCAGGCGACGCCGGTGGCATCCGTCGAGACCTCGGCCTTTTTTGCCAGGCATTCATTGTTGTAGGTCGTGCCGTCACAGCCGCAAACAGCCGTGCCGCCCACGAGGCAGATCAGCGGCGGCTCAGTGCAGACGCCTTCGGCCGAGGCCTCGCACGAGGTCTTGTAGCAGAAACCGCTGGTGCAGTCGCCGTTGGCCGTACAGGTCACGGCGCCTGAGCAGGCGTTGCCCGTGTTATCCACGTTGATGCCGGAACCGGCAGCCATGCACGAGTTGGTGTACGTATTGCCGTCGCAGCCGCAAACCGAGTTCGGTATGATCGTGCACAACTCCGGTTTGATCGCGCAGACGCCTTCGGCCGCGCTGCAGGTGTCCTTCTTGCAGTAGCTGCCCCCATCACATCCGGTGTCGTCCGCGCACGTGTCGCCGCTGCCGCAGTCGGCGCCCGTTCCGGTGTTCGCGCCGGCCATACCGGCAAAGCACTCGGAGTCGTAGTAGTTGCCGTCACAAGCGCAGATCGGGTCTGGAACCGGCGGAACCAGGCAGAGGTCCGGCTTGCTGGAGCACACTCCCGTGCCGCCGCACTCGTCCGCGTCGCAGAACTGGTTCGCCTCGCATTCGGTGTTGGTGGTGCAGGATACCGGGGTGCCGGTGTCGAGAGCCGTATCCTCAGTAACATCTACAGGCTCGACGTCGTCGTCAGCGTCCGGGACCGTCGTGTCCAGCGGCTGAAGGTCCGATGCGCCGTTGTCTTCGATCGTATCGGGCACATTGGCGTCATCCCGGACGTCGGTATCGACGACCGTGTCCGTCTGTGTGATCGTGTCCGCCTGGGTATCCGCAAGGTTCGTGTCCTGAACCACGTCGATTGACGGCACGTTGTCCTTTTCGCATCCCAACGCGACGGTCAGCAGCGACACAGCAAGGATTCCGAAAATTCTTCTGTTCATAGATTCCTCCGGACGGCGACACACTGATCGCCGCAGCATGGTGTAATGACGAGGTAGAAAGATATCTGAAAAGCGACGAAAAATCAAGTCGTTCCGAACCTGGGGGTCACGCGCGGCTGTCCAGTCCGGTAATCCAGCGGTTATAAAGCCACATGCTGGTGGCGGAGACCAGGCCGATCGAGGCCAGTATGATCCAGCCCGCGGCGTTCCAGGCCGGGTCAAGCAGCAGCAGCCCGTTGGGCATCCTCAAAGCTCCCCGGGCCATGACCTGGTTGAAGATCAGGGCGCCGACCGGGCCGCCCACCAGGGCTCCGATGGCCATCGGCAGGTTGGCGTATCCCAGGAACAGTCCCTCCTGCCCCTTTGGCGCCAGGGCACCTATGTACTCGTAGGTTCTTGCCGAGGTAAAGAGTTCACCGAACGCGATCATCGCGACCGTGAGCACGACCATGGCGGAGCCGATCGGCAACAGGTCCAGAATCTCGAGGCGCGCGCCGGTCCGCATGAACACCGGTACCAGATTCACCACCATCGCCAACGAGATGATGATCGTGCCGATTACCATGGACTTGATGGGCTTCATCTTTCCGAAGATCGATGTGATCACGAGCTGGAACAGCACGATGACGATCGGGTTCGCCATCGTGTAGAGATCGACGGCCGGTTCGTTCTCGACCACCCTCTCCAGGTAAAGCGGAAGCACGTTGTATACCTGCGAGTACAGGAAGTTGAAACCGCTGGAAACCAGCAGGAACAGAAGGAACCGTTTGTTACCCAGAACGCGGACCATGTTGAATAGAATCTCGCCGACCGATCTCTTCGGTTTGGCCTGGACCACTCCTCCCAACTCGGTCTCGGGATCTCGGTACAGGAACATCACGATCAGGAAGGCGATTGCCGCGCACGCGGCCGCGACCACGAAGATGAGGCTGATGTTGTTGAACTTCGTGCGGACCGTGAAGGATGCGGCGCGTCCAAAAAGACTGCCGATGTTGATGATCATGTAGAAGATGGCGAAACCGAGAGTGGCCCGGCCGAGCGAGGTCTTCTGGATCGTCCCGGAGATGCACGGCTTCACGAAGGAGCCGCCGACGCCAATCAGCAGGATGCCCGCGACGACGGCGATGACCGTGTCAATCGACGCGGCGAATCCTGGAAGCGGCTTGGGTGCCAGTTCGTGTCCAGCGATGAGCACCGGATAGCTCATGAACAGGTAGCCGCCGAAGATCAGCACGAACGCCAGCAGAAGCGCCTTGCGGAAGCCGATCTGATCCGCGATCGTGCCCGACAGGATCGGGAGGAAGTACACGATCGTCCACAAAACGCCGTTGAGTGTGCTTGGCCAGTATTCACCGAACCCCAGTCGACCGAGATAGATGACCACGAAACTGGCCATCGCGTAATAGGCGCCGCGTTCGAACAGCTCTGTCGCATTGGCGGTCCAGAAGGACCGTGGAAACTTCTGCTTTTCCGGCTTCATGGCTGGTTACTTCCTATTTGCAGGTCGATGGCGGCTGCGGCACTTCCCGCAGTTCGAAGGCCGAGGGGTTCTCGCGGATGATCGCCCTGTACCAGTTCTCGGGCAACGGGGGATGCTGTGCGACGCCCTTGTCGTCGCGCACGTTTCCGTCGTTGTACTTCACGAAGATCTCACGCCAGAGGGAGATCCACTGTTCGTAGGCGTTGTTGCCGGCGGCCGCGCTGACCTGGGTCAGAAATCCGCGCGCCAGTTCGGGAGAGAGCGCGTGAAGCTGCACAGCCAGCGCCTCGACCCCCGGAAGCATCGAGTCGAACGAGTCCTCGAGCGACTTCTGTCTGACGCG
>JAKQQT010000141.1 GCA_029564025.1 Armatimonadota bacterium | reverse complement strand
TCGTAGTCGGTCGAGGCCGCGGTCACCGTTGCGCTGGGATTGTCCTCCAGGCGGAACACCTCCGTCCCGCCGATTCCGGAGACGGGACTGATGCCTTCGCCGGCCGGCCCGAACACCACCTGTCCGGCCACGTTGCGAATCCGCAGCCGCCAGTCCGAGGAGCCGACCGGGAAAGAAGATGCCTCGATGTAGAGCCCGTCGGCGTCGTTGTGCGCCTGCACGTTGATCCACCAGTCGCCTGCGTTGGGATCGTAGCTGACGTCGCTCGGCACGTTTTCCGCGACCGTGATGATCGTGCCGGCCCGCAAATCCTTCCAGATCGGATGGGCAGTCAGGACAAGCGTCTCGTCCAGAATCCCATCGTTATAGATGTCGAGTTGCCAACCGCGGATATCCAGGTGATCCTTGATGACCACGAGTTCGAACCAGTCGCCGCCATTGCCCATGACCCGTCCGAAGTAACTGTCGGAAGCCCGCCCGCCGCTATCATCGACCGAGGCGTTGCCACCGCCGAGGAATTCGTTGGCATCGACGGCGTTGTATTCGTTCAGGATGATGTCCGCCGCACCCGCGTTCACGGACAGCAGGGCCAGGACAGCCAGAACACACGTCATTCTACACATACTCATGATTCCACCCTTTCCGTTCCTGTTTCGAACACTCACATAGGCCGCGTTCGCCGCAACCACGGCCAGTTTCGCACTTTTATTGATTATAACATCCGCTACCGGACTTCCGGAATCTTCTCTGTCGAGGCCTGTGTCCGAACGACGGGTATCGCCCCTTCGCCCAGCTCCCACATTCCGTCCGGGCGGACTTGAAGGACCTCGGTGTCCCGATAGAAGTTCAACGTGGCGATCGCATAGTCCGTGAGGGCGTCCATCGTTTCGTTCTGCGCATCGAAGAGGTGCTCCACCGCCGTCATCACGCGCCGACTGCTGACTCGGCCGTAGGAAAGCAACTCGAACGTGTTCGCTACCCTCGCCTCCGCCAGGCGCAGGCCATCGACCAGGACCCGATATCGTTCCGCCGCTTCGAGCAGCGTGCGATGGGCCTCGCGAACCTCCATCCTGACGGTGTCGGTGGTCAGGCCGTACTCCCGCTCTCGCTGGTTCAGCATGACCAGGGCCTTGGCATAGATGTCCTGTTCCGCCACACGGTCCAGCGGCAGGTCCACCGTCACGCCGGCGGCCACATTTCGATTGCCGTCCGTGCGGGCATCCGCGCTGCCGAAAACGTTGACTCCCATGCGCAATCCGTCCTTCGCAACATACACGGCCCGCTGCGCGTCGATCACCATGTCGGCGTTGTTCGTCAGATCCAG
>JAKQQT010000585.1 GCA_029564025.1 Armatimonadota bacterium | reverse complement strand
GGATCGCGCGAATTTTATCGCGTATGGTTGCGGCATGCCGCCAATGCCTGGCGATAATATCCGCGAGAATTTGACTGACGCGATGGCGAAACTGGATAGATACATCGCGTTGAAGGCGCGGGTGGAGGCCGTCGATGAAGCCTGACCTGAATGACTTGTGGGAGGAGGTCACAGTATGGGCCAGCCCAGACGACGTGGTCGATACTGCGCGCGGGCGGGTCAAGTATATGTCGTGGTGCCGGGCGATGGCCAGGCGGATCGAGCGCAATTTCCCGACGCGGCGCGCTCGCGTCAAGACGCGCAAGACTGATGCTGGGACGACCTGCTGCGTCGTGTCAACCGGCGTCGTGTGGGATGATGGCAAAATCGGAGGTGAAGAATGAATTTCGCAGAATACACGCAACTTGACGCCGTGAATGCGTCGACGCTGAAAGAACTGGCAAACAAAAGTCCGCGACACTATCAATGGCTACTGTCGCATCCGCACGAAGAAACCGCCGCGATGCGTTTCGGCACGGCTGTTCATGCGGCTGTACTCGAACCGGATAAGTTCGCAAAGTGCTACGTTGGCGCGCCCCGAAAGATGGACTACCGCAAGACCGACGACAAGCAGTGGCGCGACGAACAACTTGAAGCCGGTCGCATCATCCTTGACGTTAACGACGCCGAAAAAATCGCGGGTATCGTGTCCGCAATCCAGGGGCATCCTTTTGCCCGCGACTTGCTCAGGGGCGGCGAAACGGAACTGACCCTGCTGTGGACTGACGAAACGACGGGCATCCCGTGTAAGGGCCGGTGCGATCTGCTAACTGGTGGCGGCACAATACTTGTTGACTTGAAGACGACCACTGACATTCGGCGCAACGAGTTCATGCGGAAGGTGCTGAACTACGGCTACGCGCTGAGCATGGCATTCTACCTCGACGGGTTGCGGGCGCAGGGATACAACATCGAACACGTCTACCTGCTGGCCGTGGAAACGTCAGGGCCGTTCGACGTGGCGCCGTATGAACTCGACGACAACTGGCTGGAGCTTGGCCGGGCGCAGTATCAGGAAGCGCTTGAAAAGCTGGCCGCGTGTCGTGAACGCAACGTGTGGCCGGGCATGGTGCCGTCGCGTGACTGGTTGCCGTTCCCGAAGTGGGCGGTGCCTGACGAGGAAAAGGACGCGCTTGAGGGACTCGAATTTGATGGGGGTGAAGAATGAGTGAGCATGCAGCAGAAAAGCCGGTGCGCGCGCCGGTTGACTTCGATGAACTGTTCCCGGGGCGGTTTTTGAAAGCGGGCCTGTTCCGCGAAAAGCCGCTGTCGCTGCGTATCAGGGCGGTGCGGGTCGAAGAACTGCCCGACGACCAGACGGGCGGCACACGCAAGCGCGGGATCTTGGCGTTTGAAAAAACTGACCTTGAACTTGTGCTGAACCGCACGAACGGCGAATGCATCAAGGCGATGTTTGGCCCGCGTGTCAGTGATTGGGTTGGCAAGCGCGTCACGTTCACGTGCGAGCAGGATAGATTCGGGCCTGACCTCGTTGACGCGATCCGGGTCGTTGGCAGTCCTGACATCGAAAAGCCGGTTGACGCCGTGATTAAGATGCCGAGGAAGCGCCCGAAGACCAGGCGGCTGCAGAAGACGACGGCCGGGGCTGGCCCGCTTTCGCTGCCTGTGGATGGGACCGAAGAACCGTCGCCGACGCCGATCAGCGATAAAGATGTGCCATTTTGATAAGTTGGCACGAATTTTGAGGCGCTCGGGGGTCTTTCATGGGTAAAATCGTGATTGGTTTTGCGGGCGGGATGGTTACGGCAGGCGATCGCGGCAAGCGGTTGCACGCGCTCCAGCCTAGAGTCGGCGGGGGGTGGCAGTCGTTGTGCCAGGTCAACCGGTTGGAGTCAGACGCGCGAC
>JAKQQT010000578.1 GCA_029564025.1 Armatimonadota bacterium | reverse complement strand
TATCGGGAACGAATAGCTCTCATCGGCCGTTTCGGCGCTGTAGTCTGCCGCTCCACCCGTGTTGATAATCCCCCTCCAAGCGTACCCGTTGGCCGTGGTGAGCAAGAGGTAAGATCGCATCGGTAGTTGCATATCGTACACGAGATAACCGGTGGTCGACGTCGAAACAGCGGAAGCAAACGGCGCTTCGGCAAAGTAATGGGCCGCTGAAATTGGCAAAGTGCCGCCCGGAGGGCAGAACACGGAGTATTTCCCGTCGCTGTCTGTGACCGTCGATCTCGCGCCAATTGTAACCACGGCGCCGGATACGGGATCGCCGTGATGGCTGTCCGTTACCGTTCCACGGACTTCAACCTCGGTGCCGGGCGCGAAGAGAAACTGATTGGGCGTGAGTGCCGTATCCGACAACCTCACTTCGTCTATGAATCCGTAACACCGATCGATGTGGGCTCCGTCCCACAATCCCCTTCCCACTGATATGTCACCTGCGTGCCAGTCACCGCCACTCCCGAAGCCTGCGGTCAGTGCTGTGTTGAGACTGCCTGAGAGGGTCATGTCTTCCTGTGCTACCAGCTGATAACCGTTTCCATTCGAAAAGTCGTTAAGGTACAGCGAGAGGATTCTACCATCGCTCACGGCCGCCATGGCATACCACCATCCCTTCACTCCTTCGGATCGGAAGACCAGGTGAAGCCCTTGATCAGGTTGGGGGCAGAAATGGCGGAATGCTGGATACCGGAAACGTCCTGGAACTTCACGGCTACGCTGTCGTCGTTCTGAATCTGGAAGTACAGCGCGGCGTTTCGCGGATCGTCGCCGACTCCCTTGCTGTCGCGTCCCACGATGGTCCGGTATCCGCCATTTTCGGGTTTGAACGCCGCCTCGATGGTGAAGGCCGAAGGACACCAGGTGCGCAGGCTCTCATTCCACAGCCCAGGCCAAGAGCCGGTGTTCTTGATGCTCAGATAATTGGACTGTCCGGTGACGGGTATCGTTATAGCGGGAACATCGTAATGGTAGACGTATCCACCCCAAGCCTCCTGAGTCCACGCAGATAATTCATTGCCGTTTCCCGATACGTCCGTCACATCCGGCGACCACACTCCGTTCACCCCGGACCAATGGACCATCTGTATATTGGGGATTCCTTCTTCGAACCTCCACCAAGCCACCGTGCTTGCCTTGACCGGCAACAAGGAGAAGATGAAAGAAAGCGCCGCGATACCGAGTAAACGAAAAGAGACCATCGTCGTTCGTCCTTTCCGCGGAGCGTCAGGGCTTTGTGGATATCGTGAGCAGAAAGCCCTTCGTTTCGCCGATTCAAGCAGATTGTAGGGCGGATATGCGCATGCGGCAACGCCAATATCATTCATCAGGATTCCCATTGACACCCGGGAATTTGCCACACTGAAATGAAGTTTCAGTCGCGCAATGAATTTCGTTGTGAACCTCAGGAAACAGGCTGACGTGAGAAAACTCCACCCGATGGTCACCCCGAGATCTGCAAGGGGCGTGAACCGGCGATATCGATCCGCCGTCCTGCCGTTGGTCCTGATCGTCGCCTGCCTGCTGTTACTGCCGGCCTGCAATCAAAAAACGCCGACCTCCGGCGGCCCGACGGAGATCACCGTCTGGCACCCGTGGGGCGGCGACCTGGGCAAGCAGACGCAAAGGCTGGTCGACCGTTATCACGCCTCCCAGAACCGCGTGCGCGTACGCCTGGTTTTCACCCCCACCGACCTTTCCACCAACCAGAAGTTTTTCACCGCCATCGCCGCCAACAAGCCGCCGGACGTCGCGTTCGTGGACGGCACGCAGGACGCGCAGTGGGCGGAATGGGGCGCCCTGACGCCGCTGGACGACTTCGTAAAGAGAGACAACGTCCGCGCCGGGGATTACTTCCCGCCTTGCTGGAAACAGGCGCTTTACAAGGGAAGAATCTGGTCGCTGACCTACGGCGCCGATCCCAACTTTGTCTTCTGCTGGAACAAGGATGCCTTCCGGCGGGCCGGCCTGGATCCGGAGAATCCGCCGCGCACTATCGCCGAACTGGACGCAATGGCGGAGAAACTGACCACATTCGACGGGAAAGGACGCATCAAAACGCTGGGCATCATACCGTGGGGGCAGTACGGCCTTGCGAATTCGCTGTTCACGTGGGGCTGGGCGTTTGGCGGTTCATTCTACGATGAGGAAACTCAGACAATCACCGCCTCCGATCCCCGCGTGGTGAAGGCTCTGGAGTGGATGGTTTCCTATGGGAACGATCTCGGCATCACGCGCATCAACGCCTCGACCTCGGGTTGGGGCAACCAGGCCAACAATCCGTTCATTACGGGTCAACTCGCGATGCAGTGCGTTCACATCACTACGCTGAAGGAGATAAAACGTTACGCTCCGGACCTGGATTTCGGAATCACCTCCCTCCCCGGCACGCCGGATGGGGAGATCGGCTCATCCTGGGTCGGCGGGTGGAGCGTCGCCCTGCCGCGCGGTTGCCCGCATCCGGAGGAAGCCTGGCACTTTATCCACTGGTTATGCGCCACGCCGGAGGGAACAACCGCAAGTTTCGAGGAAACCGACACCCTTCCGGGCTACCGCGTGTCGCCGGTTTTCGACAAGATCCGCAACCACCCGGAGATTGGCGAGTTTGTGAAGATTCTGGAAGCCGCGAAGCACCAGCGCCCGACGATGCCGGCGCAGGCATACTACATGGGCGCCCTGGATCGGGCCGTCGACAACGCCCTGTACGGCCGTATGACGCCGAAAGAGGCACTGGAGCGGGCCGAGAAGGAAACACAACGGGAGTTGGACCTGATTCTCGGAAGGCGGGTGCAGTGATGACGCGAACCGAGAAAAGACACCTGCGCAACGGTTTGCTCTTCACGTCGCCCGGCATCATCGGCTTCGTGATGTTCGTCATCTACCCGGTTCTGTCTTCGCTGTACTTCGCCTTCTGCAACTACACGGCGCTCGCTCCGGCGCAGTGGATAGGGCTCAACAATTTCCGCGTGATGATTCGCGACGAGAAACTGCTTCTCTCGCTGAACAACACCGTCCTCTTCGGGTTGATGTCGGTGCCGCTGGGTATCTTCAGCGCCTTTGTCCTGGCGAACCTGCTTAACCAGAAGGTGAGCGGCCTGCCGGTCTTCCGCACCATCTTTTACCTGCCCAGCGTGGTTCCCGCCGTTGCGAGTGCGGTGCTGTGGATATGGGTGCTGAATCCGCAGTTCGGCCTTCTGAACGCCGCACTGATACACCTGGGGATATCGAACCCTCCGGGCTGGCTTTCCGACCCGCAGTGGAGCAAACCCGCACTGGCCATCATGGGGGTCTGGGGCGTGGGCGGTTGGATGATCATCTTTCTCGCAGGCCTGCAGGATGTGCCGTCGGAACTCCACGAGGCGGCGCAACTGGATGGCGCTTCCGCGTTGCAGACGTGGCGGAACGTGACCATACCTTTCATGACGCCTCATCTGTTCTTCGCCAGCGTGATGGGGCTGATTGGCGTCACCTCCTACTTCGCCCAGCCGATGGTGATGACCGGCGGCGGACCGGCCGAGAGCACGCTGTTCTTCGCGCAATACCTGTTTCAGAACGCGTTCCAGTTCTTCAAGATGGGTTACGCCTGCGCCATGGCATGGGCGCTGGGTCTTCTGCTGATGCTGTTGACGGCTCTGTGGTTCCGGCTTTCCTCGCGCTGGGTGTACTACGGTGGAGACTGAGATGGACGCGCTGACAAGCCACACGCCGCAAAAACATCGTGCACGGATGGGAAAACACCGCGCCGAGGCGATTCGGAGTCTGCTGACGTATGCGGCGCTCGTTCTGCTTGGCATCACCTTCGTCGCCCCGTTCGTGTGGCTGGTTACCACATCACTGAAAACCGACGCGCAGATTCTGACTTACCCGCCCGTGTGGATACCAAATCCCATAACCTGGGAAAGTTACACCGAGGGTTTGACCGCAATCCCGTTCTTGCTTTACCTGCGGAACACGCTGGTCATCTGCACGGCCTGTGTTCTCGGAACGGTGCTCAGCTGCTCGATGGTGGCCTACGGGCTGAGCCGTATCCCGTGGCGGGGACGAGAAGTGTTCTTCTACACACTCATAGGGACAATGCTGTTGCCGCCGCAGGTGACGATGGTGCCGGTGTTCACCATCTTCAAGAACCTCGGCTGGCTGGATACCTTCCTGCCGCTCACCGTGCCGGCGTTCATGGGCGGAGCCTTCAACGTGTTCCTCTTACGTCAGTTCTTCCGTACCATTCCGAACGAACTGACCGAAGCCGCCCGCATGGACGGCGCCACCGAGTGGGACAATTACCGCCGCGTTGTTCTGCCGCTCGCAAAACCCGCGCTGTGGACCATCGGCCTGTTCGCCTTCATAGGCTCGTGGAACGACTACCTCGGCCCACTCATCTACCTGTTCGACGACCGCAAGTACACGCTGTCCCTCGGACTCGCGATGTTTCGCACTCAATACGGCGCCGAATGGGGCCAGATGATGGCAGTGTCCACGGTGGTAACCATTCCCCTCATCATCCTCTTTTTCTTCACCCAGCGCACCTTCGTTCAAGGGATAACCATGACGGGAATAAAAGGATAAAGAACACTATGGTTTGCTCTGTTGCTCCCTTGCTGTAGCCGTCATAAGAGTTATTTGTTGACAGTAACGGAGAAACATCGGCGTCGAACATTGAAATGAACCGGGGCAGTCTACGGCGCGTCTGAACGTCTTTGCATCTTTGCTCGACTCACCAAACGCTCCAGCACAGGCGCACCACGGACAGGCAAGAACGGTGACTGGTATTGTTGCAATTCATAACGTTTTCCCGCCACCGACGGGACTCAACGCGAACACCCGGCGTGCGATGACGGTCACTCTGTGTCCGGATGACGAAGTGTCCTTTACCGGGTAATCTGAGAAGTCGGGCAACCCGCATTCTATGTACTCGACACAGGAAAGACTCCGGAATCCACAGGAAATGAGCCATCCGGGCTGTTACGGCTGACTCCATCTTCCGCAAAGGTTCTACATTTTCGTGGCACACTGCCATCTTCCGGCAGGCGGATACTCGGCGGCCTTGTCAAGCCATTTGCGCCTTGGAAGTCGAGCGACAATCAGTTCTTCCAATTACCACGATTCAGAGACAAATAAGGGGGGGGCAAGCGAATCGCTTGCCCCCCCTTCAGTCGTGACCCAACTGTCAGTTCAGCAGGATCCAGATGGTCGTTACGGGTCCAGTCCAACCGCCTTGCGCGCCAGCCGGGCCGCGTCGCGGATGTCAATCGGACTCGTTTCCGATTCCACCACGTTCAGTAGCGACATATCGCCACTGGTAGCCGTCAGGATACCGGCCGCTATCTTCAGCGCGTTGGTCGCGTTTGTCATCTGAGAGCAACCCGGATTGGTATTTGTGACCGTTACCTTGAAGGTGCAGGTCGACTGGTTACCGCACGCGTCTGTTGCCCGTACCAGAACCACCGTGTCTCCCACCGGGAAGACGCTACCCGAAGCCGGGAAGGACTCCACAGTGGCCGCGCCGCACGCATCGTACGCCGACAGGCTGAAGATCACCGTCGCGCCGCACGTACCGGTTTCATTCGGCACCGTGATGTTCGGCGGGCACACAAGCACTGGAGGCGCTGTGTCGTAGACCGTAATCTGTTGGGAGTCGCTGACCTGGTTGCCGCATTCGTCAACGGCGGTCCACGTTCTCGTGATCACGGACGGACACTGGCCTGTGATGGTTTCCTCGAACGTCACCGGAACCTGTCCGGCGCAGTTGTCGAGAGCCACCACCACGGGCGGAGCGGGCACGTGATCCGCGATCGTCGCGCCGGTCGCCCTGGCTGTGTACTTGATGGCGTTGTAGTACAGCCTCAGGATGGCTTCCATGTCGTTGTCCTGGATATTGTCCGGATACGGGTCGGTGCCGATGATAGCTACCCGACTGCCGTTGGTTCCGAAATCCAGGGTCCAGATTACGTCACCGCCCTGACCAGGCACCCACGGCATACCGAGCGAGTAACCCACCGAGCGGACGTTGCTGTAGGCAACTCCCGGAACCGGGTTCATAAGCGTGATATCCGTGTTCTGGCAGGAAGAAGCCGCCGCGAAGATTGATGGCATTCCTTCAGCCAGAGGACTGGTCTGGTCTATGATTACGTACTGCTGGGTATGGTCGCACGAGAACTCCGGATGGAGCGGGATCACGTTAGGAATCTGTCCCAGCGGAGCCTTTTCAACCCAGGAACTACCGTCCCATGTTTTCGGATTACCCGGTTCTGCATAGACGAATCCCATGCCGTCCAGCATTGCCTGCTTAAGCCTGGCCTGATCGGATTCGGACAGACCGCCGTAAATCTTGCCATCCGGTCCGGCGTATTCCGGATCGAACAGCATCGTACAATACGGCTTACCATCGCGAGCAATCTTTGCGTCCAAGGCCTTGGCAAGGGCGTTCGGATCATATCTCGGTCCGGTAAGAACGAGGTCTGTCTTCGCGGCCAATGCCGGGTCTGCCACCAGCAAGTGCTGATAGATGCGCTTGGTGATATCAGGCCCGAATAGCAGGATACTGTCGCAACCGTCGGTACACTGGACAGTGAGATCATCCGGTACACCATGCAGGCTCGGCGCAAGTGTGTCTTCAACACGGATGGTTTGGACACAATCGGCTGTGTTGCCGCATGCATCGGTTGCTCGATAGGTCCTTCTGATGTAGGTGATACATCCGTCTTCGGATGTTTCATCGCCGACGTGAGTCACTGTGACCATCGAGTTGATTTCGCAAGTGGTACTCGCGTTGACTTGCGTCACATCGACCGGCGGTACATCCGTCAGGCACTGAACGGTGATATCCGGAGCGCAGTCGACAATTGTCACTTCTCCATCCGGAACCGGGTTGATGGTCACCGTCACCGTCG
>JAKQQT010000566.1 GCA_029564025.1 Armatimonadota bacterium | reverse complement strand
GCCCTTTCCACCCGGCGCCGCGAAAAGGAAAACGGGAGGCAAACGACCTCGCGGCGGATACGCACGCGGGGCAACCATGCGCGTCCGGCGCTGTGTGAGCGCGCGGAATCCGTTTCGTTGGCGAGGCGGCTGTCGCAAAGGCGCGGCAGGGCCCGATGGGGCCCGGGCATTCAGACCGATTTCGATCTCGAAAGGATTGAATACGATGTTGAGCAAGACCGTGGGAAAGGGCGTCTTGTGCGCCTTTCTTCTCGCCCTCATGACGTTAGCCACCGCCAGCGCTCAAACCTGGTGGAATCCGGACTACGCGATGCGCATTCCGGTAGCCATTACCAACAACACGGGAACGGCCACTCCCACCCCGTGTACCGCCGAAGTGACCATTACCCCCGTCCCGACCGGCATACGGTCGGATTGGGCCGACGTTCAGGTGGTTTACTGGAACGGGACCACGAACACCCCGGTGCACCGCCAGATTCTGACGGACACGGCGGATTCGATGCGGCTCGTGTTCCGACTTCAGACACCCATCCCTGCCGGAAGTACCACCAACGCGTATGCCGTGTACTACGGCAACCCGTCGCCCCTGTCTCCGGGAACGGATCCGAAGAGCATCTACGACAAGGTGCTGGATTTCAGCGCCGACACAGTGGGCGCGGCGCCTTCGGAGTGGATCATTCCGCTTCAGATCCTTCCGCCGACAATCTCCGTTGCCGAAATCGGCGGCGTGAAGCACATGGTGGTGGCCAATACCTCCAACCACCGTCGCGTGATGGCGGATCCCGCGAAGTGCCCGACGTTCCTGAACGTTGAGATGTACACCCGGATGATGCCGTATCCCAGCCGCGTTTCGGGCGAAATTGCCTGCATTGCGCGGACTCCCACGAATCCGTATGCCCTGGACACGGATGGAACCACGCAAATCTACGGCGGCGGTTTCGGCGTGAGCCTGGACGCGTTCGGCGACAATTACACACTGACGAAGTTCGCCGATCCGAATATCCTGATGGGCGGCTCTCTGGTTCTTGATACCGGAAGTGTGTATCAGACAGCCGGCGGCGTGAAAGAAAATACCATCCTGCGGATTACGGGAACCGGCGTCGAAACAGCGCTGAGTTCGAAGTCCTGGAAGGACGGAACGGCGCAACCGCCCTGGAAGGTCGCCGGATACACGGACGAGAATTCGGGCGGCACGACGGACCATTACTACGAACCCGGCGTTGTCGCCTTTAACTCCTATCAGCAGGGCGCCGCAATCGAGTTCTACGCCTTGCGTGAACTCCGCGACCTGGCCGCCGTCACCGGCGGCGCGCAGACCGGACCGGAATCCGGCCCGTATCTGCAGGGAACCGTCGCTTCCACCAAGCTGGGCCCGATTGCGAATGCGCAGTTGACCATCACCGACGGTGTGAATACCTGGGCAGTTACCTGCGATGCCGCCGGAAAGTACAAGATAACACTTCCGGACACCGCCGCCGGCTACACGTTGACGGCGAATTACTTTGCGCATCAGCAGGCGCAGGTCACCGGCGCGCACCCGAGCCCCACGGGCATCACCAACCTGACCCTGACCTACAAGGGCGTCATAGTGAAAGGTGTTGTCCGCGACCGCTGGTATCAGGGCCTTCTAAAGAACATGAAGGTCGTTCTGACAGATACCAGTGGTTACTTCGTGCAATCGACGATGACCAATTCCGCCGGGGAATACTCCTTCGAAATGGCGGGAGCCGGAAGTTGGATACTTTCCACCGTGGGATTCGGGCGAGGAGCCCGCACAACCGCGGCGGGAGCCGACGGGGCAACCGTTGTGAAGGACCTCATCGCCGACATCCCGGCCAACGGTGACTGCGAAACCCCGAACGCCTCGAACACCTGGCCGGAGCACTGGGACATCTACGACGGCTACGGAGCCGGCCCGACCTACCGCGGACTCTCCCGCGAGCAGAACCACACACCGGGCGGCTTCTGGTCAATGAAGATCTGGCAACCGCAAAGCGACTATTCCGGCACGCAGACGGGTATCGGTTGGGCAACCAACAACCTGTACCTGCACCCGGTGATTCCCGGCACGTCCTACACGTTCAGCGTGTGGGTGTACTTCACCAACACGGGCGACCGCCTGCGGGTGCGCATGCGTGACGGGCATCCGGGCGGAAGCATCGATGTGTACGCCGGACAGGTCCCGCCGGCCAAGAACGAAAACAAGGGCGGCCTGGATCCGAACGGCAAGGTGCCTGTTAACCAGTGGTATGAAGTCCGTACGACCTGGCCGTACGTTGTGGGCGGCGCCAATAATCCGGTGGCCTTCTCGTACAACCTCTACTCCTTCACCACCCAGACCGGCACCATCTACTACGACGACGTGACGATGACCGCCACGCCGGTATCGCTGTACCAGGTGATCGGCAAGGTGGTGGACCATAACGGCAAAGCGATCCCGAATCCGTATATGGGCGAGATGCACTACAACAACAAACTGCTTTCGTTCCCCTCGCAGGGAGATGTGAGCGGCGTTGTGCGCGTGCTGACCACGTCCACCGCCCCGTTGACCCTGGGCGCCTGGAAGGGCCCGGACAACCGCGACGGAACAGCCCTTGTGCCGAACGGCGCCCTGGTGGGCATGGCCTCGGCGACGCCGATTCCGTACGACGCAAACAACAACACGCCATCGGCAACCGTCACGGTGAACACTAAGGCGCGGAACATCCTGTCCGCCGATACGACGACAGGACTGATTCACGGCGACTCCATCGCCGACCGCTACCTGATCGACAAGCGCGTGGACAAGTACACCGGCGAAACGCCGGACAGCACAAATCCGGCGGACTGGGTGCAGATTACCCGGCCGGCCATTCCGGCGGATTACGCCAACCAGGACATCAACTGGATTTGGGATAACAACGTCTGGACCGAAGGCGGGCATGCCTGGGGTTCCGGAGGATTGCGCGGCATTCTGTCCGCCGACAGCAACACGGATATCCCGGACCGCTACCGCACATCGACGCTGGACATAGATCTCGGTTCCAGCCAGACCATCGACCAGCTGGAGTTCGGCTACTTCTTCTACGTGGACAAGCACCGGATATGGATTTCCGATACGCCGTTCCAGTGGAATGTGGAACTCCCAAACGCGTCAGCAGTGGTCGATACCACCACCGACAGCGTGTCCGTGAAGGGGCAGGGCTTCCAGTCCGGAAACCTGCCGTATGACGCGGACTCGAACTACGGCTTGGACTGGTACATGATCTATCGGTTCGATCCGCCGATCCAGGGACGGTATCTGCGGGTACGGCAGGACGGATCGCCTTACGGCGACGGCCACCAGATCCTGATGGAACTGCGCGCGATGTCAGCCTCCGCCTGGACGCCGACATTCACACGCTCCGACCTGGAACTGGCGCTGAAAATCGCCGCCGGCCTGGAGCAGGCGTTTGATACGGACCTGACCAAACTGGACGTGAACCAGAGCGGCTCGATCACTGTGGACGACGCCGCTATTATCGCGAGAACCATCGTGGCGGAGTCGTAAGACCCGCGTTGCGATCACGTAAGGGAAGGGGGCCCGCACGGGCCCCCTTTTCTTCGCGGCCCGGAGCGCCGGGTTTGGCTAGAATGTCAACCGGAACCTACACATCGTCGGCGGAAACGGCACGGTTAAAGTCAACATCGGGCAGAGCCTTGAAGTGGGCTTCGCCGCACCGTATCTTGCCCCATTCCGAGCCGCGTAGCTGGTAGATGTCGTCCGTGCCCTTCGTTTCGCGTACCAGGTAGAGCCGCGGTTCCTCGCCATCGTTCTGTTTCACAATCGCCCAGTCCGGGTTGTACTTTCCGATGGGTGTCTCCACTTGAAACCAGCGCGGTAGTTTCAGGAAGAACCGGATATCCTCGCGCTGACTCAGTGCCGAGGCGAAAGACCGCTCCGTAGCGGAATCCACCTCGATGGCGTCATATAGGCTATGCTTCACCTCGAGCATACGGCTGATATAGCCCGTGATTTCATTGCTCTCGAAAAGCATCATATCCCAAGCCTCGCCGTCGATCCTCTCGTATTTGATGCCCTCGATCATCAATTCGTTCAAAGCCATTCGCAAGGCCCGCGTGGCATGGTAAAGGAACTGCTGGGGATTCACCGCGACCTCCGGCAGGCGTTTCGATCCGGTCAGAATCCGGGCCAGCGTGTTGCGGGTCAACTCCGTTTCCCGTTGCAGGTGGCCGATCAGGTCGGGGATGGGAATTCTGCCGTAGCCGGATGCCGATTCCGTTGTGGCTTGGGGCGTGGTGTCGACGCCCTGGTCTGTCATCGTGATCAAGCCGCGATCCGTACGGATGGATGGCGCGTGGATGGACGGCATATGAGCAAGGGCTTCGATCGACTTTCGGATCAAGTCATCCGTGTCATACGCCACCGAGTACCGCGTTTTGTGCTTGATGCGGTCCCACAGTTCCAGGAACTCCTTGTTATCGCGCCAACCCTTCACAAGGCGCGCCTTTTTCGTTTTTCGGGCGTCGTGAATCTTGTCGCTGAATGAAACACCCGCTTCCGTTTCGATCTCGGATTGAAGCGAGGCGGCAAAGGTTCGGTAGCTCTCGTTCGCGACGACGGTGAGGCGGTTGACGGACTCGTTGGTCACACGCACACCGGTTTCGTCTACCGGCAACCGCAGACCGCGCCCGATTTCCTGCCGTTTCTTCAGCTCCGAGCGGGATTCGCGGAGCGTGCAGATGATGAACACGTTGGGGTTATCCCAGCCTTCGCGCAGAGCGGAATGGCTGAAGATGAAGCGCAGAGGCTCGTTGCGGTCCATCAAGCGCTCCTTGTCGCGAATGATCAATTCATACGCCGCGTCGTCTGCCGCCGATGTTCCGGAGGTGTCCTTCGGGCCGTCCTTCGATTGGGCGAAGTAGCCGTTGTGGACCTGGTCGACGGGAGGAAGATTCAGCACGGCATATTGCGGCTTGTGCGACAATTCCTCGTATGCCTTTACAAACCATTGCCGGATCTTGCCGTCGGCGTTGTAATAGTTGGCCACGCGGTCGATGAAGAACAGAGACAGCACCTTCAGCCGTTTGCCCTCCGGCAGTGCTTTTCGAACGCTGAGTTCCTTCTCCAGGTGGTATTTCACGGTCTCATGCACTTGAACCCGCAGTATGGCGTCCGGATCGTTGCCCAGTCGCTCACCGGCGCTCACGCGAATCCCGTTGGCAAACTGAACGTACCCGTCGGCCGCGTTGATCTCCTCGACCACGTAGCCGGCATATAGCTCGCGCCCGCCGGAGATGGACTCAAGGTCGGCGCCCCGATCAAGCGTCACGGCTTTCCGAACAACGCCCGAGGATGTCGCCACATCCACCACGGCCCTGGCTGTGATCTTCGTCTTGGTCGCCCGAACGTTCTGTAGTTCGATGTACGGCGCGTTGAAGTTGTACTCGTCGGTGACGCTGGCGACTTCGATTTGCTTCACGAGGCCGAGGTTGTACGCGCGCACCGGGTCCAGCCGGTACATC
>JAKQQT010000544.1 GCA_029564025.1 Armatimonadota bacterium | reverse complement strand
GTCCAGCACGCGCATGCGGCCGAACTGGTCCATCAGGCCTTCCGAGATTCGGTAGGCGCCGTTGTAGCCGCCGACCTCCTCGCCCATCAGGCAAACGCGGTCATCCCGTTCCATTTCTTCGCGCATCGCCTCGCGCAAGGCTTCCCGATACTGAATCACAGCCATAGGTGTTTTCTTCGCTTATACGTAGACGTTGTTGAAAAGGTCGGCCTCGGTGGGCGCGGGACTGCTGTCCGCAAAATCGGCGGCGGCCGCGCACTCGGCACGAATCTCCTCATTCAACCGGTCGATGTCATCGGTGGTCAGCAAGCCGCGCTCCAGCAGGTACGCGCCGACCGTTTCCAGCGGATCGCGCTGTTTCCACTCCTGAACTTCCTCTTTGGTGCGGTACTGGCCTGCGTCTGCCATGCTGTGTCCGCGGAAGCGGTAGGTCTTGCTTTCTATCAACTGCGGTTCGCCGTTTCGCGCGGCCGCCACGGCTTCGTCCATTGCTCCGCGCACAGCCCACAAGTCCATGCCGTCCACCGGCCGGCTTTGGATATTAAACCGCTCGCCGTGTTTGTAGAGGTCGGGTATGGCGTTGGAAACTTCCAGCGCGGTACCCATCGCGTACTGGTTGTTTTCGATAACAAACACGATTGGAAGGCGCAGGATGCCGGCGATATTCAGCGACTCGTGAAAAGCGCCGATGGGAACGGCACCGTCGCCGATGAAACAGAGGGTTACGCGGTCTTCATTGCGGTACTTGGCGGCGAAGGCGAATCCGATGGCAATGGGAATCTGGCCGCCCACGATACCCCAGCCGCCCATGAATCCCCTCGCCGGGTCGTACAGGTGCATGCTTCCGCCCTTGCCGCCGGAGGTGCCTGTTTTGCGACCGTACAACTCGGCCATGACGGCACCCGGGCTGGTGCCCATGAAGATGGGCTGAACGTGGTCGCGGTAGGCGGTGATAACGTAGTCCCAGTTCGGTCGCAGTGCCGACAGCAGTCCGGCGAGGTTGGCTTCCTGGCCAATGTACAGATGGCAGTAGCCGCCGATTTTGGCCTGTGTGTAGGACTGGGCGCACCGTTCCTCGAACCGGCGTGCCAATAGCATCTGGCGGTACAGGTATACCAACTCGTCATCCGGAATCACGGCCTTACTTCCCGCGTAAGCCACCGGTGATTTGGCATCCAGCGTCGCGTTACGATTCGCCATCCGGCAGATCCCCCAGTTTCATGACATTCTCCACGCGTCTGAGCGCTCAAGCGCTACAGGAAGCGGCGATAACTGAATCCAATATAGCACCCGGCCGCGAACGGTCACTTGATGAACACCGATTACGCTTCCGGCATTCCCGAGGGGAACCCAATCGCGAAAAAAGGACTCAGTATTAACAGGGGTGCCTCTTTGCGCCCGTGACGATATGGAAAGGGGTTGATATGAAAAACAGAATGCGCCTCGTTCGATGGATTGCCGTCATCGCCGCCGCGGCGGTGGTTTCGCAACCGGTGGCTGTTCAGGCTCAGAATCTGCGGAAAGTGATTGTGGGCGGCGGAATCGCAGTCGCCGTGACCAAGTTCGGCCCGCAGGTTAACAAATTCGTGAACGATCTGACCAATCACAAGGACACAACGGCCATCAAGACCAAGGTTGTCCCAATTGTCAGCGTCGGTTCCGGCGGATATGTAGGAGCCGTGCAGGTAATGGGAACCGCGAAGGATGTCGACCGGACGAAAGCCGTGGTTCAACTGGAAGGCAGGTTCAACGACTTCCGTATTAAGGCTCTCGTTCCGGTGGGAACCACCACGGCCACGAAGAACCCGGACAGAATCCCCAACGTGGGTGTTTCCGCCCTGCTGGACTACAAGCTGTAACTTAAGGCAATCCACACAACGAGAAGGGGAAGTCCGCGAGGACTTCCCCTTCAATGCTTGTCAATATCTTTTCAGGAATTGCGCTGTCGGGGATTCTGGCGCGCCATTTCCTGTTCAAGCGACGCCAGGCCGGACATCGCTTCCTTCGCCTTGTGCACAACGGCTGACTCCAGTTCGGCCAGCGTGTTGGCGATGTACGCTTCCACCTCGCGCCTCGATTGGGCGGCGTCCTGCTGGGAGGCCGTTGTGATGTCCTTGGCCTGCGTCAAGGCCAGTTGAACTTCGGGACTGGTGTCCACCAGTTCGGCAAGGCGCGCCCGGGCTTCTTCCAATGCGCGTTCGGTGTTGGCTCTGGCTTCGGCGATGATGGCGTCGGCCTTCTTTCGCGCCGCATCCAGCCGTTCATCCACACCGTCGCGAATCTGTTCGGCCTGCTGAATCTCCTGCGGCAGTTCCTTGCGGAGACGCTCGATGAGTACAAGATAATCGTCCACACGCACGCTCATGGCGCGTCCAAGCCACTGTTTCGGCTCGTCCACCGTGTCTTCCAGCGCCACCAGAGTGTGCAGGAACTCTTCCGGGATGCCCGGTTGCGGATTTGTGCTGTCCTGTTCGTTCATTTGAGGTTATTGTAGCACGTCCTTGAGAAAAACCTCGCGCCGATGGAACTTGACACTGCTTTTCTGGTGCTCTACAATCGAAGTGGTAACTCGGACTAATTTGGTCGTAGATACGGGAGTCATATGTTCAGCCTGACAAAAAAGACGGATTATGCCCTGTTGGCGTTGTGTTGTCTGGCTTCGGAAGCCGACGGCACATCGATGAACGCGAAGGCAATCGCCGAGCGTTACAGCATACCGGTGGAACTGCTGGCGAAGATTCTCCAGCAACTCACCAAGAGGAACCTGGTGGATTCCACCAGCGGACCGACCGGCGGGTACAGGCTGTCCCGTCAACCGGACAAAATCAGCGTCGCGGATGTGATGTATGCGGTGGATGGTCAGCCGGCGCTGTTGCAATGCCTGAAAGGCGCGGGCGATGAATGTTCTCAGTTTGCCACGTGCACCATTCGCCATCCGATGGAGGTCGTCCAAAACCGCCTGGCACGGGTACTGGAGGACACCACCGTCCAGGACCTGATTCTATCGGAGTCCGGACTCGTGACGGTCGATACAAAAGGACGTAAGCATTGCAGGGATTCGGAACAGTCAGTAGCGGCCAACTAGGCGCGGTTATCACTTCACGGAACTGCAAATAGTACTTTGACAACGGGAGCAATGGAACAGTGAAACTGCCGATTTACCTGGACAATAACGCAACGACCAGGGTGGACCCGCGGGTGCTGGAAGAGATGATACCGTACTTCACGGAGATCTTCGGTAACGCGGCAAGCCGAAACCACTCGTTTGGGTGGGAAGCGGAAAAAGGAGTGGACCTGGCTCGCGAGCGCATCGCCGGTCTCATTGGCGCGGACCCCAAAGAGATCGTCTTCACCAGCGGCGCCACCGAGAGCGACAACCTGGCACTGAAGGGTGTCGCCGAGATGTACCGCTCCAAGGGAAACCACATCATCACCCAGGTGACGGAACACAAGGCGGTGCTGGACACGGCGAAACACCTGGAAACACAGGGCTTCGAGGTGACCTACCTGCCCGTGGATGAAACAGGTACCGTAAGGACCACGGATGTGGAAGAAGCCATCACCGACCAGACGATTCTGGTGTCAATCATGTTCGCCAACAATGAAATTGGCACCGTTCAACCGATACGCGAGATTGGAGCCGTCTGCAAGGCGCGCGGAGTTCTGTTCCATACGGACGCGGTTCAGGGTGTCGGCAAGCTTCCTTTCAACGTGAATGATGACAATATCGACCTCGCCAGCATCACAGCGCACAAGATGTACGGGCCGAAGGGTGTGGGCGCCTTGTACGTGAGAAGGAAAGGACCCCGCGTCCGGTTGACCGCCCAGATAGACGGCGGCGGACACGAGCGCGGATTCCGAAGTGGAACGCTGAACGTACCCGGCATCGTGGGATTCGGCAAGGCCGCCTCGCTCTGCGCGGAGGAGATGGAGAAGGACCGACAGCACGCGGAAACTCTGCGCGATCTGTTGAGGGACCGCATACAGACTTCGCTGACTGAAGTCTATCTGAATGGTCACCCGAACCGCCGCCTGCCAGGCAACCTGAACCTTTCGTTCGCTTACGTGGAGGGTGAAAGCTTGCTGATGGGCTTGAGCGAAGTTGCGCTCTCAAGCGGTTCCGCTTGCACGTCGGCCAGTCTGGAACCGTCTTACGTCCTGAAGGCGCTGGGCGTCGGTGACGAACTGGCGCATTCATCTCTCCGGTTCGGCATCGGCCGTTTCAACACCCGCGAGGAGATTGAATACGTGGCCGAGGCCGTGAAAAAGACCGTCGACCGCCTGCGCGAAATGAGCCCGCTGTGGGAATTGGCGCAGGAAGGCGTCGATCTGAAGTCCGTGCAGTGGCAACCTCACTAAGCGTTGCCTGAGATTAAAGAAGAAGAGGAAATGGAATGGCATACAGCGATAAAGTGATTGACCACTACTCCAACCCGCGGAACGTGGGTTCCCTGGACAAGAGCGATCCCACCGTGGGAACGGGTATTGTCGGCGCACCGGAATGCGGCGACGTGATGAAACTTCAACTGAAAATCAATCCCGAAACGCAGATCATTGAAGATGCGCGATTCAAGACCTTCGGGTGCGGATCGGCCATTGCTTCGTCATCGCTGGCGACGGCGTGGGTCAAGGGCCGGACGGTTGAGGAGGCGATGGCGCTAAAGAATACGACCATCGTGGAGGAACTGGCACTGCCGCCGGTGAAAATCCACTGTTCCGTGCTGGCCGAGGACGCCATCAAGGCCGCTCTGCACGACTACCAGCAGAAGCAGGCGCAAGCCGGAGGACAGGGAACCGAAAGTTGAAAACGGATGACGGAGCGCTGTCACGCTCCGCTGTCCTTTCGGATCCAAAGGGGGGAACTGCGGTGAGTTCTGAAACGATTAAGTCGTCGGAACAGACGGAGACCGCCGCTGAGGGCATCACGATGTCCGAGGAGGCGAAGACACGCCTGCGCCGCCTCATTGCCCGAAAAGCGCCAGACAATCCGAACATGTGTCTGCGCGTTGGCGTGCGCGGCGGAGGTTGTTCCGGCTTGAACTACTTCATGGACCTGGACGACAAAATCAGCGACCGCTGGGATGTCATCTTCCAGGTGGCTGACGACCTGCGGATCGTGTGCGACAAGAAAAGCCTGATTTACCTGAAGGGCTCCGAAGTCGTTTGGAGCGGCAACCTTCTCAGCGGTGGATTCGCGTTTGAAAATCCCAACGCCGAGAAGAGTTGCGGTTGCGGGACGTCTTTCAGCATCGCATGACGATGGAGCCGGTAAACACAATGGAGTTGATCCCGGCAGGCACAGACCACTTCGCCGTTCTCGGCCTTCCGCGCCTGCTGAATCTGGACGCCAAAGCGCTGGACCGGGCTTTTCATGACCTCAACCGGCGCTATCATCCCGACCGGTTCGCAACCGCGGACCCGCGAGAACGGCGCATCAGCCTGGAGAACAGCGCCCGGGTCAACAACGCGCATAAAACGCTGAAAGACCCGTGGCGGCGAGCGCAGTATCTTGTGGAGATCGAGTCCGATGCGTCGGCCAATGGTTCACGCCCTCCGATGGACTTGTTCGAGGAGATACTGGAACTACAGGAACTGATGTCGGAAACACGGGATGCCGCTCACGATGAAATGATTCCCGAAGCGCTGTGCGAGCGCCTGAATGAAGCCGCTCAACCGTTTCGCAGACGGATCGATTCAGCAGTCGCGCGGCGGAATTCCCTGTTCGCGGCGATCGACGCGGCGGAAGGTGCGGACCGGGCCGAATTGGTGATGCGCCTTGCCGAATTGCTGGACGAACGCCGATACCTCGCCCGTGTCATCGCCGACGTCGACGCCGCTTTGGAGGGCCGTGAAAGCGAGCGGGATTCGCTGTGAATTCCGGCAACCTCGGCGGCGGTTGAGCGTCTGTGTAGTGAAGACGTTGACCCAGTTGAGAAGGTTCATGGAAGAAGAAAGGAACGGATGATGAACGACCGGGAACACCAGTGGGGAATGGACGCATACGCCCGACCGACATCGGTCGCGGACACCAATTCGTTTCTTAGCAGTGTTTTCTCGTGGATGACAGCCGGTTTGTTGCTTACGGGCGTCGTCGGCTGGTACGTGTACGACAGCGGCCTGATCGATCAACTGCGAGGGGCCTTTATGGTCATCTTCCTTTTGCAGTTGGGCCTGGTGTTCGGAATCTCCGCCGGCATCAACCGCATGACCGCCGGCACGGCAACGGGGCTTTTCCTGCTGTACTCGGCGCTGATGGGAGTGACGCTTTCCTCCATCTTCGCCATCTACGATATGGGCTCCATCGGTCAGGTACTGCTGATGACGTCGGTCCTGTTCGGTGTGCTTGCCGTGTTCGGAAAGACGACAACGATAGACCTGAGCCGAATCGGTTCCATAGCCTTCGCCGCCTTGATTGCCATCATCATCGCGTCTCTATTGAATGTGTTCCTGTTCAAGTCCGGGGCTATGCAGAACGTGATATCCGTCATCGGGGTCATCGTGTTCGCCGGCCTGACCGCCTGGGATATGCAGAGGCTGACGCAGATGGCCTCGGCGGGGATTCAGGGAAGCGAGATGGTGGGGCGGATGGTGATCCTGGGCGCGCTTTCGCTGTACCTGGACTTCATCAACATGTTCCTCTTCCTGTTGCGCCTGTTCGGCGGCCGCAGGGACTAAGAAACAGTATTACCCGTATCATTTGACAAGAACAGAGGCATGCTGAGCGGAGCGAGTAACGAGCGTAGTCGAAGCACGCCGGCACACTGAGCGATATTCCGGTGCGAAGCACCGGAATATCGCTCAGTGTGCCTCACAGATATGACCAAACCGGATCATTCAGCCAAATATAGCGTTGATCAATCCCGCCGGACTGGTCTCCACCGACAGCACCGGCGCTCCGGCCGCCTCCTCCACTTCGTCGAGCGTCACGTCGTCCAGAAACACGCCCTGACGGGTCATCACGTCGGGCAGGATCAGCGCGTCGCCGATATTCGTGTCCTTCACCGCACGAATGACGTCCGAGCCCGTCAGCAGTCCCGTTACCGTGATTCCGCCCCCGAAAAAGTCGTTGCGCACCGGTAGCAGTTCGACCTTCAGACCTTCAACGAGATTCAAGCCGTCAACGGTCTTGCGAAGAACGGGTTCGGCGAGTTCGCCGGTTACTGCCGTTACCCGGTGCGGCGCCGGTAGAGACTCAGGCAGTTTCCGGCGCGCCAGACGCCACTGGTGGTCCCACAACCGGCACAGTCCGACGCCGTCCTCCAGCGCGGGGAAGTCCTCGTACTCGGTGTACTTCGGAAAGGCCATCCCGGCTTTCAACCAGAACTCGTCGGCCAGAAACACGAAACGGGTTCCTAGACGGAACTTGAAGGCCCTCTGCCACTTGCCAACGACACGGATGGTCTCGCGCGCCAACTCCGGGCTGACGGGGACGAGATCGGGAAGATTCTTTCGATATCCGGTAAGGCCCACGGGCACCACGGCGACAGAAATCACGTTTGGGTGATGCTCCGCGAGTTCGTGTACGGTGCGCTCCAGTATTTCGCCGTCGTTCCAACCGGGGCAGAGCACGATTTGCGTATGTACCGAGATGCCGGCGTCGAACAGGCGTTGGAGGTGGTCCATCACGTTCCCGGCGTCCGGGTGCTTCAGCATCCGCCGGCGCACATCCGGATCGGTGGCGTGCACACTGACCCGCATCGGCGACATGCGCTCGTCGCTGATGCGTTTCCACTCCTCATCAGAGAGGTTCGTCAGCGTGATGAAGTGCCCTTCCAGGAACGAAAGCCGGTAGTCGTCGTCGCGAACCCATACCGACTTGCGCATGCCTTTGGGATTTTGGTGGATGAAGCAAAACACGCAACGGTTTTTGCACTGCCGGACGCCGTCGAACACCACATCGCCGAACGACAGGCCGAGGCTGTCGCCTTCGTCTTTCTCAATCTCCACGCAGGTCGACTCGCCGTCGCGTTCGATGACGACTTCGATGTCCTCGCCGTCGGCAAGCGACTGATAGTCCAGCACATCGCGCGGAACACGCCCGTTGATGGTGATCAGGCGGTCGCCGGGCTCCAGGCCGATTTCCCCGGCGATGCTGTTCGGCTCAACGGCTGTGATGACGATTCCCGGCCTTTTCTTCTCTGGCACGTTGCGCTCTCAGGTCTCCGGTTCGGCGAGTTCGGGTTCGATCAGGGCGACCAGGCCCTTCACCACCGCGGCGGCAATATCGAGTTCTTCGTTGTTGGTGAGCATGACAATCGTCAGCCCGTCATCCGGATAACGCCGTAAATGAGCCGAGAATCCCGACGTTGATCCGCCGTGGCTGTGCATTGCGTGCCCGTTGACCGTGCGGATGTTCCAGCCGAGGCCGTAGGTCAGCGAAGAACCGTCGGCCAGTTTTTGCGGCGTTCTGATTTCCGCCCACGAGGACGGCTGTAGCAAGGCGTTTTTATCCACGGCGGCGGCCCACTTCGCCATATCGTTGATGGTGGAGCAGATTGCCCCGGCTCCGCCCAGATCGGTCACATCGTAGTCCTTGTTGCGAAGCCCGTTTTTGTCGAAGATGTAACCATCCACGCGGCCCGGGATGATGCGCAGTGGGTCGCGGTCACCGGTATTCTTCATACCCAGCGGTTCAAAGATGCGCTCCCGCAGAAAGTTGAAGAACGGTTTTCCAGAAGCGTTGGCGACTATGAATCCCGCCAGGCTGTAACCGGAGTTGTTGTACTTGTATTTCGTGCCGGCCGGAAAATCCAGCGGCTGTTTCGCGAGCAGGCTGACGAACTGCGCCTGTGTCAGCCGGTTGTCCAGGTCGAATCCGGTGAGTTCCGTGTAGGTCTTGATGCCCGATGTGTGTGTCAGCAGATGGCGGACCGTCACATCCTTCCACGCAGGCGGCGTATCCGGGATATGCTTTGAGATGGGATCGTCCAGCGCGACCTTTCCTTCCTCGACCAGCATCATCACGGCGGCGGCTGTGAACTGCTTGGACACCGAGCCGATCTCGAAAGCGCTGTTCCTTGTGCTCTTGACGCCCAGTTCCACGTTGGCAAGACCGTAGGACTTGATCTTGTCGACCCTGCCGCCGCGCAGAATGGCCACGCCGCAACCGGGGATATTCTTCTGTTTCATCTGTGCGGTGATGTAACTGTCCACCTTGTCCGTCCTCGCCGACGCGGCGGCGCCGGTGAAAACGACCAGCGCCAGGGCCGCGCCCAACCCGTTGATATTGTTCATGAGACCTCCGTCTGTTCCCGCCGTGTCAGGCGAACCGGACCCTCAACGTCTTCACCTCGTTGTGACCGAGGGGTACACGCAGGGTATTTCCGTTTGGCGTCAGCGCCTTTTCATTGTGCTCCAGCATATCGGTTTCCCACGCGGCCGATACCGACGCGCCGAACGTGAGAAGGGCTTCACCGTCCCGGTCGTCGGTCTCGAAGAATCGCACGATGACGCCGTCTCCGTCGTCAGCCAACTTCATCGCGGACAGCAGAACGTTGTCCGGGCCGATTTCGACAATGCTTGCGGTGTCGCCGGACATATGCGAACAGGCCCGCGCGAACAGCGGATCGTTCAGGTCGGTCGCGGCGCGGTATATTTGACCCTCGCGCCGGTCGCCCGCGTGCGGGTACAGGCTGTATGTAAACGTGTGCTCGCCCTTGTCGCAGTTGGGATCGGGGCTGTTCGGCGAGCGCAGAAGGGTCAGG
>JAKQQT010000538.1 GCA_029564025.1 Armatimonadota bacterium | reverse complement strand
TGACACCCAAGGAGCGGAATGACACCCAAATTCTTCTGAGTCCAACGTCTTCCAGTTGGGAAGTCACTCCGGTCGACCTTGAAGAGATCGAGATGGCACCTGGCGCGCATCTCCCAGAGTTCTCTCCGCTGCTACCCCTGGGGTACGACGGCCTACGCTGGCTGGCGGTCAAGGTGAATGGCGAATACAGGAATCTGATCGTCGATTCGCGGGGAAAGTTTGTGCGATTCGCCCCTACAATCGAGGGTGTCTACCGGGACAAGAAGGGACGGTTCTATGACATTGGACAATCGAAGGAGCTTCGGGTATTCAACGCTTCCGGCGAACTCGCTCTTGAAATCAAGCCTCCGGACTCTCCTTCTTATCTATTGCCTTACCGCGGGTGGGTCTACGTGTGGTCTGGCTACCGACTGTATCGCTTTGCCGAAGACGGCACGATCGAAGAAGAGGTCTCGACGGACGCGCCGTTTCCAAAGCAGATTTCCTGGCCCCTCATAGCCTCCCCCCGCGCGGATCAGCTCTATACACTCCGGCCGGAAGGTAAGGTGCGAAAGTGGAATTACAAACAGGTCGCGTCGAAAGGAGAGGAAAACAGCGGCGAGTGAGTTGTCCCTGTCGAGGTCCGGGGTGATGCGCGGTGGTTGAAGACGTGGTATGCGCCGAATACGCTCATGGACGGCAGCACTGAGGAGAGCGAGGTGTTCCGTCTGGGCAACCTGAACCAGGTAGTCAAGGCCACGAAGCGGGGGTATGGGAGTGTGACGGTCGCGCCGCCGGCGAATGTGACGTTTTCGTGCATGCCGGTTGGGGACCTGTCGGATGGGATGTATACGGAGCCGGATTCGCTGGGCGGCACGCGGTATTGCCTGCCGGAGGGTACTTTGTTGTTCGTGTCGGTGGCGGATGTGTCGGCCGGTCCGGATGAGTGGTGCACGCGGGCGCCGTTGACGCTGCGTGAACGTGTAGGGGGAGGGACCACCTCGCATGCCTCCATGCGCGCGCTTATCCATCCGACGGGGTCGCGCGTCAGTGGGGGCGCGTGTTGTTGCGATGACGAGGATCCC
>JAKQQT010000138.1 GCA_029564025.1 Armatimonadota bacterium | reverse complement strand
TCCACGCCGGAGCTTTTGACTTGGAGCATTTGCAGGTTGCAACTCTCGTCCTCGTAAATCACGAGGATGGAGTCTCCCGCAGTCGGAGCCGGGTCGAACGTGATAACCTTGTCGGTCAGCGTGTAGTCTGTCGTGACGGTGCTATTGATCTGAGCCTCGTAGATGCGCGAGGGCGTCGCCGCGAGCGTGACCGTTGCGCCGGACGCTACAAACGTCTGTCGTCTGCGTGCAAGCAGATAGACGTTTGCCGCCGTTTCCGCGCCCGTGCCGTAGTGGTACGAGGCCGTCACCGCTTGACCGGCGGTCGGGATATTGCCCGGCGTGAACGTCACCGTACCCGTCACCCTGTCAAGGCTGTAGTGCGTTGTTTCGGTCTTTGTAGCTCCTGCGACCTTGACCACGCATGGCGAACCGGTGATTAGATTGCCGTTCGCCAACGTGAATACGGCGTTCGTCCCGTCGCCCGTTCCAACAGCTTCGTCCGTGACGGCGGTTGATTTGTCGTTCCAGATTTGTACTTCAATCGGGTTACTCGTCCCGCCGAGAGGCCGGGAGCCGAACGAGGCTAAATCCTGTACCGCGCTCCCGGCGGCATTGTAGATATCTATTTTTGGAATCATTACTTTGTTCCCCTCCCTATCAGGATTGTCCGCCCGGCAATGAGATCACCGAAAATCACGTGGTCAGATTTGACCGTGACAACCTCATCGCTGTTCTGGACTTTTACCGTGTAGGTCCGAGCGTCCAGCTTTTGCAGCACTGTAGCCTCGACCGCGTTATTCACTCGCTTTGTCGCGTCCTTGACCACGCGCACAATCGCGCTTTCCGCACTTCCCGGTGAGGAGAAAAACACCCCGGCAATTTCCGCGCCGGAGGGGACGCGGCGCATGGTCAGGTGTGAAGTCCAGTCTGAAAAATTGTGCTGCGCCCGCTCGACGTACCATTCGTACCCGCTGTAATTTACCGTGTCGCCGGAGCGCAAGAGCGGATTGCAGGGTATCGTCGCCATACCTCGGACGCACCGCGCCGCGTCTTTCAACGCCGATTCCGCGTATTGCTGCAACGCGCCCCA
>JAKQQT010000532.1 GCA_029564025.1 Armatimonadota bacterium | reverse complement strand
GCTGACGACATTTGGACTCCGGTTGCTCGATCTCACAGGACTTCTTCATCCCCAGCGACCACACCCAATGCCAGCGCCCACACTCCTTGCCGCATGAAAAACGGAACAAATCTGATTCCCGGCTTTTGTCGGTGCCACCATGACATCTGCAAACCAGCACAATGCCGTAAATCAACACGCCGCTGGCGCGGTGCCGGCGCACGGAATAGCCGGGGCCGGAAGCAAAAATATTAAATTATAGGACTGACCCCTTTTGAAGAGAGAGGACCAGGCGTTGTTTACGGCGGTGCTGCGCGAGACTTTGGCGAGGGGGCAGGCGGTGGCATTTCGGGTGCGGGGGCCGAGTATGCTGCCGTGGTTGCGCGAGGGGCAAAAAGTAATGGTGGCCCCGCTGGCGGGCCGGCAGTTGCGCCGGGGCGATATCGCCCTGTTCTGGCGCAACGAACAAGAGCCCGTGCTGCACCGCGTGGTGCAACCGCCGACAGCGGATGGCGTGGTGGCATGTCGGGGCGACGCAGAATGGGGGCCACCGGAACTGGTGCCGCTGGCGGCGGTTGCCGGCGTCGTGGCGCTGCCGCTTTGGCGACGCCGGCTCTTTTTGCTGATCCATCCGGCGCGGCGCTGGGTGAACCGGCTCATTCTGCAGTGGCGGCAGCGGCATGGTTGAACCGCTCCAGACGTTCGCTGATTTGCAGCGGTGTTGCGCGGCGGCGTTGCACGGCAACTTGGGCCGAGTGGAATTATCGCCGGGGGTGAGGCCGGAGGATTTGCTGGCCATGGCGGAGCGGCATCGTGTGGTGCCACTTTGCGCGGCGGGTCTGGCCGCTGAGCAGCGGGGAGCATTTCGGCGGCGAGTGCTGTCGTTGGCGCAGCACATGGTGGTGCTGGACCGCGAAGTGGCATTGGTGGCGGATATTCTGGCGGGGGCGGGGGTGGAGTTTTTGATTCTGAAAGGCCCGGCGTTGGCTCGACAGGCCTATGCAGCCGAAGAATGGCGGGTGAGTGACGACGTGGACCTCTGGGTGCCGGCGACGCACGCGGCGAACGCCGCCGTAGCGTTGCGGGCCGCGGGATTCGAGCGGTCGCCGCCGCTGACGGAACGGGTGGCTGCGGCGGCGCGACGCGCGGGGATCGAGGCTTCGTTCCGGCACCCGGAACGAGGGCGGTTGGTGGAGGTGGCGCATGGTTGGGCGTCATTGGGGCCCAGCCGCCGGGCTGCACGGGAGATGTGGAATCGCCGCGTGCAGTTGAATATCGGCGGGGTGGTCGTGTCCACGCTGCACCCGGTGGATGCGTTGCTGTTCGGCTGTCGGCACGGCGCGCACCACGGATGGGATCGGCTTTCGTGGGTGATGGATACCGCGGCCATTTGGCAGAAGTTATCGCCGGCGGAACGAGCGGAGGCGTGTGTTGTGGCACGGCGGCGGGCGCAAACCGTCGTGCTGGGGCTGGGCTTGCGGTTGGCGGCAGACTTGGTGGGCATTGAATTAAGCGACGATGCCGCCACACTGGCGAGCCGGCCCCGCGTGCTGGCGTTGGCGGCGGGGGCTGCGGTGATGGCCTGCCCCGCGGCGACCGAACGGATGCCGATGATGGCCCGCCTGCGCTACGAGCGCGCCGCGCAGGATGCATGGCGGCAGAAGGTACGAATGATGACCGGGTGGGTGTTCACCCCGACTTTGGGCGATTTGGAGGGGTGTCCATTACCGCATGCTTTGGAGCCGGCCTACGCGTTGTTGCGCCCGCTGCGGTTGCTGCGGCATCCTTGGCTGAAATCCTGGTTCCGCTGATCCCCTCCAGCGGGGGGGGGGGCTGAAAAAATCCCTGCGGTCACCGCCCGCGGCTACAGCAACAGCCACGCTCTTGGAGGCAGCCGTTATACCGGCGGCGGGATGTTGGATTTCCTGTCTTATTGTAGCCGGCCGCAGTGAGGCCGGGGAGGGGGGGCGTTTCGGAAAGAAAAACAGCGGTTTCGGAAAAAATTAGAAAAAAAATGCTGTTTTCGTTTGCATCGGGGGGGCAGATGAGTCATCAGTTCACCCATTCACCGGAAGTTTGTTTGGTTCCCCCAAGGCTGCCTAATCGCACAACACGCCTTGTATTTTGTGGGGTCAAGCGTTTCTTCCGGCGAAAAGACAAGTGAAGTTTTGCGCGGTTCCACCTTGGAAAAGCAGGGTGGAACTGGGCGGTTTTTTGGCGTTTTAAAAAGGTGATGACTCCGAGGAGACCGGATATGAAAACAGCAGAAACGACGAACGGCAAGCGGACGCGCAGCGGCTGGCTTTTGGGAAGCTTGGGCTTGTTGCTGAGCTTGGGCACGCTGACGGCGTCGGCTCAAGTGTCCAACATACTGGCCGGGGCGCCGATGGCGGACAGTTGCGGGTTAGTGTATTTCACCAACACTTTCCGCAACAACGGGCCCACGCTCAATAATTTGTTCATCACCAATGTGCTGCCATCGGCCAATTGGGCCTATGTGCCGGGACTGTCCGAGGTGACCCTGCCAAGCGGGGTAGTGTTGAATGGCGCGGCGGCGGACCCGACGGTCAACGGCCAAGATCTGGTCTGGGATTTTTCGTCGGTGGTGACGCCGTCCGATGTGGACCATCTGCTGATTACGGAAGTTTTCTATAATTATACGGGGCCGGGGACCAAAGAGGATCACGAGTGGTTTGAGATTTACAATCCGACGCCGAATCCAGTGACGCTGAATGGCTGGCAGGTGGGCGATGCGAATCCGGGGCAGTTGGACCTGCTGCCGACCTTCACGATCGCCCCGGGAGAGTTTGTGATCATTGCCGGGCGGACGAATGCATTTTTGGCGGACCACCCAGCCTATACGGGGCAAGTTTATGAGGTGGCGGATGGGAAGATTGGTTCCGGGTTGAACGTGGTCCCGGGCGATGGGGTATTCCTGATTAGTACTATGGGGCCGGTGGACTCCGTTTCGTATGGTGGCTCCACGGCGGCTTTCAATCCGGCGGTGCCGGGCGTGGGTGCCGGGCATTCCTTGGAACGCAGTCCGGCCAATAACGATACCAACCGGCGCAATGACTGGCGAGATCAGCCCACGCCCAATCCTGGATCGGGGAATCTGCCGCAGGGATTGTCCAGTGGCGCGGAGATTACCATTGTCTATGCGGTGGAAATCAATTGCGCGGCAGTATCAGGCCAGTTGTTTGCGCGGGCGGGCTTTGAGCAACCCATCGGCACCGCCACCAATGCCACGGGGTCGGCATTTTTGACGGTGAACATCCCGGACCTGGTGGTCACCAAGACCCCGATCATGCAGGAGGCGGGGGAGGGGGATGAAGTGGTGTGGACGGTGCGGATTGCCAACGAAGGCTTTGGCACGGCACAAAATGTTGTTGCGTCTGACCGGTTGGGCCCCGGGCTCGCTTTCACCGGCTTTGACCCCACACCAGCCAATGCAACTGTCTCCAATGCGGTGTGGGACTCCACGGTGATCCCGGCACTGGCTAGCTTGGCGCCGGGCGCTTATGTGGACATTGTGGTGACGGCGCAAGTGGTGGCATGCAAGGGGCTGTTCAACCAGGCCGATGCCAAGTGGGGTTGCCAGAACCTGCAAGTGTTGGCCAATGAGATTTGCGAAGACACCTCGTTGGAGAACGAGACGGCCACGGCGGGCATTCGTTTTCTCGACCGCTTCCCGAGCATTTCCTACGCAATGGATCCCTCGCCCATTTTGGTGGACTATTGCGCGGGCACCGAGGTGACGCTGTATATCACGAATGCCTCCGGCGCCGAGGTGGGCACGGCGTACAACATGACGGGCACGCCGGTCATGCCGCCGGGCTGGTCTTTGACAGGCGACAACGTGATTAGCAACGTTCTCCACTTTGACCCGCTGCCTGCCGGCACGGCGACATCGGTGACGTTCCGGGTCAACGCGGGCGGCTGCCCGATTTCCACCAACGAGTTTTACCTTTACTTCCGGCCCTATTATGAGGATGCCTGCGGTACGCCGTTCACGGGCCCGATCGGTGTGAGTTTGGCGCGGGTGATCAACCCACCCTCGGCATCGGTCACCAAGATCATGCCAACGAGTGTTTCCGGCGACGACGGCAGCATTCCGGTGACGGTTCGCCTGTCGTACACCAATTTCACGGGAAGCGAAACCATTACGGTGACGGACGTATTCCCGGCGCACACCAACCTGACCGCGCCGCAAAACATCACGGGCGGAGGCACGTTGACCAGTACCAGCGTGGTCTGGACCGTGAGCGGATTGAGCGGTTCGGGCACCTGGTCGGCCAACTTCGACATGGGGATCTTGGAGCATTGCGGCGGGCCGCGGGCGATCGTATACAACACGATTTACGCGACGACCTACACCGATTGCAAGGGCTGTGAACGGACCGTTACCGGTTCGGGAGAGCGGTACCCCGTCCAAGTGCGTGCCGGCATCGGTTGCGAAACAAACGCGTGCAGCTTTAGCAGTGCCAAGTTCATCTCCACGACCGAGGCGGAAGTTTGTGAAGATGTCATCATCACCCACGTTTTCAGCTCGTTCACCGGTTCCCTGACGGACTGGACGGGAGTGACTTTCTTTGCCGATTTGGCGGAGAACGGCTGGACAGACACCAATGCGGTCCGGGTATGGATTGATTCGACGGATGTCACTAGTTATGTGGCGATCTCGACCAACGCCTCCGGGATGACAATTGGCCTGAGCGGTTTGAACGGCTCGCCCTATCCCGACATGGCCTCGGTGACCAGCAACCTCCGCGTCATTTATCAGGTGGCGTCAGCCTCCGCCGGCCGGCAGTATGATTATTCGTATCTTTCCACGCCGCAATGCGGAACGGAGGAAGACATTGTCAGTTGGCTGAATGGCGCCGGGCGCATGGCCATTACCCTCAAGCCGGTCATGATTGCGGGCGCTTGCGCCACGACGGATGGAGAGATTGATCTGGCGATTCTACCCTTGGATGGCGACACGCTCTATCCGGTCCGGGATGTGGTGGTGACGCTGGACTTGGATTATGACGGCAACAACTTCTCCGCTTTCCATTATGAACCGGGTTCTACCGTGTTCCACAACATTGTGGATCCGGCGGGCAATCCGATTACCGCCAGCGATCCGACGATCAGTCCTTCCGGCTACCAATGGACATGGCACTTGGGCGATGTGGGCACCAACAACTATGCCAACATGTCCATTACCTACAAGATTCACATGGGCTGCACGAACGACACCAGTGCCCAGCACCGGGCGGAAGTGCGCTATAACGACAATTGCAGTCTCGGCCAAGATCCACCGGCGCGGGTGGCCGAGTCCGGCATCAACGGGCCGCCGCTGTTCGGCACGCCGGTGCTGTTCGTCAACTTGCAACCTGAAATGCAATTCCTGGTTGACACGCAGATCGTCAACAAAATCCTCGTGATGAACACCTGTGCGATAGAGGCCAACAACTTGCGCGTGGAAATCGCCCTGCCGCCCAACGTCTCGTTTGCCGGCGCGCAGATTTCGCCTTCAACCGTGACGGCGACCAATGTGGTCTGGGACTTCCACACGATCAACCAGGCCTTCGGGCCGCTGCAAGACATGGACGGCGACGGCAGCATTGACGATTTGCCGCCCCGGCAAGTCTTTGAGTTCTGGGTGACCAACAACGTGGATTACTGCGCCCCGTTGACGGAGCTTAACCTGCGCGCGTCGTATGGTTGCTATGGCGATGACTGCCAAGTGACGCCATGGGACACTGCCGGCTATGAAAGCATCTCCGGTTCGCTGGTGACCCGGGCAACGTTCCCAGTGCAGAATGAGCTGTGCGGCACCAACCCGGTGGTGTACAGCGTGCGCAACAGCGGTTTGACCGTGGATTATGACGTGATTACCCGCCAAACCCTGCCGGCGGGCATCAGCTATGTGGGTGGCAGCTCGCAGGTGAGCATCAATGGCGGCGCGCTGGCCCCGATTAGCGATCCCAGCGGCAGCGGATTGCCCGGCGACCCGCTGGTTTGGGATTCGTCCTTGATCCCGCTGCTGGCGGCCATGCCGCCCACCAATGAAGTGGCCATCCATTACAACGTGGCCTTGGGCTGCGAAGCAGTAAGCGGTGACAACCGGTTCATCGCCGAAGGCGTTTATACGGATTTGTGCGACAATATTTTGACCAACCGCGAAATCGTGTCGGTGCTGGCCCCCAAGGAGCCGCTTTTGGTGATGACCAAAACCGCTTCCATGCCCGTGGCCGATGCGGATGAGGAAGTGGTGTACACCATCACGATCAGCCACGATCCCAACTCGGCTGCGCCGGTGCCGTACCTCAAGCTGACCGATGTGTTGCCGTCCGCAATGGATTATGTGGGCGCTTCGGTCCTACCGGACAGCGTGACGGGTGCGGGGCCCGGCGGCCAAACCCTGGAGTGGAGCGCCACCAACCTGTTGGCCCAAATCGGCGATGGCCTGCCGCCGTTTGCCTTGAACGAAGGCCCCATCACGATACTGGTGACGGCAAAGGTGGTGGCTTGCGAAGCTTCCGTCATCAATCAAGCCACGCTGGATTATGGTTGCTCGGCGGCGGATGCCTGCATCCAGATCACGGCCAACGCGTCCATCGTCACCTCCCCGCGGCTGCAACCGCCGGGGGTGGATGGCGAATTGGTGCTGGACACCTGCGGCGGCACCAAGACGGTGCTGGTGACGAATAGCGGCGCTTCGACGGCCTTCCTCTTCAATTACACGGAGTGGGCGCCGGCGGGTTACGTCTTCACGGGCGCTTCGGTGACGGGTGAGTTCAACGCCAGCAGTGCCGAGCTCATTGTGAGTTATAGCGGTACTCCCCATGGCTCGGTCGCGCACATTGATTTCAGTACCAAGGCCAGCAGCGGCGCGACGGACGCCAAGGACGATGCCGGGGATGGCATTGACAACCTCGACTTGGGCAAAAACAGCGGATTTGTGGTGACATGGACGCTGCGCAGCACGGGCGAAAACCTCGACTGCCTCGCCGACCCGACCGACCTCGATTTCGAGGATCCGGAACAGGGGGTGCCGAGCCTTCTGGGCACCAGCAACCTTGTGACGTATACCGACCTGTGCCATAACCCCGGCGAGGTCACGGGGAGTACCAGCACCTATCCGGACATTCCGGACCTGGACATTGATTTGCAGCCCAACAGCCTGATTGTGACCAACGGCGAAGTGGTCAACTTCAAGGTCACCGTCATCAACGATTCCGAAACCGTGAATGCCGATGGCATTTACGTGCGGGTGTTGCTGGGTGAGGGGTGGACGAATGTCACGTATGTGTCGAGTAACATCGTCTCGTCCGGGGCGAACGCCATGACGATGGACCAGGTGGGGGACACGAACCTCCTGTTCAACTTCCCCGGCGTGATCCTGAATCCGATCAACGACATCATCGAAATCAACTTTACCGCGCAAGCCACGACGAACGGCGGCGCCCTGACCGCGCTGGCCGAAGTGGTGGGCGATTGCGGCAATAGCGCCATCACCCCGAGTTGCACCTTCACTAATACGCTGGGCGGCAACCCGCTGGCCAATACCATGCAGGGGAGCACGCTGGGGCCGGTGAACGGGCAGTATTACTCGTTTGATCAGGACAGCTTTGCGGCCGCGGGCCTGGAGCTGACCAAGACCGTGCGCTACGATGAAGAGCCGGCGTCGGCGGCGGGCACCGAGCGCGACGCGCGCGTGGGCGAAGATCTGATCTACCGCATCGAGGCGTTCTACTTTGGCGGTACGTTCACCAATGTCACCATTTCCGATTCGCTGCCGCTGGGGCTGCACTTCGGCACGCCGACGGTGGCGGCGACTTCAGGCGGCATCACGGGCGGGAGCTGGGGTGCCGGCACCGGCGTGTTCACGCTGGCGCCAACGGCGTTCAGCGTGCCGTCAAGCATCACGCTCGATATCCCCGTGGTGGTGTCGAACATGATGTTCGTGCAGGACGGGGTGGTGATCACCAACGTGGCCACGACCCACTTTGAGGTGGATGGCGTGACCAACTCGGCGCCGGAAGCCTCGACCGAGGTGGAAGTGCTGGAGCCCAACCTGAAGATTACCAAGGTGGCGGACAAGACCAGCAACATTCAAGCCGGTGACATCATCACGTTTACCAATATCATTGAGCACACGGACTTGAGCCGCACCAGCGCCTATAGCGTGGTGTTCACGGACGTGTTGCCGGCGGGCCTTCAGTTCAATACGTGGGTGACGCCCGCGAGCGGCCAGGTGTTGGGGCAGAGCATTACGGTGGATAGCACGGACTTGCCGGCCCTGGCGGAGTTCAAGACGAATGCCCCGCCGATCGCGATCGTCTTTACGGTACTGGTGCAGGACCAGATCATCGGTTCAACCGCAACCAACATTTCGGTGGCGACGTATGAATCGTTGGATTCCGGCTCCAAGAACGGCAACGAACGTGACGGCTCGGACGGCCCCGGCGGGTTGAACGACTACTACACGGACGATCCGGAAGTATTGAACTTTGAGGATTTGCGCGGAATCAACAAGACGTTCGTCTCGTCAAGCCAGCAGAACACCCATGATTATGCAACCAGCAATGACTGGACGATCGGCGAGCGGTTTATTTACCAAATCCGCGTGGACATGCCGCAGGGTGTGGTGACGAACCTCGTGCTGACGGATACGGTGCCGGTAGGCATTGACTTCGTGGGCACCAACCCGGACGCCGCGCTGGCGTATCCGGGCAAGGGATATGAGTTTGAAATCCCGGCGGGCGGACCGCAATTTGTGGAAGCCAATGTGGTGGTGACGGATCCGGATCCATCGCCGGCCTCGTCGGTGGATACGAACGGCTCCGGGCGGGCGATCACCTTCACGTTCCCGGCCATCACCAACGCGGCGGATGGCAACGCGACCAACGACTACTTCCTGCTGCGGATGGAATTCGTGGCGCTGGATATGCCCTATAACGCGGGGCTGAGGCCGAATCCGCGCATGGGCAGCAATGTGGTGAGCGTGACGGACGGCACGACCACGCTGGGCGCGACGGGGCCGGTGCATCGGATTGTGGAGCATGACATCCGCGTGAGTAAGAGCCGTACACCGTTAGAGGGCGATGCGGGCGACCCGATTACCTTCACAATTGTGGCCTCGAACCATGTGAACGCTCTTGCCAATGCCTACAAGGTGGTGGTGCGGGACTACTTGACCAATTCGGTGTATGACGTGACGTCGTTCACATCTCTCTCCACACCGCCGGGCTGGACGCTGAATTGGCAGAATCACGGCACCTACGGCCTCTATGAGCTGTCCGCGAACGAGGGCGTGGGATTGGCACCGGGAACGGGCGTTAGCGCTCAGTTCAGCATCAACCTGGCGCAGACGGTTCGTCCGAACCAGGTTTATCAGAACACGGTGACGATTCCGCAGAGTTCGACGATCTCGAACGATGTGCCCACCGGCATCAAGGACCGCCAGGATGGCGCGACGAACATGGTGCCGCACGGCATACCGGGCATGAGCGTCAGCAAGATTCTGGAAGCGACGAGCGAGACGAACAATCCGCCGGATTCGACCGGTTCCAATGTGCAGATCGGCGAAGTGGTGACTTACCGCATCGGCGTCACCATGCCGGAATCCACCATCACGAACTTAAGCGTGGTGGACCATGTGTCCAATAACGGGTTGGCCTACATCTATGGGTCGGCAAGACTGGACACTGGTGCGTGGGGCCCGAATGCCGCGTTTGTGGGCAACACTGGCAACTTCACGGAGAACCCATCCGGGGCGTTGGGCGATCTGGCGCCACTGGGGCAGGCCATCACCTTCGGGTTCACCAACGTGGTCGTAACGGGCGACAACAATACAACGAACAACACGTTCTACATTCTGGCGGACTATCTGGTGCGTAGCAACGCGGTGAACAACGGGTTGGGCCCGAACCCGACGGTGCACACCAACCATGCCACGCTGACCTATCAGGGTAACCCGGGGAATACCGTGACCTCCGCCGTGGTGACAACTACCGTGATCGAACCAAAACTTGAGATCACCAAGAGCCTGAGTCCCACGAACCACGTGGACGCGGGCGACATCATTTCCGTGACGCTGGTGGTGACCAATAGCGGCACGGGCACGGCCTATGATGTGGTGATTGAAGACGAGCTGGCGCTGCCGTATTTCGATATTTCGACGCTGGCCAATGTCATCGTGCCGACGGGCTTCGTGCACGAGGTGGATGGCGATATCCTGCGCTTCAAGTCCTACGAGTTTGCGCCGACGGGTACGAACACGATTGAAGCCGGCGAAACCTTGACCTTTACCTTTGACGTGCACACGGGCGCCGGTTTGCCGCCGAACTCCGTGGTGACCAACACCGCCACGGTGAAAGGCGACTCGATCAAGGATAACGGCCCGAAGAACGAACAGCGGGACACCAACGACGAGGATGAAGATCAGTTCACGTCCGATGATTTCCATCCCACCAAGGCGCTCATTGCCACCAGCGAAACAGGGCCGGTGGATTCCACGGGGAATAACCTGCAAATCGGTGAAGTGGCGACGTATGAGATCAAGGTGAATCTGCCGGAAGGCGTCATTCCCGACCTGACCATCACCGACGTGATGCCGGCGGGCATGGCGTATGTGGTGGGCTCGGCGACGGTGGATGCCTCCGAGGTGAGTGGAGCCATGGGCGCCTTTACGGTCACGCCGAATGTCGGCGTTTTGGGTGCCAGCGGCGAAAATGTGGTGATGACCTGGCAAGGGAACAGCGTGATCACGGCATCCACCAACCATAGCCACACGGCCAATGTCCTGCGCGTGACGATGCAGGCGGTGATGATGGACCTGCCCGCCAACTCGGGCTTGCCTCCGCAGACCGTGTTGACCAACAAGGCCACCGTCACCTTTACCGGCAACCCGAATCCGCCGGCGGAAATTGACGGCCCGCCGGTGACGGCCGTGGAGCCGGACATTGCGATCTTCAAGACGGTCTCCCCGACCAACGGCGTGGATGCGGGCGATGAAATCACCATCACGCTGGTGGCCACCAACAGCGGCACCGCCACCGCCTATGACCTCGTGATCAGCGACGTACTGAGCGAGGATATCTTCAATCTGGCGAGCGTGACGAATGTCAGCATGCCGGCCGGGTTTGTCTTTGCCACCACGCCGGGTGCAGGCACGCTGACGGTGACCTACTCATCGGATCCGGCCAGCAGCCAGCCGACCAATTCACTGGAAGTGGGCGAGAGCCTTGAGTTCGTCTTCACGGTGCACGCGTCGCAGGCGGTCGAGCCGAACAGCGGCTACACCAACACGGTCAGTTTGCGCGCCGATACGATTGATGGCACGCCGCCGACCCCGGAGGAGCGCGAATATACCGAAGACGATGAGGACGACTTCGACACGCCCAAGATGAGCATTGCCAAGGTGCTGACCGGCACCTCGGAGAACGGCCCGGCGGATTCGACGGGCAGCGATGTGCAGATCGGCGAGACCGCGACCTACCGCCTGACGGTGACCCTGCCGGAGGCCACGATCACGAACCTGACGGTAGTGGACCTGGTGCCGGTGGGCATGGAGTATGTGGCGGGCAGCGTCGCGGTGGATACCAACGGTTTCGGCGGCACCTTGCCGGCCGGCTCGCCGACTGTGACGACGCTCGGCGGCTCCGGAGACGACATCACGATCGTCTTCGAGGGCAACACGGTGGTGACGGATAATAACGATCCGAGCGACAACTCCTTCACGATTACCTTGACCCTGTTGACGCTGAATGTGGGTTCCAACACCGGCAAGGTGGCCGGAGCGCAGACGGTGCTGAACAACCGGGCCAATGTGTCGTATGACGGCAAGGATCCGGAAGACGAGACCCCGGATGTGCCGGTGGTCGTGATTGAACCGGTGCTGGCCATCGAGAAGACCATGGCGCTGATCGGGCTGGATGTGGTCGAAATCAAGCTGGTGGTCACCAACAGCGGTTTGGCGACGGCATTCGACGTGGAAATTCAGGACGTGCTGACCACCAACTGGTGGGATACCGACACGATTACGAATGTGACCATTCCGGATGGATTCACCTTCAGCTTCGCGGGCAACCCGGGCGACGCGACGGTGACAATCGCGAGCGACCCGGCATCAGGCCAACCGACCAACTCGATTGAGGTCGGCGAAGCACTGGAATTCGTGTTCCGCGCGACATTGATCCCTGATGCTCCGAGCCCGGTGACCAACCGCGCCACTGTGACGGAATACAGCTCGAAGGACGGCAAGGATGATGACGAGCGCAAGTATCCGGATGAAGACGACGAGAAGGAACTGCCGCTGCCGAAGTACACCCTGACCAAGACACTGACCAGTCCGTTGGGCCGCCCGGCGGTGGTGGGCGAGACGGTCACCTTCACCATCGAGGTGGCGAACACCGGCGACGTGGGCCTTGGCTTGGTGCCGCTGGATGACACCTATGATGCGACGTACCTGAGTTTCCAGTCAGCGTCGCCGGCGGAAACCAGCACAGGCCCGGGCAGCATCCACTGGGATGACATCGGGCCGATTGGGGTAGGCAGTTCCAAGGTGGTGACGGTGGACTTCACAGCCATCGAAAGCACGCTCCCGAGCGACACGACCAACTGGGTGACGACCAGTCCGTTCACCACGAACGATATTCCGCTGAAGCCCAAGACCAACGAGGCGCCGGTGGAAGTGCGTTACGCTGGCTTTACGCTGGAGAAAACGCGCACCAGCCCCGCGGGCCGCGCCGCGCAGATAGGCGAGGAAGTTGTGTTCACCATCACAGTGGTCAATACGGGTGAGGTGAACCTGGTGACGGTTCCGCTGGAAGACACGTATGAGACGGCATTCTTGAGCTATATCGAGTCGGAACCGGCCTCGGATGACAACAATAACGACGGCGTGATCAACTGGGCCAACATTGGTCCGCTGGCAATGGGCGAGACGGCCGTAGTCACATCCCGCTTCACCGCGGTGGCTACGACGACCAACCAGTCGCGTACCAACATCGTGGTGGCATCGCCGACCACGACCAACACGCCGCCACTGCCGCCGCAGACCAATCCGGCGCCCTACGAGATCGTGAACGCGGACTATACCTTGATCAAGGAAGTGGTCAGCCCCATCGGCCGCGCGGCGGAAGTGGGCGAAACCGTGGTGTTCCGCCTGACGGTGGAGAATACCGGCGAGGCGCCGTTGGTGACGGTACCGGTAGAGGACACCTACGAGACGGCGTATCTGGAATATGTCTCGTCAGTGCCGGCATCGGATGACAATGTGAACGATGGCGTGATCAACTGGGCGGATGTCGGGCCGATAGCGGTTGGCGACAGTGTCTCGATTGATGTGACCTTCACGGCGGTGGCGTCCACGGGGGGCGAACAGAAGACCAACACGGTGACAACGGCTCCGACAACGCCGCCAGATTATCCAGACGTGCCGCCGAAGACCAATGAAGTACCGTACGAGGTGCAAATCGTCGGTTACACGCTGGTGAAGGAAGTCACGAGTCCGCTGGGTCGCCCGGCCAACATCGGCGAAGAAGTGGTGTTCACCATCACGGTGGCCAACACGGGCGAAGTCGCTTTGGTGACGGTGCCGGTGGAGGATACCTACGAGACGGCGTACTTGAGCTACGTCTCGTCGCTGCCGGCATCAGATGACAACATTAATGACGGCGTGATCAACTGGGCGAACATTGGGCCGATCCCCGTGGGCGAGAGCCGCTCAATTGTCGCAACCTTTACGGCGGTGGCTTCGACCACCAACAGTTCACGCACCAACATTGTAGTGACGGCTCCCGAGACGCCTCCGGAGTCGCCTCCGGTGCCTCCGAAGACCAACGAAGTGCCGTACGAGGTACTCAGCTCCGACTACATCCTGACCAAGGAAATTGTCAGCCCGACGAACCGCGCTGCGGAAGTCGGCGAAACCGTGGTCTTCCGCCTGACGGTGGAGAACACGGGCGAGGTGGAACTGGTGACCGTGCCGGTTGAAGACACCTATGAGACGGCGTATCTGGAATACGTTTCGTCGGTGCCGGCATCGGACGACAACGTGAATGACGGCGTTATCAACTGGACGGATATCGGTCCGATTCCCGTTGGCGAGAGCCGTTCAATTTTGGCGACCTTCACGGCGGTGGCATCCACGGAGGGCGACTCCAAAACCAATAGAGTGGTGACGGCTCCGACAACACCTCCGAATACGCCTCCGGTGCCGCCGAAGACCAACGAAGTGCCGTACGAGGTGCAAATCGTCGGTTACACGCTGGTGAAGGAAGTCACGAGCCCGGTGGGGCGTGCCGCCAACATCGGCGAGGACATCGTGTTCACCATCACGGTGGCCAACACGGGCGAAGTCGCTTTGGTGACGGTGCCGGTGGAAGACACCTACGAGACGGCATATCTGGAATATGTCTCGTCGGTGCCGGCGTCGGATGACAACATCAATGACGGCGTGATCAACTGGGCGAACATTGGGCCGATTCCAGTTGGTGGCAGCGCATCCATTGTGGCGACCTTCACCGCTGTTGCCTCGAGCACCAACCTGGCGCGCACCAACATCGTGGTGACGGCTCCGGAGACGCCGACGAATTCGCCGCCGGTGCCTCCGAAGACAAATGACGTGCCGTATCAGATTGTGTCGGCCTCCTACAAGCTGCTGAAAGAGCGGATCAGACCGGCGGACCGTCCCGCCATCATCGGCGAGGAAGTGGTCTTCCGGATTACGGTCGAAAACGACGGCGAAGCGGATCTGGTGGAAGTTCCGGTGGAAGACCGGTATGAGACGACATACTTGAGCTACGTTGGGTCGGAGCCGGCCTCTGACGACAACATTGACGATGGCGTGATCAACTGGACGAATATTGGACCGTTGCCGGCGGGCGCGACCACCTCGATTGTGGCGACTTTCACGGCGGTGCTGAACACGACCGAAGTCCACACCAACTGGGTGGAGACGGCTCCCGAGACGCCTCCGGGATATCCGCCGGTGCCGCCGCAGACCAATCCCGCCCCCTACGAGGTGGATATTCCCGCGCGTTTGGGTGACCGGGTCTGGGAGGACTTGAACGGCGACGGCATCCAGGATGCCGGCGAGCCGGGTATCCCGGGTGTGAAGGTGACACTGTTTGGCACAAACGGCAGCGTGGTGGCGACAACCGTCACGGACGTGAACGGCAACTATATCTTTGAAGACCTGGTGCCGGGCGATTACACCGTTCACTTCCAGCGGCCGAGCGGCTACAAGCCATCGCCGCAGGATCGGGGCAACGATGACGCCGTAGACAGCGACGCCGATCCGACCTCCGGGCAGACAACGACCATCACGCTGACGAGCGGCCAGGAAGACCTGACGTGGGATGCGGGCTTCTACCGCCCGGCCTCGGTGGGCGACTACGTCTGGCTCGATGAAAACTGGGACGGCGTGCAGGATGCCGGCGAAGCGGGCATCCCGAACGTGCGCGTGGAGCTGCTTGACAGCAACAACGTGGTGATTGCCACGACCGTGACGGATCTGAACGGGTTGTACCTGTTCACTGATCTACCGCCGGGTGATTATACCGTGCGGGTGGACCTCTCCAGTCTGCCGCCGCAGTTGGCGGCCAACCCGACCTATGACTTCGACGGCAACCGCGACAGCATTACGCCGGTCACGCTGCAGTCGGGCGACGATGAGCGCCGGATTGACTTCGGTTATAACTGGAATCCGGATGACGTGATTCTGGGCTCCATCGGCGACCGTGTCTGGGTGGATACCGACTCGGACGGCGTGCAGGACCCGGGCGAAATCGGCATTCCTGATGTCGTGCTGAACCTCTACGTTGATGATGGCACCGGATCTTACACGACGCTGGTGGCGACCACCACGACGGATGCTTCCGGTTTCTACATCTTCCCGAATCTGCCGCCTAATGCTTACGTGGTGCGGGTGGACACCACCACCTTGCCGCCGGGCTATGTCCAAACAGGCGATCCGGACCACTTCGGCGCCGATGCCTCGACCAATCCCAGCCAGGCGGGTGACAACCAAACCACCACGCCCATCGTGCTGGCGCCGGGCGATGTGTTCGTGAACGCCGACTTCGGCTATGTGCCGCCGGCGCCGCTGAGCAACCTCGGCGACCTGATCTACTTCGACGCCAACGCGGACGGCGTGTTCAACCCTGCGGACGGTGATTATGCCATTCCGGGCGTCACTGTTGTGCTGCTGGATAGTCTCGGCAATGTGATTGCCAGCACAGTAACCACGGGCGATCACTCGGCGACCAACAACTATCTGTTCACTGACCTGCCCGCGGGCACCTACACGGTCTGGGTCAACGATACGGACAACGTGCTCAATGGCTTGGTGCAGACGGGTGACCCGGATGGTGGCATGGACAGCCGCAGCACCACCACACTGGACGGCATCCATGACGATCTGCTGCAAGACCACGGCTACACGCCGGATGGTCACGAGCCGCTCAAGGGCTTGATCGGCGACACAGTCTTCCTCGATCGGGACAACGACGGCCTGCCCGGCCCGGGCGAAGGCATTCAAGGCGTCACGGTGCGCCTCTATGACGACGAGGGCAACCTGCTGGCGACTACGGTCACCGATGCCAACGGCAACTACTGGTTCGGCGGGCTGGATGCCGGTCGTTATGAAATCGTGGTGGACACCACCACGCTGCCCAACGGCGGCGCGGGACTGGTCAACACAGTGGACCCGGACACGCCGAATCCGGGCGACAGCCGGTCGGTCTATGATCTGGACCAAGGAGAGATCAACCTCGATCAAGACTTCGGCTATGTGACCGATATTCCCAACGCGATCGGCGGTACCATCTGGCGCGATTGCAACGCGGATGGCATTCTCGATCCGGGCGAGCCGTACCGTATGGCGGGCGTGGGCGTAGTCCTGCGCGACAGCAACGGCAACGTGGTGGGCAAGGCCTTCACGGATGCGGACGGCGACTTCCTCTTCGAGGGTCTGCCGGACGGTACCTACACGGTGGATGTGGTGGATACCGCCAATATCCTCTTGGGCTGGTGGCACAGCCTCGGCCCGGATCAGAATGCAGACAAACACAGCAAGACCGATCCCTACACCGTCTCGGTGGCCGGTGGTGAAATCAACACTACGGCCGACTTCGGCTACTACCTTGTGATCGCGGAAGTGGGCGACTACGTCTGGTACGACATCAATGGCAACGGTATCCAGGACGGCGGCGAGCCGGGCTTGGCGAACGTCCGCGTGCGCCTGGCCTTGGAATACCCGGATGGAAGTGTCATCAACATGGAAACCCTGACGGATTCCACGGGATACTACCTGTTCGGCAATCTGCTGTTGGATGCGCGCTACGCGGGCAGTACCACCAACGATCCGGCAGCCACCCCAGACCGGATCCGGTTCACCATCTCGGTGGATGGCACTCAAGACGTGCTGGTGGATGATGGCTACCTGCCGACCGGTGTGGATATGGGCGATGGCACCAACGATTCGCGCGAGCACAGCGGTACCTTTGCCAATGTGACCCGCTGCAGCCGGATCACCGTCTATGACTTCGGTTATAGTGGCGGCCCTCTGCTGGCAGTCATCGGCAATGTGGATGCGTTCACGCGCGACGGCCAGACCATCGTGCGCTGGGAAACCATCGAGTCGTGGGACACCGCTGGCTTCTGGCTGGAACGCGAAGTGAACGGCGCCTGGGTGCGCATCAGCGAAGAGATGATTCGCTACCCGCTCTTTGGCGTAGCTCCCATCGTCTTCGAGCAGGTGGACCCGACTGCGGTTGCGGGCGAGACCTATCGCTACCGGATCGTGGAACTCGAAAAGAGCGGCGCACTGTTGACTTATGGCCCGTACACGCTGACCGTGGATGGCGCCGGCCACACCTATGAAGATTGGGCGGCTGGCCAGTTCTCCGCGGCCGAACTGCTGGACCCGGCCATCAGTGGACGTGACGCCGACCCGGATGGCGACGGCCTCACCAACTGGCAGGAATTCCTTGCCGGCACCGATCCGCTGAACGCGGATTCCGTGCTGCGCGTGGTGGACGTGAGCCATGTGGCGGGCGGCACGGAACTGCGCTGGAACAGTGTGCCCGGGCGGTCATACCGGATCGCCGTGGCGGATAGCATGGGTGGCGAGTTCTTGCCGGTCAGCCTGGCCATTGAGGCGACCGGGGCTGTCACCACGTATGTCGTGCCGAGTAATGACCAGCGGCTCTTCTTCCAGGTCATTTTGGTAACGGAAGGGATACCGGGCGACAGCGAACCATAATCCAGGCCAAGGCGGCTGCCACGGAATGCCGGGGCAGCCGCCGGGGTCCGCGGGCGCGCGGTTTTCCACGCTGTGGAAATATTTTTTCCACACTGTGGAAAACCTTTCCGGCCCCCAAGCCGGCCGCTCCTGATGTTTCGGAATGCAAAACAGTGAATTGGGAAAGAAGTCGAAAGAAAGTCGAGTGAATCAGTGGCAAAACGCGGGTGCTGCCGTAGTGTAGAGGAGCAAACGCTTGATGCCGTTGGCCAAGCGGTCGGGTCCATGTTTTTTGTGGAAGATGACCGCCGGCAAAAATAAGTTTTTGATTTGATGTTGGAGATGAATCAGTTGCCAAAAGCGTGGAAAACCATGATTGGGCAGGCGCGGCGCTGGCTGTGGCTTGCGGCCGTGGCCGGAATCGCTTGGGGGGCAGAGCCGGCCCAAGCAGCGCTGCGCCCCGACGATGTTTCCGTGCAGTTGACGGCCGGCGATGCCGGCGCGGTGGTGGTGGAATGGAACAGCGATATTCCACCCACGGCCATGGTGGGCTGGCATGTGGAGCGGCAATTACCGAATGGCGCAGTGACGCGGCTCACCACCAGTTGGGTCAAGGTTCGGCTCTTTGCGCTGCCGGGTGATGCCTATTCATTTGTGGACACAACCGCAGGCGCGCGGGTCGGCGATGTGCTGACGTACCGCTTGGTTGTCGTGGATCCGGAAGGGCAGGAGTGGCCCGGCGAATTCCGCACGCTCGCCGTTACCCCGCGCGGCGCGGCAGAGCCGCAGGCCGAACCGCCCGCGCGCGGCAAATCGTCCATGCAACGGCGCGGGCTCCCCATCGTGTCCGGCAGCCGGATTCGCATCACCGTCACCAACGATGGCGTGTACCGGGTGACCGCAGCAGAAATCGCCAACTTGCTGGTTGGCGCCACGGAAGCAGGCGTGGCGACGATGATTCAAAGTCAGGGCATTCGTCTGACATGCAACGGCGAGGCCGTGGCGTGGCTCGGTGAGATAGACGGCTCGGCTCTGCGTTTTGTGGGCGAGCGGTATTCGGACAGCTACGGGCATGAAAATGTCTATTGGCTGGAACTGGCTCCCGGCTTGGCCATGGCGGTGAGCAATCAGGCCACGGCGTTGTCGGACACAAACGGCTGGTTCTGGGAAACGTTGCGCGTTGAACGGCAAAATTATTATCAGCCGCAACTCCCCGGCGGAGTTGAGGATGATTATTTTGTGTGGGATGGCGTGTCGCTCACGTCGCCGGAAAGCAGCGCCAATCTGGCCAACACCATCACGCTGCCGGATGCATACAGCAACCTCAAAACAGGAACGGTGTCCGTCGTGTTGATCGGCGCGTATGACGGCCCAGCGGAGTTGGACAACCATACCCGCCTTCGGGCGGGCGGCGTATTGGTGGCGGAACAACAATGGAAGGGCGACGAACGCATCGTCTTGTCGGGGCCAACGACCAACCTGGGAGGGACCTCGCTGACGGTGCGCGTGGACATCCTGCGCGATAGCGGCGTCGTTACAACCACGGTCATGTTGGACGCGCTCGAGGTGACCTATGCTCGCCATCTGCGGGCGCGAAGCAATCAATTGCTGTTTACCGCACGGCCGGGAACGAATGTGCTGACGGTGCGCGGCTTCACGCAACCGGACATTCGCGTGTTTGATCTCACCAACCCGCGCCGGCCGGTGGCGGTGCAGGGAACTGTGACGCCAGATGGCGCCGCTTGGCAGATTTCGTGGAGCGTGGCTGAGAGTGACGCCCGCCGCTACCTTGCCAGCGCCGTGGATCTGACGCCGGCGCACATGACCGGGGCAGCGGGAGTGACTTGGCGCAAACCGCAGGCCGGGGGAAAGTATGTGGTCATTACCTCCTATGCTCTGACCAACGCAGCGCAGGCGCTGGTGGATTACCGGCAGCAAACCGGTTTGAACTCCGTGCTGGTGCCCATTGAAGACCTCTTCAATGAATTCACTTATGGCCGGCGGGATCCGACCGCCGTGCGCGAATTCCTAAAATACACGAGCCAAAACTGGACCGAAAAACCAGCTTATGTCTGTCTCGCTGGGGATGGCCATCAGGACTATCACGACATTTTCAACCAGTCGGCCACGCGTCCCAATCACATTCCACCGGTCAAATCGCGAGTTCCGGTGGATGCCACACCCAGCGGCAACAATCTGACGGTGGGGCTGGATAACCCAATGGCGGACTGGAAGGGTAACGCGGCGCCGGATGTACGGCTGGGGCGGCTGCCCGCGCAAACACCCGCCGCGCTGAGCAACATGATCGCCCGCATTATCCAGCATGAGGCTGAATCCACTTGGAAGAAAAGCGTGCTGCTGGTGTCCGACAAAGATGAGAATAATGCTTTCGCGCATGCGGCCAACCGTTTGGCGGCCAAACTGCCACCGGGTCTCACGGTAAAAAAATTGCCGCTTGGCATGACAACCCCTGTGGCTGAGATGCGCGCCAATTTCATTCAGCAGCTCAACATGGGTCCCTTCCTGGCGTCGTATTATGGCCACGCAAATAACTTTGGGATCAGTAGCCCCTATTTCTTCCAGTATAACGCAACCAATCAGATTGATATGTTGTCGTTGACGAACCAAGTCCAGACGCCGCTTCTGGTTGCCGGAACCTGCATGCTGAACAACTTTGGTGAGCCGCACCCGAACACCCGCTGCCTCGGCAAAGCCTTTTTGACGGCCGCACCAGGCGGGCCCGTGGCGATTTGGTCCTCGGCCACCGAAAACACGCTCTCCATGGCGGAAGCCACCGCCGGTGCCATTGTGAGCAATCTCTTTGGCGCCGATGAAAGTTTTCTGGGTGACGTCATCCAGAATGCACTGGACTTGCAGGCGCGCAGCGCGTCGCCTTGGACCGTCGCCGCCAGTGTCTTGATGGGGGACCCAGCCTTGCGGATGCGGCCGCGCCGTTTCGATGACCTTACCCCGCCCAATCTCAATATAACCACCCGCCCGGGCGCGAGCAGCGCCTCGAACCGGGTCGCACTGTCCGGCACGGCTGCCGACTTCAGCGGAGTGGCCGAAGTGATCGTGCGCAATAACCGGGATGTGGGCGAATGGGTGGCGACTGGCACCGGCTCTTGGTCGGTGAACGATATCCCGCTGCATCAAGGCGTGAATTTCCTGGACGTTATTGCTACGGATATCTATGGCAACGCCACCACCCAAACCGTCAAGGTCACCTATAGTGGCGACGCCTACTATGACGCGGGACTACGCTCCGGCCAAGTGGTGCAAGCCATCGAGTTCCCGGACAATATCCCACGCGGCAATACAGTGCGCGTGCGCTGGCAGATTCTATCCTATGTGCCGGTGCGCTCCTACTTGCAAACCATGCACCGCGACGGCACCAACGTGGTCTGGAATGTGCGACGCAATGGCGAATTGGTCGGGCAGGTGGAAAGCTCATGGAACGTGGGTTCCGGCGCCAAAAAAGCCAAGGTCTATTCCTTCGAGTGCGACTGGACCGCACCCGATTCAGGCGATGCCCCAGTTGATATTTTTGCATGGTTCAACGTGGCGCAGATGGACGGGGTGCGCTACCTGCTGGCCAATATTCCCGATGGGGTGGATAACCGGCCGGATCCGGATATTGCCAAAGTGTTCCGCCGGACGCTGGTGTCGCATGCCTCATCCTCATCGCCCGGCACGCCCGGGGGATTCACCGAAGACCAATCGCCCGTGCGCGAACAGAATCCGCAGCGTGAGTTCGACAACATCAACGATATCAAGAAGCGTTCTGGCGGCGTGGTCACGGCCATCAACATCCCGGACAATTGGGTGCCCGGTACTACCGTCACCTGCCAGTGGACGGTCTTGGCCTATATGGATATCGAAGGCCAGTTGGCCGCGGCCGACTTCGCCAACTCGACCATCCCGCTGCAAGTGAACGGCAGCCGGGTGTCGTCCAAGAAATCCACATTCAACTTCACGCACAATGGCACCACGTATTACGCGATGGAATATACCTTCCGCGCCTTGGTGAATGTGCTGGCGGAATGGAATACCACACCGCCCGGCGAGCCCGGTGTCCCCCGGGTGCAGATTTTCTTCCGGCACCGGATCCAAAACAGCAACGGTACCCGCATGGCCTGCAATCTGGCCTCGGGCGTGGATGCACGCCCCTATGCCAGCGATGGCATGTTTGGCCGCTTCATTGAACGCACCATT
>JAKQQT010000526.1 GCA_029564025.1 Armatimonadota bacterium | reverse complement strand
TTGGCCGCGGTGACGATGAAGTCGGAAGCGGCCCCCGTCGGACTCCACGTCATCGCATGCGTGCCGTTCTCAACCCGCTTACACACATCTCCTGAAACGGCAAGCAGCGCCTCGCCTCCGATGGAGGCCCACACATCTCCCGCCGCATTCGTCTCAACGTCGAGCGTCACAATCGCGGGACCGTCTGAAAGCGTATACGTCACCGTCACGAGACGGTCGTTCGCCTGCGTCACGGAATCAATCGTCACAGAAGGGGATGCAGCCCGCGTGACGCAGGCTGTGGCAAACACCATGAAGAAAACAAATCGCTTGGCTGTCATGATCCCTCCTTTACCTGAAGATCAACAGGCTTCCCCTAAACGGACTGATACTGAACTGAAAAGCGTTGATCGCTGCCGCCACGCTTGCATGACGGTATTCCACCGTGCCGGTCCAATACGCCGTTGCTGGAGCGGCAGCCACACGGCCACACACAAAAATCCCGGCTAACAACAATCCGTAAACCTTGATCCGTCCATATTCCAACAGTTTCATAGCCGTTTCCTTTCCTTTGACTTTCAGCCACTCGTCACGCATCATCTCACATGACACATGTTTTTCAGCAACATGAAATCAGTGTTGCAAAGCGTGGCAAGAAAATCTTGTAAAAGCCGATTAAAAATCTGTAAAATATGACGTATAAATACAAAAAGGGCGCAGATGACCGATTCCGAGAAAACCGACCTGCAAAAGGATTTTTTGAAGCGCACGGGCTGAAACGCCGAAGCTTTTAAACGACTGTTCGACGCGCTGCCAAACGTGCTGTTCCATATCGCGGACCGTCAGGAGCGCATCATCGCGATGAATCCGCGCGGTCTGGAGAACTGCAACGCCGTACGGGAACTGGATGTCGTGGGCGAATCGATCGCGGACCTGTTCCCCTCCGTCATCGCCGAGGTCTATATGGCTCGCGACCATGAGGTGCTCTCCACGGGCCGGCCCATCGTCAACCGCGTCTACTCCCATTGTGCGGACCGTTCCACCACGCTGCGGATCATGAACGTCTGGCCGCTGTATGACGCGCGCGGCCGGATCATCGGCACGGCAGCCGCCTACACGGACGCGGCCTCTACCTCTTCCATGCCGGACTGGTACGGCAGCATCAAAGAGGTTGTGGCGTTCATCGACGGGCACTATGCCGAGCGCCTCTCGCTTGCACAACTCGCAAAAATCGCGAACGTATCGGAACCGCGGTTCCGACGCCTTTTTCAGAACGTGATGGAGATGACGCCCGGGCATTACGTGACGACCATCCGCCTGAACGCTGCCCGGAAACTGCTCGCCACCACGGATATGCTCATCTCGGACATCGCCACGCAGGTCGGTTTCTGGGACCAGAGCCATTTCGTAAAGGCGTTCAAACGCCAGCGCGGTCTCACCCCCAGCCAATACCGCAAGCGACACTGGACGGCCTGACACTGTTGCCTAAAATCAACGCACCAAACGGACTTTTCCGCATACAGGGAGGGACGAGCGTCTGCTCGTCCAGGGCGTAATCGGGGTCAGCCCTGAAAATAAGAAATAGCGTTGACGCTTCCGGTGGGGTTGTGCTAAGCCGCCAGGCATGGCGCGAAAACTTCGGTTATCTGGCCCGTCCATTCAAGGCGCACTACCTTGCCGAGCCGGACACGGAGGAACTTGTGCGCCGCGTCACATTGGCGGAGGCAACACGGTGATCGCGAAACGCATGGAGTCGATGTTTGGCAAATCCGTATTTGCTATTTTCAGGGCTGACCCCGATGCCCCCTGAATCCATCCGTCCACGGGTTGAACAAATCGACGCGGACATGCTCAAAATCGGCCGTGTTGCGTGTCACGAGCGTCAGTCCGTGGACACGCGCCGTCGCCGCTAACATCGCATCGATAACGGGGCGGGGGGTGCCCGCACGCTCCGCCTCCGCGCAAACGGCACCCCATTCCATCGCGACCTCCGCGTCGACACTGAGCAGCCGCCCGTGAAAACGCGACCGGAGATCGTTGTCCAGCCATGCCTGAAGCCGTCGGGCTTTGGTTACGTCGGACAACCGGAGAATGCCTTTTCTGATTTCCCCCAACGTGATGACAGACAGGTAAATCCGCGCTTCCGGGACATCGCCGAACCACGCCAGAACACGGGGGGACGGTTTCAGCCGCACGAACTCCGAGACGACGCAGGTGTCGATCAGAAAGTTCACAGAACGATCTCCCGGCCCGTGTCGGCGGCCCGCGCCAGGTCAAGCCCGCTTCCCCGCAGCGGCGAGTTCCGCAAAAACGAAACCAGCGACTCCGCTCCGGAGTGCCGGCGCTCATATTCTTTGATGGGAAGCAGGACGACCACGGGCACCCCCCGGCGGGAAACCGTCTGCGGCCCTTCCGTGAGCGTCTTGTCCACCATCTCACTGAATCTGTTTTTCGCGTCCTGCAACGCCCATACCGTTTTCATCGCACCCCCACTTTCAAGCTAGTCTGTCTAGCCGTTTATCACGATACCTCGCCACGCCCTTCCTGTCAAAACCAAAACGGCTCCCATAATTAATCGGTCAGCGACAGGGGCGCTAAAAACCTGTCCCGAATGGCAGTACGTTTCTGCAGAAAGCGTGGCGCAAGACTGGGGGCGCGGACGGCCTCGTCCGCGGAAGGGGCGTTGGCACAGTGTGCCGCAGACCGCCGTATGCCTCCGGATGCGCCTTTCTCATGCGTCCACGCGCCGATCTTCAGCGCTTGACCAGCACGGCGTCGTGCGCCGCCACGGTCACGGGCAGGCTGCGGCCGCCCCACTTCAGCGTCACCGCCTGCGGCTCGCGCGTGGCGTTGGCCAGCACCACCGCCTCGCGCCCGTCCGCGGCGCGGAA
>JAKQQT010000503.1 GCA_029564025.1 Armatimonadota bacterium | reverse complement strand
CAACCCGCGTTGCAACCGTCCTGCAGTTATCCTGTGTTTGAGGATATGCACGTTCAAACCGAGTCCGAACGGGTGATGGACATGCGCCGGTTTGTGCTGGAATTGCTGTTCTCCGAACGCAATCACTACTGCATGTTCTGTGAAATGAGCGGTGACTGCGAACTGCAGACCCAGGCCTACAACCACGGTCTTGTGAACTGGCCCTACCCCGCACCCCACCCGAGGTACCCGGTTGATGCGAGCCGCCAGTATTTCTTGATGGACCATAACCGGTGTATCCTCTGCCGGCGGTGCATCCGGGCGTGCGGAGATATCGTGGCCAACCACACCATCGGTGTCCACTCGCGAGGTTCGCGGACGATGATCACCGCCGATATGGATGCACCGTTCGGTGATTCGACCTGCGTGGAGTGCGGAACCTGCCTGCAGGTCTGCCCCACCGGCGCCCTGGTGGACCGCAAGAGCGCTTACATGGGACGGCGTAAGGACGTGACGTTCGCTTCCAGCACGTGCTCATTCTGCAGTGTGGGATGCCGGACACTTGTCGCCACCCGCAATGAGCGCCCTCTGCGCGTGGAAGGCGACTGGGACGGACACAACACGGGCGTGCTGTGCATTGTCGGCCGATTCCACTCACTGGACGAAAAACGGAATCGCCTCACCACGCCGATGATTCGCAAGTCCGGCACGCTCAGCCCCGCGACGTGGGACGAAGCGCTGGATTACATCGCCAAGGCGGTGAAAGCCTCGCCGAAAGAAAAGGCCAAGGCGTGGGTCACCGGCAAGGCCCTGAACGAAACGCTCGACGCCGCCATATCCGCGTTCAAGGACAAGGCCGGTGTGGAGGTTCGTTCGCTTGAACCGCTTCCGCAGGGCGGCCCGCTTCCAAATGGCGGCAAGATGGCAGACATCGATCAGGCGGACCGAATCTTCATCATCGATGTCGATCTTCTGGCCGACCACCGCGTGATGGGATACCGGATCCGAAGGTGCCGCGAGCGTGAAGCCGCCATCATCCTGTGCTGTGACAGCGACAACAGCATGGTCCAGTACGCCACGGCTCGATACCCGCTGGCCAAATTGGATGACGCGCTGAAGGAATGCCGGCCGGACGAAAAGGTTTTTGTCGTCTACAGGGCCGACCTGCCGGCGGCCATTCGCGAGAAATTGGAAGCCTTGAAGGACAAGGCTACCCTGATGCCCCTGTACAACGCCGCCAATCTCGCGCGTTCGATGTCGCTCGGCCTGAAGCACGGCGCGGAAGTTCAGGAGTGTCAGGTTGCGTACGTGCTGGCCCGCGATCTGGCGCTTTCGCAGGAACAGCGCACCAGCATTCGCAAATCGGCTTTCGTCGTTCTTCATGGTTGCTACGATGACGCCGCCGACATCGCTGATGTAGTCCTCCCCGCTCCGGTGTGGTTCGAGGAGGAAGGCGCTTTGATCAACGCGGAAGGCATCGAAAGCCCGGTTCGCGCCGCCGCCCCGATGCCCGAGGGGATACGCGCGGAGACATCGGTCCTTCAGGACCTGGCCGCCCGTCTGTAGGAAATCCGGAAACAACCGGTAAAAGGTCATCATATGGAAAAACCGAAATTGGCAACCGACTGGCTGGCGGACTGCGCCGGCTGTCATATGTCTCTCCTCGATATCGATGAACGCATCGTTGCCCTGCTGGAGAAGGCAACCCTGACGTCGTCACCAATCACGGACCTGAAGCATCCGCCGGAAACCGGCGTTGAGTTGGGTGTGCTGTCGGGGGCTTGCGGCAATACGTCGAACGTGGCCGTCGCCCGCATGATGAGGAAGCGGTGCGGCAAGCTTCTTGCGCTCGGCGATTGTGCCGTTTTCGGCGGCATTCTGTCGTTGCGGAACGGTTTCGATATGAAGGAAGCGCTCAGCCGCGCTTACATCGAGAGCGAAAGCACAGTGGACGGTTTCATACCCGATTCGGAGGAACTCGCCAAACCGATCCGCAACCGGCCGCTGGACCAGGTCGTGGAAGTCGACGCCTATCTGCCGGGTTGCCCCCCGTCGGCGGATGCCATCTTCGAGACTCTGGTTGCTCTGGTCGAAGGTCGTGAACCGCCCGTTGAGGGAGAGTTGCTGAAATACGACTGAGGACGGCCCATGCCCGCCGTCAACCGTACACCGGTCGGTGCGCTCAGCCATCAAAGGAAATCCCATGCCAAAATATACCATCGAACCCGTCACACGCATCGAAGGCCATGCCAAGGTGACGATTTACACAGACGACGCCGGGAAGGTCGACAAAGCCCTGTTCCACGTGAACGAGTGGAGAGGTTTTGAAAAGTTCTCGGAAGGCCGCCCGTTCTACGAGATGACGCAGATAACGCCCCGCATCTGCGGCATCTGCCCGGTGAGCCATCATCTTGCTTCCGCCAAAGCCTGCGACGTCATCATCGGAGCCAGGCCGACCAGAACGGCGAACCTCCTTCGCGAGTTGATGCATATGGGACAGATCATCCAGTCCCACGGCATGCACTTCTTTGAACTCGCCGGACCCGACCTCCTGCTGGGATTCGACGCCGATCCCGCGATCCGCAATGTTGCTGGCATCGCGATGGCAAATCCCGACCTGGCACTGAAGGCGATACGCCTGCGCGCGTTCGGCCAGGAAATCATACGGATGCTCGGAGGTAAACGCGTTCACCCGATCTTCGCCGTTCCCGGCGGTGTGAACGCGGCCTTGACTGTCGAGAACCGCGACACCATCCTCGGCCAGATCAACGAGATGATTGAAATCGTGAAGGTCGGCATCTCGCTTGCCAAACGGTGGTACGACGCCAATTCCGACACGGTGAACAAGTTCGCGGTCTTTGCCTCGGGCTACATGGGCATGGTTGACGCGGAAGGAGCGCTTCAACTGTACGACGGCGAGTTGAGGTTGGTGGACCGCCGCGGCACGAAACTGGAGCAGTTCCCTGCTTCCGATTATCTGGACTACATTGGCGAGCACGTGGAACCCCACACGTACTTGAAGTTCCCGTTCTACCGCAAGATAGGCTGGCCGGACGGAACCTACCGCGTGGGTCCGCTGGGACGCTTGAACGTCGCCGAGAAGATCGCCACTCCGATAGCCCAGGCCGAGTTCAAGAACTACAAGTCCATCAATGGCGGCAAACCGATTGAAGGCACCTTGTGGTACCACTACGCCCGTTTGATTGAAACCATCTACGGTCTTGAGCGCGTCCGGCAAATCCTCGAGGATCCGGATGTCATGTCGAACGACGTCGTGGGCGAAGCGCAAAACCCGGCGCGGGAGGCCGTGGGCGCCATCGAAGCCCCGCGTGGTTCGCTGTTCCACCACTTCTGGGTGGACGAAAACGGCCTGTTGACCAAGGTCAATCTGATTGTCGCAACGGGTCACAACAACGCGGCGATGAGCAAATCGGTTGAGATGGTCGCCAAGGCCTTCATCGATGGAGCGCGCCCCTCCGAAGGCATGTTCAATATGGTCGAGGCCGCCATCCGGGCGCACGATCCGTGCCTGTCGTGTTCGACACACGCGGCCGGAACGATGCCGTTGATGATTCGCATCGTCGGACCGGACGGTTCCGTCATCACCGAGCATTCCCGAGGGTGACGCCGGTCGATTCCAGTGAACAAACGCCGCGCCGTTCGTTGATTGTCGGTTACGGGAATCCGTACCGGCACGACGACGGCGCGGCGTTTTATGTCGTCAACCATATCCGTCAGGCCGCGGGATTACAGCCACTCGACCCGGATGACACAGGAGAGGACGAAACAGGCGGACCGATCGACTGCATCATGCCAACAGGCCTGACCCTGGATCTTGTGCCCTTGGTTTCCTCTTGTGACCTCGTCGTATTTGTCGACACACACGGGGTTGTCGAGGCCGAGCCGTTTCGCGTCCAACCGGTGGAAGAAGAACACCGTCTACAGTCCGTGACGCACCACCTGAGCCCGGGCCTGCTGATTCGTCTTGTTCGCGATATGACCGGGGCAAAACCTAAGGCGTTCCTGGTTTCGGTGCGCGGTTATGATTTCGATTTTGGTGACGGACTGACGGACGCATGTTCCGCCAATGTCCTGTGCGCAACCGCGCGCATCCTCCAGATGATCGGGAAGGGATGATGCGCTAGCATCATCCCTTCGGTCTTCATACGATCTGATGCTCTTTCACTCTCCGCGTTGGAACACCCGTGCGCCGTACAGTTTTCCGTCGGCTCCGCCAAACAGGAACCGCCCGTGCGGGTATGCCGACCATTCCGTCCGGTCCAACGTCGGAGTCGTGGTGATCTGGCCGGCAACCGCGAGCGACTTCATAGCGCCATCGGACGTATCGACCATATAGAACGTCGATCCGCTACCGTAAGCAAGCGCGTAATATCCGGTGAATTCGGGATATCCCGCCAGGCCTGCGATCGGATTTGGGTGCGATTCCAACAGGTTAGCCACCCCGTTTTCCGAAACAGCCCAAACGGAACCGGCGCTGGAACCGATGTACGTGGTATGAACGTGGTTGATGGTTGACGAGATCACCGGGAACGGACCCGTGGTGAGCGGCTCGCCAAGCGTGATATAGCCTCCCGGGCCGAACGTGGTATCCGGAAGTGCGGTGGCGTTGTTCAACCGGTAGAACCTGCCGGCAAGGGTTCCGGCATAAACCACGGAATCGGTCACCAGCGGCGGACCTGACACGTCTTCGGAAATCGCCAGAGCGGAGCGAACCGTCAGCGTCGCCATATTTACAACGAGCAGGTCACCCACCGTGCCATCGGTGAGGCCAAGGAATATGCTGTTTCCGTCTGTGGCCAGACTGCTGATAAGCGACGTTTTTAGCCCTAGAGGCGGCGTCCTGAGGACCACGGCGCCTGTATCGTTCGCATATTTGACAAGATACGGACCGTGTTTGTTATCAACGATGCCCACGATCACGCTTCCGTCAACGGAATCGACGATTGGCGTACAGGCGTTGTTACGCGGAAGACTTGCGCCTTTCACATAAAGCGGACCAGGAGCCGGTGTGGTCCAAAGCACGGTTCCATTCAGTCCGATCTTGGAAACGGCGCCCTTGTCGCCTATCACATACAGAGCCGGCATCCCGCCGTACACATAAAACGCAGGCCGACAACGGACATTGGCCGCACCGGGAACGGCCACCGGGAAACCAGGGGCCGGTTCGTTCGTTTCCAGCGAATAGGCATGTACCTTGCCGTCATCTGCTCCGAAGTACACGAATCCGCCAAACGCAGTGGGAGATCCCTGGATCGCGGCACCGATCGACGCGATGATTGAACCCGGCAGGTTTTCGTCTGCCTCGCCACTGCAGTTATTGTCCAGGCCATCCAATATTTCGGGCGCGCCCGGGGATTTGGTCGGATCGGTGTCATCGCAGTCGGTGTTGTCAAGCACATATCCCGTCGGCGGCGTGGTGGCGTCGATGGAAACCATCGGATCTCCGTATGTATCGCCATCCGCGTCCCGGTAATATGTGCGTGACGCCAATCCTTCATCGATCTCGTTATCACAGTCATCGTCGATACCGTTAAGAACCTCCTCAGCACCCGGGTTTATGAACGGATTCGTGTCGTCGCAGTCAGTGTTGTCCGCCACATAACCGGTCGGAGGCTCGCAGGCCTCCACGGTATCCGTAGCGGTCCCATAGGTATCACCGTCGGCGTCACGGTAGAAGGTCAACTTGACCTCTTCGTCGATCTCCGCGTCGCAGTCGTCATCGATACCGTTGCAGACTTCGTCAGCGTTTGGGTGAACCAGGGGATTCGTGTCGTCGCAGTCGGTGTTGGTCGCCACATAACCGGTCGGAGGCTCGCAAGCCTCCACGGTATCCGTTGCG
>JAKQQT010000130.1 GCA_029564025.1 Armatimonadota bacterium | reverse complement strand
TGTTCCGGGCCGTCGCGTTGTCCATCAACAACTCCGGGGCGGCCATGCGGTTCAGAATGATGTTCGGCATCGCCACCATCGGTGTCGCGATTCCACGCTTGCGCAGACGGTACTCGGCTCTGAGCACCATTGAACCATCATACACCACCACCATGGGCGTGCCTAGCGCCGCGCCTTCCAGCGTGGCCGTTCCCGAGCAGACAACCGCCGCGTCGCAGGCGGCCAGAACATCAGCCGACCGGCCTTCATGGACGCCCACATTGCGGGCTCCACTATCTGCCAGGATTCGGGAAAGCCAGTCGGTCCCCACGGACGGAGCCTTCACGATCACCCATCGGTCGTCGTCGCACAGCCAGCCTTTCGCCACCTCCAGCATGCGCGGCAACAGCGTGCCAACCTCGTGCGCCCGACTGCCCGGCATAAGGGCAATCAGCCTTCCGGATCCGGAGACGTAACGATCCCGAATCACCGGACGGTCCTGCCGCTGTGCGATCATATCCAGCACCGGGTGGCCGATGTGGTGGGCAACAGCGCCGGCGTTCGCCAGATTATCGGCGTTCCAGCGGAAGGGACTCAGGAACACGTCCGCGCAACCGGCAAGGTTCCGAAGACGCTCCGGTTTCGGATTTCGCCTCCAGGAACCCGGCGGCATGGCATAAACGACGCGAATCCCCTGCCTTCGAGCCCAACGGCCCATCCGTGTGTTGAACGCGCCAAAATCAATCGGAACAAGAACCCCGGGCGGCTGGGTTTTCAGGTGCGCCCTGACAGCCCTGGCAGTCGTCAGTATTTTTCTGACCAGCGGAAGCGCCTGGGCAACACCGATGGCTCCCCAGTGACTGGAATCCGCCAGCAAAGAAACGCCCGCGGATCGCATCCGCCGGCCACCCACACCCTCCAGCGCGATGTCGGGGCGCCGGACTCGTAATTCCTCCGAGATGCCGGCCGCAACGGCATCGCCGGATGCCTCGCCGGTGATGAAGAAAACATCACACATCGGACCGGCTTGCCGCCACCCGACCGCTACTCACGGGATTGAGGACGGTTCGGATCCAACTGCCGCCCTCCGAAACCGAGGCGAACATTTCGAAGGAAATCGAGCAGGTAGTCGCGCTCGTCACTCGGATCGACTTCGGTCTCGATAGCCTCAATCGCCTGGCTCAGATTCATGTCCGACCGGTAGATGAACTTGTACGCCTGCTTCAAACCCGCCCTTGTGGCGGTCATCACACCGGCGCGCCTCAGGCCGAGCACGTTCAGTCCGTAAACGCGGCTCGGTCTTCCGTCCGCCATCATATACGGCGGCACGTCCTGCACCACCTTGCTGAATCCGCCCACCATCGCCAGACGCCCGAAACGGACAAACTGGTGAACACCGACCATCCCTCCAAACACCACCCTGTCCTCGATGACCACGTGGCCGCTGATGCCGACCATATTGGCCATCGTCACGCGACTGCCGATATTGCAGTTATGGCCTATGTGGCAGTACGCCATGATAAGGTTGTTGTCGCCAATCTCGGTAGCCATGCCTTCGCCTGTGGCGCGGTGGATGGTGGTGAACTCGCGGATGATATTGTTGTTGCCGATGAGAAGGTAAGTCCGCTCGCCCGCGTATTTGAAGTCCTGCGGCTCCCCGCCGAGTACGCAACCGCTTTCCACGCGGCAGTTGATGCCCAATCGTGTCCAGCGTTTGATGACCACGTGCGGTCCGATGATGGTGCCTTCTCCAAGATCGACGTCCGGACCGATGATGGATCCGGGGCCTATCTCCACGTTATCGCCCAGACGGGCGGAAGGATCGACCATGGCGCTTGGATGTACGTTTGTCATTTTGCGACCTCCAACTCATCCGGCGCCAGCGCGAACATCATCTCGGCCTCGGCGACTACTGCACCTTCAACACGTGCTTCCACGAAAACACGTCCGAAGGTGGTCTTCAATCGGAGAACCTTTGTGGAGATGATCAGCGTGTCGCCCGGCACCACCGGCTTGCGGAATCTGGACTTGTCGATTCCGGCAAAGTAGGGATTCTTTCCGGCGTTATTGTCCATTGAAAGGAGCATCACCCCGGCCACCTGCGCCATCGATTCAAGGAGAAGGACGGCAGGCATGACAGACTTGTGAGGCCAGTGCCCCTGGAAGAAGGGTTCGTTGCAGGTCACATTCTTCAATCCGACGGCGCTTTTGCCGGGATCGATTTCAAGAATGCGGTCGACCAGCAGGAAGGGGTAACGATGCGGTAGGATACGGCGAATCTGCTCCGTGTCCAGCATGGAAAGATACTCTCTTTCTCGTTCTTGCCGCATACAACCGTATGCGGGTGCGCCATCGCGCACGGAACGCTGATAACCGCGCGTCATCGCGCGCGGGCCTGGATGTCGATATGCTCCGGACAAACGCCCGGATTTCTCACGCCTCGGAGACGACTCCGTTCTGTCGAAGCCGTCTGGCGAACTCTATATTCAGTCGATGACTGGGTCTCAGTGCAAAAATATGCGCTTGCGGCATGGCGCCCAGCAAAGCCAGGTCCCCGATGAGGTCGACAGCCTTGTGACGAACGGGTTCATCCGGATACCGCAAAGGTGTGGATGTCTTGTCATTGAAGAACACCACGGCATTCTCCAGAGATCCACCCAGGGCAAGTCCGCGACGCGCCAGTTCCTCCAGTTCGCTTTCGAAACCAAATGTGCGCGCCGACGCCAGTTCGTGTTCAAACGTGCCTGCGTCTACCAATACGTCCGATATCTGAGTGCCCACCAGCGGATGTTCAAACCGGATTGCCGCGGTCACACGAAAACGGTCGCTCGGCACGGCCAGCAGATGACTTCCGTTTTCCTCCAGCCAGACCGGCGACGAAAGACGCAGAACACGCCGGGAACCGGAGAGACCAAGCAAGCCCACACCCCGCAACGAACGCACGAACTCGCGGGCGCTTCCGTCCATGATAGGCACTTCAGGGCCGTCCACGCACAAATCGGCGGATGTCACCCCGAAAGCGGACAACGTTGCCATCAGATGCTCCACGGTGGCCACACCGGCTCCGTTGTGTCCGAGCGACGTGCAACGCGACGTTTGCTCCACGTGATCCAGGTCCGCCCGGATACGCGTGCCGTCCCGTACGAAAGATATGTGCCGATCCTGGCCGGGCGAAATCACGACGCGCACCGGTTGACCCGTGTGCAGTCCAATCCCTTCCAGCGTCACAGGCGCCGCAAGCGTGTATTGCGATAAGCCTTGCATCTCTTTGGATGATAGCACTGATACGGGATCAAGTATCCTCTAACAGGACCGTAAGCCGACCGTTCACCGATTCTTGCTTTCGTTCCCGCCCTGTTCCAGCGCCCGGACCCGGCGGACAAGATCCGGCAGGCGCGTCAGAGCCGCCAGAATACGGCGCATCTCGGAAACCTTACGCGCAGGTGTACCCATATACATTTCCCGGCCTTCCAGTTCCGATACAACACCGGACTGTGCTGTAACAATGGTTCTGTCGCCGAGGGCTGTGTTGTCTGCCACACCCACCTGACCGGCGAGGATACTGAACGCGCCTATCTTTGTTGATCCGCCTATTCCCACCTGGCCGGCAAGCAGAGTTCCGGGGCCGATTACCACCCCGTGACCAACCTGAACGAGGTTGTCGATCTTGGATCCCGCGCCGATGACGGTGGCGCCTGTCTTGGCGCGGTCCACACAGCAATTGGCGCCGATTTCAACATCGTCCTCGATAATCACACGGCCGATATGCGGCACCGGAACGTGGCGTTCCCCGTCAAATTCGTAGCCGTATCCCTCGGAACCGATCACCGTGTTTGCCTGTATCCGGACCCGTTCGCCAATCAGGCAATTGTAATATACAACTGCGCCTGGACCGAGTCGGGTCTCCGAGCCGAGCACGCTCCCCGCTCCGATGAAACAGCCGGCGCAGACTTCCACGCCTGCTCCAATCCGTACATTTTCTTCGATGCAGACATTGGGACCGATGGCCGCGGTTGGATCGATGCTGGCCGACCGGCTGACGTTCGCGGTTGCATCGACGCCGACCGGTACTCCGGGTCTGTGATCGAACAACGCGAGCACGCCCGCAAATGCCAAGCGAGGCTTGGGCGATACGATCACCGGAAGAGGGGTGGATACGTCGTCCGACGTCAGCAACGCGGCCACTCCCGCGGACTCGGCCTGCCTGGCGTATTTGGCCGAGGTCGCAAGGCACAAACATCCGCTTCCGGCGTCCTCAACAAGCGAAGGGCGAAGGATATCGACATCGCCACCCCGCGTTTCCAAACCCAATTTTTCAGCGATTTCAGATAACAGCATCGTAGTCTACAGTTCGGGAACGGATAGCACCCGGCCACCACCCGATACATCGCTACGGTATCCTTCGGTGGCATCGTCAGCCGGAGACGGTGGGGTGTCGAATGAAATCCGGACTCCCAGCCGATCCGCGCGTGCTTTCACGATGGCCCTGGTGTCCTGCCGGATATAATTCACAAGCTTCTTTCGTCGCTCGGCCAGAGTAGCAAGAAGATCGTGCCGCTCCAGCCGTACGGTAGGTTCTATTCGAAGAGTGGCGCGGGATGCACCATCCCATTCTCGAGCACGAATCTCGTCGTGCCACCGAGGGCCGGAGTTTGCAAGCGAGGCGTAAAGAACACGTCTCTGTTCCGCCAACTGGGCGTTCAGCGCCTCTTCCATACGAGTCCGTTCGGCTTCCAGCCGCTGGTTGGACTCCTCGCGAAGTTTTGCGGCCGCGTCGCGACCGGCTTGCAGAGCCTTCTGGTTGATGAATGCGATGCGCCCGTCGCGTTCAAAGGCAATCTCGGTGATCAATGCGTCAACGGCGGCGAGGTCTTCGTCCAGACCGAGCCTGGCCCATTCAGGGCGCAGGCGAATGGAAGAAGCCACGTACTCCCGCCACGTTCTCAGGTTGACAAGGCGGTGTTCATATTCGGCGTCGACCTCGGCTCTCTGTCTGTCTGCATCTTCAGCCGCTTGTGCCCGCACCAACGCCAGTTGGGCGCCGATGGTCGTGAAGTCCAGCCTGGAGGTTCGTTGCAACCGCTGTTCTCGTTGTTCCAGAAGGCGATCGTGAACTGCCTGCAGTTGTCTGGAGATGGATGCCTGCAACGCAATGGTGTCCACGTCGCGCGAAACAGGCTCCGGAAGGATCAGGGGCGCCGCGGCTTCGAAGCGGGAGATGGAATCCGGAGGACGGTCGTTGACGAGAGATCGCATCTCGCGTTCCAACATCAGCACGTCGTCCCACTGAGGGTGTGACTTTATCAGGCGGTCGGTCGACACATAAACGAGAGGGGGCGCGCTCACCTTTTCCGGATTTCGCGCGCACCCTCCCGCCAGAAGCAGTAAAAAACCAACAACCGCGAGGTTACTTCTTCGCGGAGTTGACTTGCTTGAGAACGTCATCCGTCAGATCAATCCCGCCGGCAACGACAATCATCTGCGAAGCGGCCTCGCCCATGTTCACCGACTTGTTCAAAACGATGCCGACGTTTTTCTGCTTCATCACCTGTGCGGCGGCCGCCTGGATACTGGCCACGATGCCGTCGCGCAACTTGGCGCTCAGTTCCTCTATTTGCCGATCGTAATCGCCGGCGACATCCTGCAGATTACCCGAATTGGCGGCAACGTTACCGCTCAGGTCGTTGATACGCCGCTTCTGTTCCTCTGTGGGAGAAGGCGTCTGCTGAAGCGTCTTCAGTTCGTCATCCAGCGCTCTCGCCTGGTTCTGGATAGCCGCCTGGCGGGTTTTATCCGCTTCCGTCGGGGTTGCCTTTTCGAGAAGCGTCCTCAGTTCCGTCCAGACCGAGGTGGGAAGCCGGGCAGAATCCTGCAGAACGGCGAGGCGTTGGCGCAGGGCATTTCCGGTTTGCGTCAACTGCGCGTCACCCGCTTCACGGGCGGCGCACTTGTTGAACACGCTTTCCACGTCCACCCAACCAATGGACGATTGCGCCTGGGCCTGGACGCCGGCCCCGGCAAATGCCAGCAGAACACCAACAGCAATCACACCAACCTTGAATACCTTCATGGAACGGTCTTTCTCCTTGTTTCACCTGTATCGAGTGATGTTACCGGTCAGTGCCGGCTCACGGAATTGGGGTCTAGAACATCTGGGCAATGCTGAAGTGAACGCGATTGCCTTCCTTGCTCCCCGCGTAGTCCAACCGGATCGGGCCAATGGGTGTTTTCACCCGAATGCCGATACCGGCGCCGAAATGCATCTTGAATTTGTCGTGCTGGGGCCAGCGGTATTCGTATGCGTCATAGATGCTGTACGGCGCGGGAGGCGGATCCTTGATGCCGTCGCCGTTGATGTCACCGTCGTGCGTGCTCCAGTTGAGATAATCCGCGTAGCGTTTCGGATCTCCACGCAACTCCGACCCCCAGGCGTCACCTGCGTCCATGAACAAAACCGCCTGAACCGCATCGGTTTTCGGGATGGGATATCGCAGTTCCAGGTTCGCCAACAGCATGTTCTTGCCCCAGAACCTGTCCTCCCCGAATCCGCGCAGACTGTCTGCGCCACCGACAAAATACTGGTCAAAGAAGGTAATCGGGCCGGAGGATGCACCCGCTTTCACGCGAAAGGCGAGCACCCGGGTTGTCGACCGGAAGTCCTTCCTCGGAACAAGTGCAAAGAATCGCCGGTATTCAGCGGCCGGCTTGGCGAAGAAGCCTTTTCTGCCCTCACTGCCGTACCCCAGGTCGTTGAAGTCGCCGCTGAGGTTCGTGTGTCCGAGTTCTGATCCGAGAGACACATACTGGCCGCGGGACGCGTCCTGAATCGTGTCGCGCGTATCGACCACGTGACTGATACCCATCGCCGCCACGGTGGAATTGCGCTCCGCGTCAATCTGGTACAAAGCCGTCGCCGATTCATTTTTGCCCGAGAAGGTGTCAATCGAATCCAGTCGGAAGGACGTCTGCAGACTGACTTTTTTATTGCGCGGCCGCGAAAGACCCAGTGAAAAGCCGCGTCGGACCTCGTACGCATCCGAATCGCTGGAGGATGTGCCGACAACCGAACTGCTGAAGCGGTAGGTTGTTTTGTTGTAGATGCTGGCGGACAGCCCCATCTTCTTCTTGCCGATCCAGGGCTGGTAATACGTCAGGTCCGCGCTGACAGGCGGTACTCCGTCGTTCCGGTAACGTCCGGCGATTTCCAGGAAAGCGCTTACCAGTTTCCCGCTTCCCTTGATGTTTGACTCAGAAACGGCAACGCGGCCTATCAAACCCTGCTGTGATGAGTAGCCGGCGCCGACCTCCAGTTGACCGCTACGTTTTTCAGCGACTTCAATCTCGATGATGATCTTGTCCGGCGCGGAACCTTGCAGAGGTTTGTAGGTCTGCGGTTCGACATAGCCGAGGTTGGACAACCGATACATATCCTCGGTCAATGTGTTCTTGTTGTAGGGATCGCCCGGCTTCGTGGTCAGTTCACGCAGTATAACGTCCGTTCGGGTCTTCTTGTTGCCCGTCACCGTGAACTTTTCGATGCGTACCTCGATGATCGGCAGGTTCATCACGCCTTCCGGGGTTACTGCATCGGTGACGCTTGTGTTGATAAAGGCCAGATAGCCAAGGTCCTGGTAATACTGCTGAATCGCATCGAAGTCCTTGCCGATCCGGTCGGTGTTCAGAACGTCTCCGGCTTTTGTGCGCATGGCATCCAGAAGCTTGTCCGTCGGCACAAGTGTGTTGCCGGTGATGTTGATGCTTGTGATCTTCGGATTCTCGACGACTTCGTATATTACGCGAAGCCCCGAAGGGGTCTGTTCCGTGCGCGAGGTCACGCGCTGAAAGTAGCCCATGTTCTGGATGGCGGCCACGTCCCGGTTGACAATGTCCTGCGAAAACGGTTGTCCGACTCGCACCGAAGAGACAGCCAGGATCGCTTCACGCGAGATGTTGGCCATACCGACAACGGCGATATCCCCGACGACAGGCGCCTGAGCCCTTGCGTCGCCCATTATCAGAAGCGTCAGAAGTATGAACGGCAACAACCATAGCCGCGACAGGTGTTTCGTAACTTGGATGTTCATCTAGCGTTTCCTGTTTGCCTCATTGTGCGTCGAATCGTGGGAAGTCGTTTTGCCCGTCAGAAATTCAGGCTTCCTTCCAGCAGAAGGGATGTATCCCGCAAAGTCGATTGGGCGGATGATACCGAACGGGTCGGCCCCGCCATGCCAACCTTGGAAATCAGATAAGGACCTTGTTGGTGCGAAAGTGACAATCTCAGGTTGCCGGTCAGTTCATAACTCAGAGTCAAATCGTAAGATGCCGACTCGCCGACGGCATTCAAGGGTTGTGAATACGTGACCACAAGATTTTTCGTCAATCTCTTCGAAGCGCTGACCGACAGCGCCCGTTCCTGCTCCGCGTAGTCCAGAGTCAGGTCTTCAAGCGCCAGCAAACGGCCAAACACTGATTCCACCCCGCTCAACGCTTGCGGTAGTACCGAGGAGCGCAGAACGTTGACTGTTTCCTTCCACAGAACCTGTTCGGCGGTCGTCCCGCCAGATGCCAGTTGGGTCAAGGATTCCTCGCGTGTGAACAACGCCAGCAGTTGTCGCTCCGGCAATGACGGCGAAGATCTGAGAACCATTCGGAACGGCACCTCGGCCTCGATTCCCGGCATCTGGCCGAAACCGTCGTTGGGACCATCAACGCTTAATTCTACGTTAACCGGTCGATTGCGCCCGTTCACCTGGGCTGTTACTCGCGTTTCTGCCTTGGCCGTGATGCGAAAGGCCGATGCTGTCTGATCGGTTCCGGTTGAAAGCGGCGGGTAACGCAAGTCCAGCCGGGCTTCCTTCAAACGGAAACGGGCGGTCGGGTAATACACCACACCCTCTCTGGACGTCATGGCTCCCTGAATCACCGGGTCCGACAGCGTTCCGCTCAACCTGATCCGCCTGTCCGCAACAGGAGCCCGATCGTCCACCCGAACACGATACAGCGAACTCCGCACAAGTACATTACGACCCGCCGTTAAGCTCAGGTCAAATCGCGGATCGGTGGACAGCTTCCTTTCAGCCACCATAGCGGCGTTAACCATACTTGGTGGTGCGAAATCGACCTCGTTGATCTCGATGTCGCCGGAGATGAGAGGAGCCCTGACATCTCCCCGCATAGTCACCTTGCCGGAGACGAGGCCCTTGAAACGCTCGCCCATATCCAATGCGTTCCGCTGTTCGTCCAGCAGGAAGTTATCCAGCACCAATCCAACGTTGGCATTGACCTGCATCTTCCCGTCCGGACCTGTCCGCACCGAAATTCGCGAGTCCGGCACGGCTTTCAGCGAACCCGTACCCGGGGGAGTAAGAATCTGGAGGTCGGAGATGGTTGCTCCGGCGCCGCTGAAATCCACCCTCGCGTGAATCCCTTCAAACCTGTTCTGGAGGCCCTTTACGCCGATGCCCGCGTCCTTCAATTCCACATAGCCGTTGAGTTTCGGATCCAGAAGGGTTCCGCCCGCTGTGAGGCTTCCCTCCACCTTTCCTGTCGCCTCACCCGGCGTCCCCTTCCCGGCGGCGCGGGCGATCGCCTGCAGAACCGCCAGGCTTTGGGGTTCCATGCTGGCGGACACCCGGATTGGTTCATCCTGTGGAATGCCGATGGGAGACCACCGGAATGGTATCTCCCCTTCCGCTTCCACCGTCTGTCCGTGGGCGTTCATCTGGATTCCGTTCACATCGATTTTGTGTTCCGCCACGGTAATCGCCTGGGTCGCCAGGCGGTCGATCAGTTCCGCTCCGTTGTACGTGATATGATCGCTTTCCAGTGAAGCCCGGATCACCGGGGCTCGCATCGGTCCCTCGGCGGAAATGAACGCGGTCGTCATTCCGTCGACACCCCGGAAGCGTTCCGGTAGAAATGCTGACGCAATCGCCATCGGAACGTTAACGGCGTTCAAAGACGCGGCTTCGATGTTTCCGGACCACCGCCCCCTGAATTCGCCGGAGACGTACATATCTCCGCTTTCGACCACCAGGCCGTCCGGCGGAACTTCAACCAGGGCGTCGCGCACCTGGCCCTTGTCAAACAACGCGTTTTTCACGTGGCCGGATAAAGCCACCCGGTCCAGTTTCTGGTCGCCGAATCGAACGTCTGCGATGCTGAGATCCGCATCCAGCGAAACGTCCTTGAGGTCGCCTGTTGTTTTCGTGCGTATCGTGATGGCTCCGCCCAGGTTCTCCGGCAACTGGAGCAAGGCCTGCCGCACGGCCTGCGCCTTGGGATCGGTTTGGATCCAGGGACTGCGGGAAAGAGCGCCGAGCACGTCGGCAATCTGCAGGCCGTCCGTACGGATATCGGCATCCAACGACTCCGAACCGGTTCTCCAGGCCACCATCGGCGCGGAAATCACCGCCTCGCCGTGCCGCTTGAACTCCGCATTTTCAACACGCAGGGTCTCGCCGTCCCAGGCAACGCTGGCACGGGTGGTATCCATTTCCAGGCCGTTGACGCGCAAGGCATCGCCCGACACCTTTGCCGCCAACACAGGCGCTTTCGTGGTGCCGCTCACCTCGCCTTCCGATACGGCGAGCCAGCCTTCCAGGCTGGCATACGGCGCCAGGGGTTGCCACGAACGCGTGAAGGCAATGCTGTCGGCTTCGAACCGCCCGTTGAGCTTCCCTTCGGTCAGCATGAAGTCCGACCCGCGAACGAAAATGTTCTCTCCTTCGGCATCCGCATATGGAACACGAAGGACGCCGTTCTCGTAGGAAAAGGTTCCGGAAGCGCGATCGACCGGAAACCCGCTTGCCATGGCATCGGTTACCAGGGCATCGCCAACAACAGTGGGGGACTTGGTGTTGCCCGTGACCTGGATGCGACCGGCGACCAGACCGGTCAGGGGAACGTTTTCGGCTCCGCCGTCCGCAAGCAGGCGTTCCAGACGTCCTGTCTGCATTTCGGCTTCGAAGTTCAGGTCAAAAACACCATCTTTGCCGCGGGCGGCAAAACCACCCAGAGCAACCTGTGCGGGATATCGGGCAACCAGAACGTCGCTGAGAGCCAGGATATTGTTGTTCCAAAGAGCCTTTCCGCTGATCATGTCCGAAGTCCACGGCTTGAACGCACCTCCCAGGATCTGGAACTCGGCACGCACCTTGGGATCCAGAATCGGCCCCGTGACGCGAACGTCCGCGAATCCCGATCCCTCCAACCCACCTGCGGCGACGGCCTTGCCAACTTGTTTCAGGTCAACTCCACGCACAAATCCCATCAGGTCGGAAGAACCATCCAGGCCCACCGCGCCGGCAATAAAGGCGTCTCCACCCGCGACAGTGCCTTGCGCCCGCTTGATCTGCACCCGACCGTTCTGCAGACCCAACTCGGCCACAACATCCCGGAACGATATGCCCTCGTACCTCCCACCTGCCGTCATCACAATGGCTTCCGTAACAGGCCTGGAGGTCCGCCCCTGAACGAGTATACGTCCGGAAACCTTCGCATCAACGGGAACCCTGGACTGCGTCAACGCACGCGCGGAGGTAGGCGGCACGTCCACGATCCAGCGAAGCGTGTCTGCGCGGGTGTTCATGATTCCACCGGCGTGCAGTTTCGATCCGGCCAGAAGCGCTTCCACGCGCGGAACCGTCAAGATTCCGTCCTGGTACCTTGCTTCCGCGCGCACGGTCTTCATGGGAAGTGACATCACTTTCATCGAGTTCGTGGCAACCTTGAGCGAGGTGCTCCAATGGCCGTCCGAAACCGAAGCCCACACCTTCAGTGCAATTGCGGCGTCCGGAATCAGGAACGAAGGGATCGACTTTTCGGGAACGATACGGCGCAATCCAGCGGGCGTCAGTTTGCTCGTCGAGGCGGTCAGCGCGCCCCTGAGCCCTGTCTCAGGATGAACGAACAGACTGCCGAACAGGCGGGTATCAACGCCGGCCAGGTCACCGCTGAGATCCATCAGAAACGGCATGGGATACCCGGTCCGCAAAACCACATTGCCTCGTACGCGTTTGATGGGCTCCCGCGACATCGCCGTCCGCACCGTCGCGTCCTTCACGGCAACGTTTACCGAGGCCGTCAGAAAGTCGTTCTTTTTCGCCTTCCAGACATCGATCGTAGCGTGGGCAGTGCCTCGTTCGATGCGCGGATCGGCAAGGTTGGAGAAGAACCTCAACCAGTACGGGCCGTCTTGCGAATCCACCCCGATACGAAGCCGCAACGCGCCCGTTTCGGCGACAAAAGAACCCTCGCACTCCGCCGGACCAACCCGGTATCCGTCGCCTATGCCTCTCGCCGCGATTCTCAGAGCCGAAGACGAACTGCCGTCGATGGTAGCGCTGATTGTCGCGAGATTGCTTTGCGGGGATGGCAAGGCGCGCACGTTGAAATCCCGGTATTCAACGCGTGCGGAGTGGACACGCGCGACACCCCGGAATGTCACCGGTTTGGCGGGTGGGCGCTTGCGCTTTAACAGCCTTTGAAGGTTGAACTTGTTTTCGCGGTCTCGCTCGATCAGCAGATACGGCGAGTAGAGGTCAATAGACGTCAAGGCATCAAGAGGACTTGAGAGGGAGGATAACAGCCGGTCGGGATCGTACACCGCCACCGCGCGCGGAGCTTCAATCACGGCTCCGTTCTTCAGCAGGTCTTCCGAGGCGATTCGAAGGTCCTTTAGTTCGATCCGTCCCCTTTTCGATGCGTCCAGGCGTTCCAGCACAACCTCGCGACCCATCGCTTCCGACAACAACTCGGCCGCTGGGCCCTCCAGGTGCGCCATGGCGTCCCTTGCCGTGTCGCGCAAGGCGATACCGCCCTTCCACGCGATGAAGGCGAACAGGCACAACGCAAGCGTCAGGAGTATCGAACGCATACGGATTCCCGACATCACAGGAACCCCGGCCTGTTCAGGTGTCGTCCTCCGTTATGTCGGGAGTCGAACATAATGATATGGTAAAGTACCCGGCCTGACGGCGCTCGCTCCCCCAAGCCGGGGAAGCGCCCGCAGACATGCCTTGACGACGACACGGTGACTCGCAAGAAAAATGTGGCAATTTGATTACCACCCTAACTTTTTTTTGCTTGAGTCCCTTGGCTACATGTGTCAACTTGTGTTATAGTGACCCCAACGGAAGGTCCTAGGAGATTCCTAAATATGCGCTACCAGAATCTGGTTTCGGCAACGCTTCTTTCATTTTTCTGTGTTCTGTCCGCCTGTTCGGCCCAATCGGACGCTTCCAACAAAGATTATAAACTCCGCGAGGGCGACCAGTTCGGCATCAGCGTGTGGGGCTACAAGGAATTTGACGTTTCCTCGCTCACCGTACGCCCGGACGGCAAAGTTGCCGTACCTGTTATCGGCGAGATGTACGTCGTTGGAGAGACCCCCGACTCCCTTGCCTCCAAACTTGAAATCGGGTTCTCGCGTATTCTCAAACAGCCCAAAGTGACCGTAACGCTCCAGTCGGCGGTCGGAGAGAAGTTCTACATCTCGGGGCCGGTCAACCGGCAGGGCACCTACAACTACATTACCGGCATACGCGTGATGGAAGCCATTGTCGCGGCGGGCGACCTGGAGCAGACAGCCAACGATAAGAAGGCGACGATCCTTCGCGACGGAGTGTCAATCCCCGTGGACCTCGAAGCCGCGCTGAAAGGCGATCCGGACAAGAACCTTCCGCTGAAGGCCGGCGACACGCTCGTCATTGACAAAGGCCTCATCACCTTCGTCGGTTCCGTCGCCGGCACGGGTCCCCAACCGCTTCGCCGCGGAACCACATTGATGCAGGCTCTCGCCGCCGTCGGCGGTACCCGCGAAGGCGCTGACGTCGAGAAGGTCCAGATACTCCGAGGCCCCGAGACGATTATTGCCAATCTTCGCGACATCACTGCCGATCCCGACAAAGACATTCCCCTCCGCCCGGACGATATCATCAAGGTCGATTCGGCGGACGTTCGGAGTATTCCCGTTTTTATCACCGGGCAGGTTGTACGCCCGGGACCGCACCGATTCCTTCCCGGTTATCGTGACACGCTTGCCGATGCCATCAACTGGGCCGGCGGCCTGGCCCCCGAAGCGGACATGGGCCGCGTCAAGATTCGGCGCACCGATCCTTCGGGCGAGACGAAAGAAACTATCGTCGACATGCGCACAGAGGCCGGACGCGACTACCAGTTGAAGGAAAACGACTACATCGAAGTGACAAAAAAACGGCGCAACCCAGCCAAGGATTATATTAGCTCCGGTTTGAGCGCGCTCGCCGTGCTGGTATCGTTGTTCAGAAGGTAGACCTTATTATTCTCATCCGCCCCGATGCATCCCATTGGGAGGGCACCTAACCATGGTCAGACCGGCTCATTTTGATATGTGGCAGAGGTACAAAATCCATCACGACCTGACGGCTCGTGAGGAGTTGATCAGCCGCTATGCCTATCTCGTGCGAATCACCGCTGGTCGCGTTGTTCTCAACCAACCCGCCACGCTTGAATGGGAAGATGTTCTGGGCGCGGGTATCGTGGGACTCATCAAGGCCGTCGACCAGTTTGACCTGGACCGTGAAGTCAAGTTCGAAACATACGGCATCGCATTGATACGCGGCCACATACTGGAAATGCTGAGAGAACACGATTTCGTGCCTCGCAGTGTGCGGGACCGACTGAAACGCGTGGACCGCGCGATGGCCGAACTCGAAACACGTCTCGGGCATCCCCCGGACGAATTCGAAATCGCCGAGGAACTCGGCTGGCCGGTGGAACGTTACCTGAAGACGCTGAGTGAATCCGCCAGAACGACGGTGGTCTCCCTGGATGAAGCGATGCTGGGTAGCGATGATGGTGACGGCGTTCCGTTAAGTGACGCACTTGCGGATCCGGATGCCTCTGTAACGTCATCCATGGAACTGGATGCCGATCGGACAAGGTTGGCGGAAGCCATTGACTGCCTGCCAGAACGCGAAAGGCATGTTCTGTCGTTATACTACCTGGACCGGCTTACGTTCAAGGATGTCGGTCAGGCCATGGGCGTATCCGAGTCAAGGGCATTCCAGTTGCACGCTCAAGCGATTCGCAGACTTCGAAAAAACCTTAAGGATGACGCTGTACCGCGCGGGTGACCGCATGAAAACAGCCGGACCGGAATACCGATCCGGCTTTTCCGTGGCCAATGACGGCCCCGGTTGAAAGGAAAGATATGAATCATAAGAGATTGGTTCTGGTGTCGGCGGTAGCTCTGGCAGTCGCAGGATGCGCGCCCTCGACACGCAACGTGGCCACAGTGAACGGCAAGGCAATCACCCGCGAGGACCTCGCCGGACGGCTCATCGAATCCCCCGTCGGCAAGAACGCACTCAAAGACCTGATTTTGGAACGGCTGATTCTGCAGGAAGCCGAAAACAAGGGCATCAAGGTCACCGATGAACAGGTCAACCAGTTCATCCAGTTGCAGAAGGACCAGTTGCCGCCTGGACGTTTCGAGGAGAGGTACCTTAAGGACACACCGGAATCGGCCATTCGGCAGGAAGCCCGGAAGCAGATTGCCCTGCGCAGTATCGCGTTGAAGGGCGTTCCCATCAGCCAGGATTCGGTTCAGAAGTTCTACGACGATAATATTGACCGGTTTACGAAACCTCAATGGAAACAGGCCGGCATCCTTATCACCGATGACAAAACGTCCGCCCAGAAAGCCGCCAAGTTGCTGGCCGAAAACAAGGACTACGCGCTTGTGTTTGGCGAACTCGCTTCGTCGATGGCGAAATCCGCCGGTCCGCAAAGGGACTGGTTCGCAATTACCAAAGACTATGTATTGAATGAACGCGGTCAGCCGATCAACATGCCGGCGATTACGGATGCCATCAGGAAAACAGGTGCGGACAAGGTTTCGCCCGTCATCTCTCTGGCGCCGTCTCCGCAGTATGCCGTCATCAAGGTCTTCGCCGATGTGCCGTCCGCCAAGATTGAACTGGCTAGCGTTCAGCCTCTCATCGAGTATGAAATCGCTTCCCGGAACAAGCAGGTACAGCCGGTTGAAGAGATCATACAGAAACTCGCCAAGGACGCGAAGTTGGAGATCAAAATCCCGCAGTTCACCGACCTGGCCAAGCCGGAAGTGCTGGCGCCCACCCCCAATCAGGCGCAACAGCGCCCTGCTCCGGACGTACCAAGGCCTGAGTAACAGCAACATGGAAACAGGGGGATTCAGCCGGTTGATTGACTGAATCCCCCTGTTGTTTATTTGCGGGAATCTATCGGGCTTCGGGATTCCACTTGGAAACCTTCACCTCACGAACGTACGCCTCTCCGCCGTCGAACACCAGGCGGAGGTCCGCGCCTGCCTCGAGCCGTTTCTGGAAGGCCGCGTCCGCCAGCAGGAACGACAGTGTTTGCGGTTCGTCGGACGAAAGGACTTCATAATCGCCGGCTATGGAAGGGCGTTTGGTATCGTACGCGTCGTATTCAAGACGCACTCGGTTGGCGCCCTTCAACACCGCTTTCACCGTTACCCAGGTCGGCGAAACGAACTCGTTCGGATCGGAAACGGCAAAACGGGCTGGAACCGTGAAGGCCATCACGCGGGAGTTGCCCACCGTTTCCGGCAGAAGTCCGTCCGGCGATCCGGCCGGACCGTCCTGGCTCTCGCCAATCCTCACAAGCCCCCCGCTTTCCGACCTTCGCGCACCCGAACGCCACGCGGCCTGCACAACCGGCGTGTAACCCATGCGGAAGTCGTTGAGTGTCACGACCACCGGCACCGCAACCTGTCCCGGTGTGGAGCCGATGCGGTTGACAGGGGCGATGGCGCTGATATCTTTCTGGACCTCCACAGGCTTGGGCGCTTCAACGGTCCACTCGGTGCCGGAAGGCCGTCGCACTTCAACCGTGGGAGTTCCCAACTTCGCCGGTGCGAACGGATTAATCAGCCGAACGATGAACCTGGATCCCTTCTCATCCATCGCGTATCGCCGAACGATGGGCTCCTGCATCACGGCATCCACGGAGTTGCGAACCGTGACGCTGTTCTTGCCGAGATTGAAACGCACGAACGCGAACACCGGCGATTCCAGTCCCAGAATCGTCCCCTTCGGGGCTGTGACAGTAAAAGATGCGATACCCGTCTGTTTCCTCTTGAGAACACCCTTTGATAGCGATTTTCCTTCCACGGTCTTGATGTCCGCAACGACCGGTTCGACTTTCCAGTTCTCGGGAACGAACAGACGGGCACGGGGCTTCGACCAGTTGGAGGTTCCGTCGTTCGTGATACGCACCGTAACCGGGATCTTGCCCATCGGATATGACCGGAATGATGCGGGACCTGTGCGCCACGGTGCAATCTCCGTGCGCGGCGCGTCCGCCGTCTTTCCGGCCTCCTCGGCATACGGACCGAGAACCACGATGGGCAGGGCTCCGTGCCTGGCCGCCTGCGCGTACTGGTGATTCGGATGCTTTGCCAACTCCGCGCGCGACCACAGTTCCACCTTCGAGTTCGGCGGAACGGTCACTTGAAACGCTTCTTTCGTCCGTAAAGGCGCCCAGAAACGGTAGGGGGCATCGTTGCGGCCCAGCTGGACGACAACCGGTTCACCGCCTTTCATCACCGCGGCCTGTTCGGCTGTGATATCGTGCTGAACCGAACGATTCGTGTTGTTCGTCCAGGTCAGAGGCCGGTACGGCGTGTCAACCGCGGCGGATTTCGGGGTATCGGCGGCGAGCGCCGGGGATACGGCCAGAATCAGAACAGGTAATAAACGAAACCACATAAACAGCCCCTTACTGCGAAGCGTCCGCCCGGAACCGGGACCGGCGCTTCGTCTTGTCAGATGATTCCCGAAGCGCGCCCCACCTTCTCAAACGCGTCCAAGGCTTCTTGCAGGTCCTGCTCGGTATGGGTGGCGGTTACGATTGTCCTGACACGCGCGGACCCTTTCGCAACCGTTGGGAAAACGATGCTCTGCGCGAACACGCCGGCGTCAAAAAGGTCCGCCGAGAACTTGACGGCTTCCGTGTCCCCGCCGATGATAACCGGCGTGATCGGTGTCTGGCTCTTGCCGGTATCAAATCCCAGCGCTGTCAGCCCCGCCTTGAAAAAACGCGTGTTGCTCCAGAGGCGCTCGATTCTCTCCGGCTCATTCTCCAGGATGTCGAGTCCGGCAAGGCACGCCGCCACGACGGCCGGTGGATGACTACTGCTGAACAGGAACGGGCGGCCTCGGGCGTGCAACCAGTCAATCAGGTTCCTGCTCCCGGCCACGTAACCACCGAGGACGCCAAATGCCTTGCTGAGGGTGCCCACCTGGATGTGTACTCGGCCGTGGAGGCCAAAGTGGTCGACCGTGCCGCGCCCATTGCTTCCCATCACCCCGCTCGCGTGGGCGTCGTCCACCATGATAATCGCGCCGTACTCCTCTGCCGCCGCCACTACGTCGGGAAGGGGGGCCACGTCACCATCCATGCTGAAGACCCCGTCGGTAACGACCAGTGTGCGGCGACTTTTGGCTTCCTCCAGTTTCGCGCGCAGGCTGTCGATATCGGCGTGCTCGTAGACCTTGATCTCAGCCCGCGAAAGACGCGCGCCGTCGATGATGCTGGCGTGGTTCAGCCGGTCCGAAACAATAACGTCCTCTTTTCCGAGAATGGCCGCCACGGTGCCGGCATTGGCCGTGAAACCGCTCTGGAAAACGACCACGTCCTCGACCTTCTTGAACGCGGCGAGGCGCTCTTCAAGAAGCACATGGAGGCTCATTGTACCGGCGATGGTACGCACCGAAGCGGATCCGGCGCCGTATTGTTCCACGGCCTTGACCGCCGCTTCCTTCAGTCGTTCATCGTCGGCAAGGCCGAGGTAGTTGTTGGAGGAGAGGTTGACAACTCTCTTGCCGTCGAAGTCGGCAACCGGCCCCTGCGCGCTCCTCAGCGTTCGGGCGCGTTTCCAACCGGACGCCTTGATTGGTTCCAGTTCCGCCGCCAGATACGCCAGCGGATCGGTGTGATTAACTGCAGACATGATTCCTGTTCCGTGTTCCTCCCCGTTTCTGGTAATAATTCGCTAATGTGCCGGTTCAACCATCAAAACGACTTTACCGCTCTGGCCGGACTGCATCACCTGCATCGCCTCGTCCACTTCGGACATCGGGAACTTGTGCGTGACCAGCGGGGCAAGGTTCAGCCGTTCCGTGCGAAGAAGCGCGGCCACCTGGTACCACGTCTCGAACATCCGCCGTCCGCTGACGCCCAGGAAACGGGTACCCTTGAAGATGATCTTCTCGGCGACGTCGATTGTCACGGGTTTCGACGGCAGGCCGAACGCCGTGAAACGGCCACCGAGGCGAATGGCTTCCAGACCTTGATTGATGGCCTGCGGATTGCCGCTCATTTCGATGACCACGTCCACGCCGTTCCCGTCCGTTCGCCGCTTCAATTCACCGACAACGTCGTCCTCCAGCGGATTGAGGGTCACATAGGCTCCCATACGGGCGGCCAGGTCCAGGCGGTAAGGATTCACATCGATGGCGACAACAAGCGCGGCTCCCGCGGCCTTGGCAACGGCGGCGGCGCAAAGGCCCGTTGGCCCGCACCCGAAAATCGCCACACTTGCGGCGGTAACGGGTTCAACCAGCGTCGCGAAAACGGCGTTGCCGAGGGGCTCCTGTGCCGAAGCCAGGTACGGCGGAAGGTGCGGGTCGTTCACCCAGATGTTGTTCTCGGGAACCGCTACATATTCGGCGAAACAGCCGTTGGTATCCACGCCCAGTATCTTGACGTTCTGGCAGGTGTGGAACTGGCCGGTTCGGCATTGAAGGCATCGTCCGCATATGATGTGGGACTCGGCGCTGACGAAGTCGCCGGGCTTGACACGACGAACGTTCGATCCGACCTTTTCTATAATCCCGGCGAACTCGTGGCCAATGGTAAGCGGCGGTTTCAGACGGGCGGAGGCCCAGTCGTCCCAGGTGTAGATATGAACATCGGTTCCGCACACGCTGGCGGCCAGCACCTTGACCAGTACATCGTCCGGGCCGCATTCCGGAACCGGAACTTCGCGAATCAGGAAGCCCGGAGCGCGCTCCGGCTTCGTTATGGCTTGCATGGTTGTTTTCAAATGATATTTCTCCCTCGTCATTATAGGCGTGTGAGTCGTTCATTGGACGGCTGATGATTGTGTGCTGTCTATTCGGTGATACCATGGAACTGACATGACACGCGTGTATCTGAGCATCGGCGCCAACCTGGGCGACCGCGAAGCCAGTCTGCGGGAAGCGGTTCGCCGGCTGTCCGCACTGGGCACGGTGGCGCTGTCGTCTTCCATTCGCGAAACGGAACCCTGGGGCGGCGTACAGCAACCGATGTTTCTAAACATGGCCGTGGCGCTGGACACGGACCTTACACCCAACGACCTGCTTGCCTCCGTGAAAGAGATCGAGCGGAACATGGGCCGCGTCCCCGGTCCGCGCTATGGACCCAGGCTGATTGATATTGACATCCTTTTGTACGGTGACACGCGCGTACAGACCGACGTTCTCCGTATTCCGCATCCGCACATGCTGGAACGCGACTTTGTGATGGTGCCCTTGCGTGAGATTGCCCCGCAGGCCGCGGAAGCGGCCCGCGCACTTCTCGAGGAAACCGACCATGCCGATGTATCACTACGAAGCGACCGACCGTAACGGCAAGAGCGTTGTGGGCTCGATGGACGCATCCTCCGAAGGCGCGGTTCGCACCCGCCTGCTTGGAATGGGCTATCAGGCGACACTGGTGGAGCAGGTGGTCAGGGACATCAAGCCCTCCAGAACCTCATCTGCTCAACGGCGACCGATTACCCCGAAGGCTAATGTGACAGTGGCCGTCAATGCCCGTTCGCTGGGTCAGCTTTACCGGCAGATGGCGACACTGCTGGACTCCGCCGTTCCCATCACGGATGCCTTGGTACGTATCCGCGGCATGGCGCGAGGTTACCTTCTGCGAACCGCGACGCAGGACATGCTCGACACGGTGAACGCCGGTCGACCGCTGAGCGAGGCAATGGCGCGCCACCCGCGCGTCTTCAGCGCCGGTCACGTCGGCATGATTCAGGCCGGGGAGCAAGGCGGCGTGCTGGGCCGCGCTTTCGCCGAACTCGCCAACCAGGCCGAAGCGGATTGGGGCGTTCAGTCCGCCATACGTTTCAACTGGATGCTGTTGTACGTCCGCTACCTTGTCATCCCGATGGCGGCCGGTATCGGGTGGTTGCTGTGGAATGTGATGCCACACATCACTGCCGGCACAACGCCATCCATCGACCGACTGCTCTCTCAGACTCTGGTTGCCGGACTTGTCGCGCTCGTCGGCATCAACCTGGTGATTCCCCTGTTGTTTCGGCTCCTGCGGTTTACGCCGATTGGAGCGTTGCTGGAATCCATCGCTTTCTCCCTGCCCGGCCTCGGAGCCCGGCGCAAACGTGTGGACCGCGTGAAGACGCTTGGTTCGCTTGCCTCGGCCCTGGACGCCGGAGTCCCCGTGGCCGTGGCCTGGCAACTGGCTTCGGAGGCGGCCGATTCACCGTTCACAAGGAAACGGCTTTTAAGCGCCAAACCGAATCTTTTGAAAGGATCCACCGTTTCCGAAGTGATGGCTCAAACCGGAATTTATGACCGCAGTACCCTGGACCTGGCGCAGACGGGAGAGGCGGCCGGCAAACTACCGGAATCCTTGCGGCAGGCAATTGCTTTTCAACGGGAAGAAGCCAACCGCATCGGCTCCGTGACGCCGATGCTGATTGGTATGGTCGTGCTTTTCGTGGTTCTGGCCGGCCTCGGATACCTGATCGTCCATTTAGTCAGCGGAACCGTCCAGACGCAGGTCTACCCTTTTCTGAACGATGCCCCGTGAACGCGACTATACCCGGGACCATTATGCCGCACTGGGCGTCTCCCGGGATGCGGAACCGGCGGATATCCGGCGCGCCTACCGGTTGAGGGTCCGCCAGATCCACCCGGACGTATCAAGAAACAAGGCGGATGCCCACGCGGCCTTCATCCAACTGCAGGAATCCTATGCAATTCTCAGCGACGAGGAGGAACGCCGCCGCTACGACAACAGCCTGGCCGCCCGTTCGGCGCCGATTACGGAACAGCCGAAGCATCAACCACCCTCAGACGATAATTGGATACGCCAGGCTGAACGCGACCTCGGGGAAGGCAATCTTCGAACGGCCCACAAGTCCCTGGCGGAGATTCTGCGGCGGAATCCGGAACACCCGAAAGCACTGCTCCTTCTCGCGAAAGTATTCGGCGCGGCCGGACGTAAGCAGGACCGGTTGACGGTTCTTCACTACGGTGTGGAGCACAATCCGTCCGATTCGCCGCTCCGCCTGGAACTGAACAAGGCGCTGGCAGAAGCCGCCCGGACAAAGCCGGTGCAAAAAAGCCGAAAAAGGAAACCAGGGAGAAGGTTCCTGCCGGCAGTCGTCAGCATTGCCGTCATACTTCCTGTGTATCTGCATCTCCTGACGTCCGTGGGGCCGCCGCTCCCCGTGTTGGAAAGCCTGATTGGAACCACACCCGCGAACGCCGTACTGGCAACCACGACTTTAGCGGCATTCATCGCCTGTCTTGCCGCGTGGGCTGAAGTGGTGCCTCAACTGGACGATCTTCTTCTGTACAATGAAAACCGCGCCTGTGCCATTTTCGCCCCAAGGCCGCGCATGCCCGCCCCCGGACTGGTGATGGTCCCGATGGCCATGCTAAATTACCTATTGGCGGTAGCCTGGTTTCTGGGCATCTGGTTTACGCGCGGCAGTGTGTCAGCCGGTTTGGCCGGCGCGTTTCTGCTTGCGCCCCTCCTCTCGATCGTCGTGGCGGTTATTCATCCGCACGAAATGCCGCATATACTGCTCTGGTTGCCCGGTTGGACCCTGTTCGCCGCGTTTGGCGGCTGGTTTCTGGGAGACCTGATAAGGCCATGAAAGAAAACGATACTCCGTCCTCGCGCCCTGTCACCATCGCGGATTTCAAGAACGCCCGTCAGGAAGGCCGGCGCATCGCGATGATAACGGCTTACGACACCCCGTCGGCCCGCCTCGCCGATTCAGCCGGCGTCGATGCCATCCTTGTTGGCGATTCCATCGGGCGCAACGTTCTCGGAATGCCGGACGAACTGCCGGTTACAATGGACGACATGGTCCGCGCCACCCAGTCCGTCGTACGCGGAACGAAACGGGCGATGGTCATCGCTGATATGCCGTTCGGTTCGTATCAGTGCGGCGAGGATGAAGCTGTGACAAACGCGGTGCGCCTTGTCAAGGAAGGCGGCGCACACGCGGTCAAACTCGAAGGCGCGGGACGAGTGATTGACGTGATTGAACGCCTAGTTGATGCAGGAATTCCCGTGATGGGGCACGTCGGTTTCACACCGCAATCGGTGCATGCGCTGGGTGGACCGCGCGTTCAGGGTCGCGACAGGGAAACGGCCCAGAATGTTCTGGACGGAGCCAGGCGCCTGCAGTCGGCCGGAGCCTTTGCCGTGGTGCTGGAACTGGTCCCCATTTCTCTGGCCGGATTGATTACGAACTCAATCAGCATCCCGACCATCGGCATCGGTTCCGGACCGGCTTGCGACGGTCAGGTGCAGATATGGCACGACGTGCTCGGATTGTCCGAACACCTGTACCGGCACGTGCGCCGGTACGCCGATTTGAACACCATTATCAGGGAAGCTCTCTCGAATTACGTGCTCGACGTGTCCAGCGCTCAGTTCCCAACACACGAACACGCGGTCCGGATTGAGCATACTGTACTGGAAGGGCTGGACGCCGATGAACGTTATCCGGACAACAAGCGAAGCGAACCGCTGGACGAAGGCGGTCCGAGCGACGACTGACCGTATCGGCTTTGTGCCGACGATGGGCGCACTGCACGAGGGACACCTGCAACTGGTTCGATGCGCGCGCAAGAAGGCCGATGTTGTCGCCGTCAGCATTTTCGTCAATCCCACACAGTTCGGACCGAACGAGGACTTCGACCGGTATCCGCGCGTCCTCGATGCCGACTTGGAACTGCTGGATCGTGAGGGGGTCTCCATCGTGTTCGCCCCGTCGGTGGCAGAGATGTACCCGGATGGCTTCCAGACGATGGTGGAACCGGGAGCAATGGCGCAGGTGCTGGACGGCGCCGCGCGGCCGGGCCATTTTCGGGGAGTCGCAACGGTCTGCGCCAAACTGTTCTCAATCCTGAATCCCGATTTTGCCGTGATGGGGCAGAAGGATTATCAGCAATTCCTGATTGTACGCCAGATGGCAGAGGATCTCAATCTACCGGTTCAAATCCTCGCCCACCCGATTGTTCGGGAACCGGACGGACTCGCCATGTCCTCACGCAACCGTTATCTGAACGCCCGGGAACGCGCCCAGGCTGTGGTCTTGAGACGTTCGCTGGACGCGGCGGGACGCGCCATCGCCTCCGGAGAAGCCGATCCGGACGCCATATCCGCCGAGGCACGTAAGGTTTTCAACAATTGTCCCGATTTTCTTCATGAGTATTTCGTCGCAGTCGATCCGGACACTCTCGCAAAACCGCGCGAGGATTGGAACCGGATTGTGTGCCTTGTCGCCGGCCGTATGGGGAGCACGCGCCTGATTGACAACGCATTGTTCTCGCGAAGCGGTGAAGAGGAGACCTTATGATAAGTGAAACATCACGTGCGCTGGTGAAACTTGCCCTTGCGGAAGATATCGGCCACGGAGATGCCACCAGCCGATGCTGTGTCCCCTTCGACGCCCAGGCAATCGCCTGCATCGTGGCCCGGATGCCTCTTGTGCTTTCCGGTATGTCGGCCGCCGAGGAGGTGTTCCGGCAGGTCGATGCGTCCATCGTTTTCAAACCTTTCCACCTCGATGCTTCCGTGTTGCCGAAAGGCGAACGCATCGCCATGGTGACGGGTCCCGCGCGTTCGGTTCTCACCGCCGAACGAACCGCGCTGAACTTCCTGCAGGCCCTTTCTGGCATCGCCACCCTCACGAAAACCTATGTCGACCTCGTGGACGGAACCGGTGCCAGGATTGTGGACACCCGCAAGACGCCGCCCGGGATGCGGGACCTGGCAAAGGCCGCGGTTCGCGACGGAGGCGGCCACAACCACCGCACCGCGCTGGACGACGGCATCCTCATCAAGGACAATCACATCGTCGCCGCCGGAAGCGTCACCCAGGCCGTGCAATCCGCCAAGGAAAACGGCGGTTATCTCCTTCGTATGGAGGTGGAGTGCGCCACGCTCAGCGAGGTTCGAGAAGCCCTCATCGCGGGGGCCGATATCATCCTCCTCGACAACATGGACACAGACACTCTGCGGCAGGCGGTTGCCCTCTGTCGCGACCGGGCGCGCACCGAAGCCAGCGGAGGCGTGAATCTGAACACCGTACGGGAAATCGCCGAAACAGGGGTCGACTTCATCTCGGTCGGAGCCCTCACCCATTCCGCGCCCGCAGTGGATATCGCGCTGGACTTCGAATAGAACAGCCATGGATGTGAACAACAACTCAACCAATCCGCCTGACTGCCCGATGTGCTTCAATCCCATTCCGCCGACCGCGGCTTTCTGCCCCAGTTGCGGAGCGCGGATGAAAGCGCTGGCAGACTCGCTGGACGCCCCTGAAGCCGCTGATCCGACCTATCTTCCGCTGGCCCACGCCAACCTTCGGCGTCTTCGCGGCGACTGGAAAGCGGCCCAGGACGCTGTTGTTGAAGTTCTACGACAATTCCCGAACAGCGCCACCGGACATTCGCTTCTCGGCGATATATATTCCGACCAGCAGTTATACCAGGAAGCCGTCCAGTGGTATCAGATGGCCTTGGACCTTGATCCCGACAACCAGGCTGACTCCCGCAAACTGCAGGTCGCGCAAGCCCGCCTTGATGCCAGGAATGCGCCGCCCGAAGTTCCCGCGGCGCCCGTGTCACGATTCTCGGCGCTCCGGGTCATAGCTCTTGCCGGTACGCTTGTCCTGGCGGGTATTATCGGCGTAGGTTTCTGGTTCAAGCAGGGATCCGCGCCGATACCCGAACCGGCACGCCCGACAACTTCCACCCGTGCACCCGCTACCGCGCCAGAAAAACCGGTCGAGCAAGTCCGAAATCCGGCACCGGCCGTGCAGATACTGCAAACACCGCGTGAAGCCAACCTGGCTCATATCCTGTCCAAGTCCATCGATATTCACTGGCGCGGACTCGCCCTCAGTCAGGTGCAGATCGATGAGCGACAGCAGATTACCGTGTTGACTCTTAATGCTTCCGCCATTCCCTGGTCGCAGTCTACGCTTGAAGACATCTCCTCCGGCGCGTTTTACGCTACCCGCATCGCCCTGCAGTCCGACACTGCTCTGAAGGGGGCGGCGGCCCGTGTGCTTATGCCTGTCACATCGGCGTCGGGAACCACCGTGGAGCAAGTGTTTCGGGGTGCTCTCGACAGGCCGCAAGCAGATACTCCTCCGTTACAGTGGACCGACCAGTGGTGGAAACCGGGTCTCACCCAGGCTACGGCCAACACTGCAAACACGCCGTAATGAACCTGAACTGGCTGGACGGCGATACACTGGCTTCCGCACGCCGTCTCCTGGGTTGGCGACTGTTGTGCGACACCCCGGAAGGCCGCTGTTCGGGCATTATCGTCGAAACCGAAGCCTATACCGCCGATGACCCCGCTTGCCACGCCTCGCGCGGAAGCACACCCCGCAATCGGGCTATGTTCGGCCCTTCAGGGCATGCCTACGTTTACCACATCCACCGCTGGTTCTGTGTGAACGTTGTCACACGTCCTCCAGGCATTGGTGAAGCGGTGTTGATCCGGGCGCTCGAACCGGAACAGGGACTTGACCTTATGTCGGAACGGCGGAAAACCAGTCAATCCCTTCTCCTCTGCGCGGGCCCCGGACGCTTGTGCTCCGCTTTGGGCATTGGAATGATGCACAATGAAATGGATCTGTCCACTGGTCAACTTCGCCTGGAACCGGGTCGCACCGTGGTCGATGAGGACATCGCGGCAACCGCCCGTATCGGAATATCCCAGGCCGTGGACCGTCCGTGGCGGTTTTGTGTCCGGGACTCGCCGTTTCTGTCCCGGCGCCTGCCGGCGGCAAATATCGCCGCTTAAGGAGTAACACGATGCGAAAGATCGCTTTGCTGGCGGCAACAGCCGCCGGTTTCCTTCTGCTTTCGGCTGTGTCGCGCGCCGACACCCTGGAACTCAAGGACGGCACCGTCCTGAACAACTGCTATCTGCGCGACGAAGGCATCCGCTTGCTTGTCTGGCGCGATATGTCGGAAGTCGGCGGTCCGGCTCTTGCTTATCCGCGCAGTCAGGTGAAAACCTTCAAGATCGACCGCGATGATTCCTGGGACGTGAAGCCCAGCAAACCCGACCTGACCGTCACCTACATCGAGTTGACGCCGAAACTGGCGGGCTTGCACGGGCGAGTGGATTACGACCAGTTGGGCCGCCCCACCTTGCGCCCCGGCGGACCCATCAAGGACATCGGCGACCGGAAGTACCTGTATCCCGAAGAGATGGTCGGCGACCTCAAACTCAAGTACAAAGAGGGCGAGGAGGTGACCCTTACCGCGCACGTGAAGAACGTGGGATTCGCGACCGCCAAACCCTTCGAGGCAACATTCCTGATCGACGGGAAAGAGGTCAAGAAGGTTAAGGGCAAGGCGTTGAAGGAAATGGAAGAGATATCCTTCCCGCTGAAATGGAAATGGCAGTCCGGCAAGCACACCGCCGGTTTCCGCATCGATACCAAACAACCTGAAATCGCCACTATCAACAACGAAATTTCGGATCCCCTGTGGGGCTTCTCTTATTTCTACGTGGTCAGCAAGGGCCGCGTCAAGGCGTGGCATGAAACGAGAACAGCCTCCGGCACGTTCTGCTTCGAGGACTACTACCGGTGGCATGTGGACATCATGAACACCCTGTTCGAAGCCAGCAAGTATCCTTCCGCCCCCAACGGAGTTGAGGCCCGCGTTCGCCTGGACCGCATCCTTTACGCCGATGATGTGGACGCATCCGTGAAAATCCTGACCGAGGCAGACGGCATCGGCTACCACCAGGGCGGCTGGATATGGACAGACAGCGAGGAGGAGAAAAAGACCGGAAAGTGGGCCCAAACGAACCGCGAGTGGCGTTGCGCCACCGAGTGGTCATTACCCCACGAACTGGGCCACCAACTCGGCCTCGTCGACTATTATGCGCTCGACGACGGCGGTTACGAAACTCACACCTGGCCGGACAACGGGGGCAAGGTGACCCACTTCCAGAACCACCCGGTCACGATGATGCACTGGCATGGTCCTCACCTGTGGTCGGAACTCGACGCCGGTTACCTGAACAAGACGTGGGATATGCCGCGCGGCCATTTCGGCGACTACTACTTCGGCCTTCCGAAGGAATCTGCCATCCGCATCACCGACATCAACGGACGCGGCATCGAGGGCGCGAAGGTTGAACTGTTTCAGCGCGGCGTCAGGATCGATAAGAGCGGCCCGGTCACATCCGACGGTACCGTCTCGTACTCTTCTGTCATCGAAGACGGAAACTTCGACAATTCGATGGACACGACTCCGACAATCATGGGCACCACGGGGTCGGACGGGCTGATGAAACTTCCCAACCGGAAGGTTGATGAGGTCCGAACGCTAAACGGCTATCACCGCACACCCAATCCGTTCGGAAACGTAAACGTGGTTGGCGCCCGGGGATTGATGCTCGCCCGCGTTACGAAAGCCGAGCGCACGACCTGGTTCTGGCTGGAATTGACGGACTTCCTGACCGCCGTGTATCGCGGCGAAAGCGACCGCTTCGTACTGCCGCTGAAGACCGACTGGCCCTCAATCGATTCGCCGTTGCCGCCCCGCAACGTGAAGGCGGAATGGATCGACAACGACCACGTCAAACTGACCTGGGATGCTCCGGCGGTGCTGAACGAACAGCACTACCTCGAGAATCCGGGCGGATACCGCGTGTACCGCCGCATCGGTGACAACGGACTGAACGACCGTCCGTGGTTCCCGGTTGCCACTCTCAACCCGGCCACGCGCGAATGCGTGCTAGACCTGAAGCAGTTCCCGGAAGACACCTACTGGTTCACCCAGGTCAACCGCTTCGGTGTCTCGTCCATCGGTGCATTGGGCATCGAAAGCGGCATCGTGAGCCTGATGGAACCGAAGAAGCCATGACCTCCATCCCGCAACCCGAAGCCTTGCGGCCGGTTTCCTGGGCCGGTACAGCCGTTCGCCTGCTGGACCAGAACCGGCTACCGCACGAGGAGGTCTATGTCCTTCTTGCGGACTGGCGCGATGTGGCCTCCGCGATCCGTGACATGACGGTTCGCGGCGCTCCGGCTATCGGTGTTGCGGCGGCTTACGGCCTCGCTCTCGCGGCGAAGGATGCCCCGGATGCGTCCTTCGACTCCGACTTCGAGGCCGCCTGCCGCGAAATGGACAGCGCGCGCCCCACGGCAGTCAATCTGTCGTGGGGTGTTCGCCGTATGCGCGCCGCCGCCAAAGGCCTTTCGCCCGCCGAAGCGCGAGTGCGTCTGTTGGATGAAGCCTGCGCCATTGAACGGGAAGACATCGAGATCAACCGGGCGATGGGCCACCACGGAGCGACTCTGTTAAGAGACGGCGACACGGTGTTGACCCACTGCAATGCCGGCGCACTGGCCACAGCGGGTTTCGGCACGGCGCTAGGCGTACTCCGCGCGGCACGGGAGTTGGGCAAAACGATACGGCTGTTCGCCGACGAAACCCGGCCCCGCCTGCAAGGCCTTCGGCTTACCGCGTGGGAAATGATGCGCGATGGTTTTGACGTAACGGTGATACCCGACGGCGCGTCCGGTTCGCTGATGAAACGCGGCCTGGTCAGCGCTGTTCTGGTCGGGGCCGACCGCATCGCCGCCAACGGAGACGCCGCGAACAAGATCGGTACATACAACCTGGCCGTGGTGGCGCAGCGGCACGGTGTTCCATTCTACGCGGTGGCACCGGTGTCTACTATCGACGCGTCGCTGTCCGATGGAGACGCCATACCAATCGAGGAGCGGTCACCCACCGAGATCACCTGGATCAGCGGTCAGAGCATCGGACCCGATGACGTGAAGGTCTGGAATCCGGCATTCGATGTCACTCCGGCTGAACTGATAACGGCCATTGTAACGGAACGCGGCGTGCACCGCCCGCCGTACCTTTTCACCTGAAAGGAACCACCCATGATAGCGGAAAGCCTGATACGCACCATCCCCGATTTCCCGCAGAAGGGAATCCTGTTCCGGGACATCACTCCCGTGCTGGCCGATCCCAAGGCCATGCGCGAGGTGATCAGCCTGATGGCGGACTACGCCGAGGAGAAGGAAGCCGACGTGATCATCGGCATCGAAAGCCGCGGATTCGTGTTCGGCGCTCCGGTAGCCATGGCGTGCCGGCTTGGCCTCGTCCCTGTACGCAAGGCCGGAAAACTTCCGTGGAAGACCGTGCGGTGCGAATACGCCCTCGAGTACGGGACAGCTGTTGTGGAAATGCACGAAGATGCCGTCAAGCCCGGCCAGAAGTGCATCATCGTGGACGACCTGCTGGCGACCGGCGGAACGGCGCAGGCCGCGATCGAACTGATCGAGAAACTGGGCGGCAAGGTGATGGGCCTGGCCTTCCTGATTGAACTCCTCGCGCTCAACGGCCGCGACCGCCTGGAAGGCTACGACGTTCTGTCGCTGATTCAATACTGATGATTGCGTTAAAATGACGGCATGAACGTCGTTCGGAGATACGCCACAATCCTAGGAGTTTTCGTCCAGGACAGCCTGGCTTACAAGAGCCAGGCTGTTTTGTGGATGCTGACCGACATCGCCCCGGCGATTATCATGCCGTTCGTCTGGATGGCGGGACTGAACGGGCGCGACAAGATCGGCGGCTACGACTCCGGCCAGATCGTGATGTACTACCTCACGATGACGTTTCTCAGCAACTTCGTGGTAGCGCACCTGCAGTGGGAAATCGCGTTCGCGGCGAAAGACGGCCAGTTATCCAAGTTCCTGCTCTATCCGTTCAGTTACATGCGGTACCAGTATCTTGGCAACATCGCCTGGCGTATGATGCGGGTATTCCTGTTCATTCCCTTCGCCTTGCTGTGGTTCGGAATATTCAATTCGCAGATCGGGGCGCAAACCCTGGCCGCGCTCAACATCGGCTGGCAGTTCTGGGTGGCGCTGATTCTCGGACACCTGACAGCCTTCTTCTTCGCCTGGGCGCTGGGGATGCTGGCGTTCTACTTCATCGAGGTCCACGCCGTCTACTTTACGCAATACATGCTGATGGCCGTGTTCAGCGGGCAGTTGGCGCCGTTCGACCTCCTGCCGCCAATCCTGAAAACGATGGCGGCATGGACGCCGTTCCGCTACACCCTCTCGTTCCCGCTGGACATCCTGAACGGGCGGCTCGCGGGTGAAGCGGTACTGCAGGGAATCGGTATCCAGTTGATATGGATGGCGGTCCTGTATGTACTCGGCGCCATCGGGTGGAAGTACGGCTCAAGGCTCTACACGGGGACGGGAATGTGAGGCCGTTTCTTCGCTACGCCCGGTTGCTCTTCATATTTGCGCGAACCTGCCTGGTCCGCGACATGGAATTTCGCGGCAACTTCTGGGCGGGCGTGTTCACAAACATCGTTTGGGTCGGCGCCTACTTTGTGTTTATCAAGATTATCTACGCCAACACGCAGGCCGTCGGAAACTGGACGCAAGGACAGTCGGTCCTTCTGCTCGGCACTTACGCTCTGACCTCCGGGCTTGTGAACGTGTTCTTCTCAAGGAATCTCGCCGAACTGCCGACCCAGATACGGTTCGGCAACTTCGATTTCACGGTGGTCAAACCGGTGAACAGCCAGTTCTTCGTTTCCATGCGCTACTTGAACTACACGGAAGTGGGAACGCTGGCGGCTTCGATCCTGATGATCATCTACGGCGTTATTCTTGCAGGAATCAAAGTCACGTTTCTGTCGGTGTTGGAATATTTGATTCTCGTCGCCTGCGGATTGAGCATCTATTATTCAATCTACCTGATTTTGATGTCCACCGCCTTCTGGTTCATCAAGGTCGAGAACCTCTGGACGCTTGGCGAGACGGTGTTTCAGGTGGCCCGCACACCGATGAATATCTACGGCACGGCGGCCATGAAGGTCTTTACCTATGTCATTCCCCTGGTGTTCATCGCGCACGTTCCGGCGGAGACCCTGATCGGATTGGAACGAACGTACGAGATGCTGATCGGCCTGGGCATGACCGCATTGTTCATCAGCGTCAGCAGTTTTTTCTGGCGTTTCGCCACCCGCTACTACACAAGCGCCAGCAGTTAACAAGGAGAGAAATGCAGTTTCACGAGATACGGGATCACGTTCGGCAGGAGATTCAGCAACGCGCCGAGGAAGGAGCGGAAGTATCCGCGTGGCGCGACCGGTTGAAGGACTTGGACGAAAACCATCCGGACGACGAGTCGGCCTGGCGCTCAGCCTTCGATGGCCTGTACGACGGATCGTACGTTGCGCCCAATGCGGACGCGGAGCCAAGCTCGCTGGACGCGATCCTGGCGTTGTTACCCGAACCCGCGGCGGATCTTCCAGTCGCCGAAACCGACATCGCGGACCGCATGCTTGGAGCGTGGCTGGGACGAATCGCCGGTTGCGTTCTCGGCAAGCCCGTTGAAGGCCGTCCGCGCAATTACGTTGACCTGTACCTCTCGCTGGTGGGCGAGACGGAACTGACCGATTACTTCCCCATGCCCGATCCGTTTCCGGAGCAACTTGACGGCACGTGGCTGACGAATCCGAATATCTCCGGTTGCACCAGGCCGAATATCCGCATTGCTGAGCGCGACGATGATATCGACTACGCCATCATCGGCCTGCACTACATCGAGAAATACGGCCCCGGGTTCACAACCGAAAATGTCGCGCAGGAGTGGCAGACCCTGCTTCCGTTCGGTCAGGTATTCACGGCGGAACGGGTCGCCTACCGCAACATCGTGAACGGGTTGGAACCGCCTCTTACGGCAACGTACCGGAATCCCTTCCGGGAGTGGATTGGCGCACAAATCCGGGCCGACGCTTTCGGTTACGTGAACGCCGGTCGACCGCTGGACGCGGCCAAAATAGCGTACCGGGATGCGTCGCTCTCGCACACGGCCAACGGAATCTACGGCGAAATGTGGGCGGCCGCTATGATTGCGTCGGCGTTCTCGCTGGATGATCCTCGGGCGGCGATTGAGGCCGGTTTGGCGTGCATCCCTCCGTCCAGCCGGCTCGCGTCAGCCATCCGAGGTGCACTCGACTGGTGCGTCGAATACCCCATCTGGCAGGAATGCTGGGAACGCGCCCAGGCGGAATATGGGCATTACCACTGGGTCCACACGATCAACAACGCCGTTTGGGTGGTCCTCGCGCTGATGTACGGTCAGAAGGACTTTGGGAAGACGATTTCCATCGCTGTTCGGTGCGGAAATGACACGGATTGCAACGGCGCAACCGCCGGAAGCGTCATCGGCGCAATGCTGGGTGCCCGGGCGATACCGGACAAGTGGACCAGGGATTTCAACAACACAGTCCGTAGTTACGTGATGGGTTTCGACAACAGCCGCATCACGGACCTCGCGGAACGAACCGTGAAGCAATACCGACGGTTGAGGAAACACGATGCCAAGGCCTGAATGTTGTGTGACCACCGACGGATCGGCCTGGCATACCTGGTGCGAGGGAACACCACCCGCCCGCTTCGTATACACACAGAAAGAAGACGGACCGAAGTTGCAGGTTTCGACCGGCGGGAACGACGCCGCGCCGATGATTCGGGCGGACGAATACAACAACGTCTGGATAGCCTGGTGGAATCCGGCCGCGCGCGAGATACGCGTCTGCCGCATGGGTCCCCGCTCCGGACGCGAACTTCTCGCGTGTGAAGGCGCCTACGGTCCGGCGAGGGACCTGACTGTTGCCGAAGGCCGGATCCGGGTAACCTGCGCCGGAGCAGGCGGACGTCCGATCACGTGGGAAGGTACCGAGAACGACGGGTTTCGCCAGGTCTAGCTCGCCTTAAGAGAAGAAACGCCACCGCCATAGGTCAAGCGGCGCACACAACTCAGTAAAAGGGTCATACCCTTGCCCCTCCTTACCAAGGAGGGGCAAGGGGTGGTAACGATGTACATCCCCCCGAAAACCACCCCAACCCCTCCTTCTCGAAAAGAAGAGAAACGCGGTATTGCCGGGGGATGCGGCGTGCGTACTTGAACCTGGCGGAGCCGGCATCACGCCCAAATGAGAGAAGAACCCCCGTGTGCCGTTGCTATACTGAGGATGACGCTGGGGGCGTCCTGGTGGGACTGAGAGGGGGTGGTACCCCTGACCCCTTGCACCTGATCCGGGTTATGCCGGCGTAGGGAAGCGTACCGATTCCGCAGAAGGGTCGCGCATTCCCGCGCGGCCCTTATATTTTTGTGGAGACTTTATCGATGAAAAACAACACGGGCAACGGGGGTCAAAACCGTCTGGTCATCAACGGCGTCGAGTTAAAATCCCGCTTGATGGTCGGAACGGGCAAATACCGCAACAACGAGGAAATGAACGCCGCCATCGAGGCATCCGGCGCCGAAATCATCACCGTGGCTTTGCGAAGGTTGGACCTGGATGACCCATCGAAAAAGACCCTCCTCGACTTCATTGATTGGTCGAAATACCGGATTCTCCCGAACACCGCCGGTTCACGAACGGCTGAGGAAGCAATAAAAACAGCCCGCATGGCGCGCGCCATGGGCCTCAGCGACTGGGTGAAGGTGGAAGTCATTCCCGATCCCAAGTACCTGCTTCCCGATCCGGTCGGCACGCTGGAAGCCTGCAAGGTTCTGCTGGATGAAGGTTTCACCGTTCTTCCATACATCAATGCGGACCCGATTCTGGCGAAACGGCTGGAAGAGATGGGCACGCACACCGTGATGCCGCTCGCGTCTCCCATCGGGAGCGGACAGGGACTGGTGACGTGGCGCCAGATTGCCATTATCGTGGAAAACGCACACATACCGGTTGTCGTTGACGCCGGCATCGGAGCGCCCAGCGACGCGGCGTTCGCCATGGAACTCGGCGCGGATGCCTGCCTTGTGAACACCGCCATCGCCGAGGCAAAAGACCCGGCCGCGATGGGCAAGGCCATCGCCATGGGTGTTGAAGCCGGGCGTCTCGCGTGGGAAGCCGGACGCATCGATATGAAAGCCTATGCCAGTGCCAGCAGTCCGCTGACCGGAGTGATAGGACGCAATTGAAACTGGAATTGCCGGCACTGATGCTGGTCACAGAAATGTCCTCGCACGGGACGCCGTACGTTTTGCTCTCGGCGATCCGCAACGGACTTACATGCGTCCAATACCGCGACAAAACCGCTTCCACGCAGGAACGCATCGCCTGGATTGAGGAATTCCGCGACTTCTGGCCGGAGGTGCCGATCATCGTGAATGGAGACGTGTTGGCGGCATACAGAGCCCGGGCACACGGTGTGCATCTCCCGGCGCGTGGCACGAGGGCCGAGGAGGCGCGCGACGTCCTGGGTCCGGATGCCATTATCGGACGTTCCATTCACTGGGACGACCTGGTGACCGGTGCTTTGGGCGAGCGCGAACTCGACTACGTGGTATTCGGCACCGTTTTTTCTTCGGAATCGCATCCGGGCGGTCCCGTAGCCGGTTTGCGCGGGCTTAAGCACGCGTGCACCGCCGCCGAGTCCCGCCCATCGCCTTTGCCGGTCATCGCAATAGGGGGAATCACCCCGGCGAACGCCGCTATGTGCATGGCGGCCGGCGCGGCTGGAGTGGCGGTCATACGTTCCATATCTGACGCTCCCGATCCCGGCCTCGCGACTTCCGAACTGGCAAAGGCGATTGGAGGCGTACCGTGACGATTACCGTAAACGACAAGAAATACGAGACGGCCCAGACAACGATTGAAGGATTCCTGCGCGAGCGCGGATTCGAGCCGAAACTGATTGTCGTTGAATACAACGACCGCATCCTTGCACGCACGGAATGGGACACGGTGACACTGAAGGACGGTGATGTGCTTCAAATGGCGCATATGGTTGCGGGAGGTTAGGTTGGCATGAAGGTTGTAGTTATCGGAGGTGGCATTGCCGGTTGCGCCGTGGCGTATTACCTGGCGAAGGGCGGAGCCGAAGTGACCCTGCTCGAACGCGGTCGGATTGGCGAGGAGGCCACGGGCGCGTCCGCCGGGATGCTGGCTCCAATCGCGGAAGCCAAACAGCCCGGCCCGTTCCTGGACGCCGTGGTTGCCGGCCTCCGGATGTATGAAAGCGCCGTCAACGAAATCGAAGACGTATCGGGTGTCTCAACCGGCTACAACCGAAGGAGCATCCTTCGCATTGCCTTCACCGAAGAGGACGAAGCCAAGTTCCACAACGCATTGCCGATGTACGAACTGGCGAAACTCCCCTACTCCCGTCTGACCGCCGAAGAGGCCCGAAAAGAAGAACCGGCTCTGGGCGGCGAAGTGCTCAGCGCCATCCTGTCGCCGATGGAAGGCCAGGTCGTTCCGCGCCAACTGGTGCAGGCTTATCGTTACGGGGCTGTTCGATGTGGCGCCTTGATTCGGGAAGGGACCGAGGCTCACGATATCGTAACGGATGGAGCGAACGGTGTGACGGTTCACCTTGCCGGTGAAACGGTTCCGGCGGAAGCCGTGGTCATTGCCGCCGGCGCGTGGTCCGCCCGGTTCCGCAAGTTCATGCCGGAATTGCCGCGCGTTTTTCCCGTTCGGGGGCAGATCGTCGCGTTGAAGGGCTTGCCGACATTTGTGCGCCACGTGCTGTACTCCTACACGGGATACGCCGTGCCGTGGCCGGACGGAACGCTGTTACTTGGCTCCACGCAGGACGAGGTCGGCTATGACAGCCGAACGTCGGTGGAGGGCATTACCACCGTGATACGCGGCGGACTGCGCATGGTCCCGGCAGTGGCACAAGCAGAGGTCAGCGCTGTATGGGCCGGTTTGAGGCCGGGCTCGTCCGACGTGATGCCGTTGATGGGGCGCGCCCCGGGGCAAGACACCGTCTGGCTGGCGACAGGTCACTTCCGCAACGGAATCCTGCTCGGGCCGTACACCGCCGAACTGCTTGCACGCTCGATGTTGTCGGGAAGCGTTGCTCCGGAACTGACCGCGTTCTCACCAAACCGCTGACGCTCGATACGCTGGAAGGCGCTTATGCGATACGCTCAACTGATTGCCGGATGCCGGCTGTTTCTTGCAGGCTGTGCCGTGTTGACAGCCGCGTTCGGGCTTGCCGGATGCGCCCGGAAGACGGCCGGTACGGACCGGGTTCTGCTCACGCTCGCTTGCTGGGAAGGCCCGGAGGGCATGGAGAGCCTGACCAAACTGCTGAACCGCTACAAGGCTCAGCATCCGAACGTCGATATCGAGGTTCAACAGGTACCCGGCACCCAGTATTACCAGCGCCTCAAGATTCAGTTCGCAGGGGGTGTCGCGCCCGACATCATGCAACTGGCTTATGACCAGTTGCCGACCTTTGCGGACCGGAAAACCCTGCACCCCCTGAATGCGCTGATCGAACGCGACAAGTTCCCGGTCGACAAGATGTTCCCCCAACTCCCGCCGGCCTTGAAATACAAGGGCGAGTTCTACGGACTGCCGCGCGGGTGGACCACCTTCTGCCTGTATTACAACAAGGACATGTTCCGCAAGGCCGGTGTGCCGTTCCCGCGAGAAGGCTGGACCTGGGACGACTTCCTGGACGCCTGCCTGAAGATGACCAAGGACACAAACGGCGACGGGCGGATTGACCAGTTCGGGTGCGATGCGCCCACCCAGATGGACGGCATCATGTACTGGATCTGGCAAAACGGCGGCCGCGCTTTCACGCCGGACATGAAGAAATGCCTGCTGGATTCCCCGGAGGCCATTGAAGCGGTTCAATTCCTGCAGGACTGCCAGTACAAGTACAAAGTTTTCCCTTCGCCGGACCAGGCCCAGGACCTGGGCGGCGGAAGCGATATGTTCCGTAACGGACGGCAGGCGATGTTCATACAGGGCCGTTGGGGCTCGCTGTTTTTCCGAACCGCGAAGGGGATGGACGGCAAGCCCCTGGATTGGGACGTGGGCCCCGTTCCGATGAGAAAACAGAAGGCCACGGTCCTGTTCGCCAACACCTACGTGTTGAGGCGCGACGGCCCCAACCTGGAGGAAGCCTGGAAACTTATGCAGTTCCTGACAGGCCCGGAGGGACAGAGACACCAGGCTCGTACCGGACGAGACATGCCGTCTTTTGTGAGCGTCGCCAATTCGCCGGATTTCCTGGATCCGAATTACCCGCCCGATAACGACCGGCAGTTCCTGACGGCCGCCGAATACGCCCGACCGCTGGAACTGAATCCCAACTCCAGCGCAATTGGCGAGTTGATGCGGGCGGAAATCGTCCAGATGTTCACCGCGAAGAAGGACGTTGCGAAAACGCTCCGTTCGGCCGCAAGGAGAATCGACAAATTGCAGGAGGCGGGATTATGAACGCCTTCTCGAACCGGATCGTCCGGCGCGACACCGCGGTAGCATCGGCTTTCCTGGCGCCAAGTTTCATCGGCTTGCTTGTTTTCTCGGTGATTCCCATTTTCGGCGCCCTGGTTGTCAGCCTTCTCCAGTGGGACATCCTGACGCCGCCGAAGTACGTCGGCCTGGCCAACTACGTGACGCTGTGGGAGGACCTGACCAAAGGCGATACGCTGAAACGGGTTCTGGTGAACACTGTTTACTTCACCGCCGCCACGGTTCCCCTGAGCATGGCTATTTCGCTGATGATTGCCCTTTTGCTGAACCGGAAATTGTGGGGTATGGCGGCGTTCCGCGTCATCTTCTTCCTGCCCAGCGTCACCAGCATCGTGGCTTTGTCCATCGTGTGGCGCCTGTTGTACAATCCGGAACACGGCCTCATCAACAAAATGCTGATGGCCTTGCAGATTCCGTGGGTTTCCAACGGGCACATCACGTTTCTGCCATTGATTACCAATCCGCCCGGATGGCTGGGATCGCCGCAGTGGGCCATGCCGGCAATCATCATCATGAGCGTCTGGACCGGCCTGGGATACAACGCCATTCTTTACCTGGCGGGCCTGCAGGGCATCGGTTCCAGTTACTACGAAGCGGCCCGCATCGACGGTGCCACACCGTGGCAGATGTTCTGGGCCGTCACCTGGCCCCTGTTGTCACCGACCTCGCTGTTCATCTTCACGATGTCGGTTATCGGCGGATTCCAGGTCTTCACGCAAATCTATATGATGACGGCCGGCCTGCCGACACCCCAAACCGAAGTCTACGTGTACCAGATTTACACCCAGGCGTTCACGAACTTCCGCCTGGGCTACGCATCGGCGTTGGCATTTGCGCTGTTTATCGTGATTCTGATCGTCACGCTCGGCCAACTGGCGATCACCCGACGATGGGCTTCAACGGGAAGCTGATGCGAAAACGCAACCATATCGCGGACGGCGCCGCCTTCATCGTTCTCCTTCTCGTCGGACTGAGCATGCTGGGTCCGTTCTTCTGGATGATCGCCGCGTCACTGCGCGACAAAACCGAGTTTTTCCGGCAAAGTGGCGGCCTGTTCCCAAGCGGGATGCACTGGGAGAACTACCTGAACGCCTGGACCACCGTGCCCTTCGCAAACTTCCTTTGGAACAGCATCCTCGTCTCGGTGATTGTCACCTTCGGCCAGTTGCTGACGTCGT
>JAKQQT010000496.1 GCA_029564025.1 Armatimonadota bacterium | reverse complement strand
CCCAGGTAATGCGGGTCGTAGGTGCCCGCAATCTGGCGTCCGAAGTGGCCCGGTTTCGCTCTCAATTCCGCAATCAGTTCGTCCACGCGTTCCAGAGTCAGCCTCTCCACAAACAGGTCGTTCACTTGCATCATCGGCGCGGTTCCGCAGGAGGCAAGGCACTCAACCGGCAACAACGTGAACTTGCCGTCTGGCGTGGTCTCACCGGCGTGGATGCCGAGTGTCTTCTCCAGGTGCTTGAGCATCGAGATGCCGCCGCACAAGGCGCACGACAGCGTGGTGCACACCTGCAGTACGTATTCACCTACCGGGCGCTTCGCGAACATGGTATAGAACGTCGCCACGCCTTCCACGTCCGCCGGAGATATTTCCAGAAGGCCGGCGATCTCGCGCATCGCACCGTGGGTGACATAGCCGTGATCGGCTTGAGCCACGAAAAGAGCCGGCAGAAGAGCCGACCCTTTGCGCGGGTATCGCTTCATCAACTCGCGGATACGCGCCACGGCACGCTCGCTCAGCGGTCGCATATCGAGCGGTTGTCTGGTCTGTATGCGAATGGGTGTCTCTGTCATGAATCTGTATCTACCGGCACTGTCAGCGGTCAATCTCCCCGAGCACGATGTCCAGACTGCCGATAAGAGCCACAACGTCGGCGATCATGCGTCCCTTTGCCATAAGCGGCAGTGCCTGTAGGTTGAAGAACGATGGAGGCCGCACGCGAACGCGCTGTGGCTTGCCGGTGCCGTCGCTGACAATAAAGAAACCAAGTTCGCCTTTACTGCTTTCGACCGGGACATACGCCTCTCCCGGTGGTACCGGGAATCCGGACGTCATCTGTTTGAAGTGGTGAATCAACTCTTCCATCCCGACCATGATGGTGTCTTTGCTGGGACGCCGGAACTTGGTGTCGCTGATGTTGATGTCGCCTTCCGGCATACCGTCCAGCACCTGGCGTATGATGCGAATCGACTGCCTCATCTCAGCCATGCGCACGAGGTACCGGCAGTACACATCACTCGCTGTCGCCGTCGGCACATCGAACTCAAACTCGTCATATACGAGATACGGTTGGTTCTTGCGTAAATCCCATTTCAGACCCGATGCGCGCAGAACCGGTCCGGTGACTCCAAGCGCAATCAGATCCTCGGTGGACACATATCCCACGTTCTGAGTTCGTTCCTTGAAGATCTCATTTCCGGTCAGCAAGGCTTCATAATCGTCGATTTTCGGTTCCAGTTGATCCAGAAACGCGCGGCACCGCTTCTCAAAACCCGTCGTCAGGTCCGCCGCCATACCACCCACGCGCGAGTAACTGGGCGTCATTCGCCCGCCTGCGAGTTCCTCGAAGAAATTCAGCAAATCCTCGCGGTCCCGGAACGCATACAGGAACGTCGTCGAAGCGCCGAGGTCCATTCCTGTCGTTCCGTACCAGACCATATGGCTGGCAATCCTCTGAAGTTCCGTTACCAGAACGCGAACATAGGCGCAACGCCGCGTGATCTCGATACCGCACAGTTTCTCCACACTCAGGACATACGCGACGTTATAAATCATCGCGCTGAGGTAGTCCATCCGGTCGGTGTACGGAATGGCCTTGTGGTAGGTCTTGGCCTCCATATTCTTTTCAAAACCGGTGTGGAGATACCCGATGTGCGGCGCGCAGGAAACCACGGTCTCGCCGTCGAGTTCCAGAACCAGGCGCAGGACCCCGTGCGTGCTGGGATGCTGGGGACCCAGGTTCAGCGTCAACGTTGTGTCCGTCAATCCCGCGGATGGGTTCGTGTATTCCGGGTTTATGAAAGGCGATACGCGCATGGTTGTCAGATATCCTGATCTACAGGACGTCGGTCACATCCTCATACAAACGGACCATTCCGGGCCCCTGCAACGGGAAATCACGGCGCAGGGCGAAGTACTCCCAGCCTTCCGGTGTCAGGATGCGTTCCAGGTTCGGATGCCCCGTAAAACGGATGCCGAACATATCCCACACTTCGCGTTCGGGCCAGTTTGCGCCCGGCCAGACGGAAGTCACCGACGGACACCGGCAATCCGACTCGGGTACGCCAACCTTCACGCGAAGCCTAGCGTTCAGGTCAAAACTTAACAGATGATATACCACGTCGAAGCGGGGATCCCGGTCCAGATAATCGGACGCTGTCAGATCCGACAACATCGTAAAACGAAGGCCGGCATCGTCCCGAAGAGCCGTGCACACTTCCACTATCAGTTCACGCGGAACGACAATGGCCGGCATGTCGACGCCCCGTTCCACGCGAA
>JAKQQT010000474.1 GCA_029564025.1 Armatimonadota bacterium | reverse complement strand
TACCGCCCGTCCGGGGAGAAGGCGACGGAATTTACCGAATTGATGTACCCCCACTGCAGCGTGAGAACCGGTTCTTCCGGTGGGGAGGCCATCACATCGAGGTTGGCGTCGGAGCATGGAACAAGGGGATTGCTGTCTTCGTTGTTCGGCATCAGAATACGGCCTTTCGCAATCGCCTATCCGTCCGTTCCAATCGGACCAATTTCGCGCGCCAGGTCACCAACTCCATTTCGCGTTCGGCGAGTTGTTCGTTTAACGAATCCAACTCCCGCCGTTTCGCAAACAAATCCTCCGACTCATATCGCGTCAATTCGGATGCCATGGTGTACTGATTTTAGCGCGATTTCGGGATTCGAGGTTAGACTCCTGAATACTGAATCCTTACCCCTGCACCTTCTCCCAAACTCCGTGTGCCGCGTAGCCCGCGCGGTTGCCGGTCAGCGCCGCTCTCGAACCCAGCAGGCCTCCCGGCGTTCCGAGGTGGGCGATGATGCGCCGGCTGACCCGCTTCTCCGTGGTCCAGCGCTCCTTGTACCGTTCGTCCCCGCGAAGGAAGTCGAACTCAACGCATCCGCCGTCCACGGCGTCCTTCATTGCCTTTCCGATGAGCAAGGTTCCCAGGCTGTACTTTCGGAACTCCGGATTCCAGCCTCCGATGTAATACATCGTGCGTTCGCCCAGCGCCAGGCAGTAGAGCAACGACTGCCATTCACCGTTCAGCCGGATTCCCAGGAACTTCAGCCGGCCCGACTCCGCCAGCAGGGGCGCGGCTGTCCGGTGAAATCGCTGGGTGCGTCCGGCGCCAAGCACCCCGGGCAACAGCCGTTTGCGCCACCTGGCCGCGTGGAGTTCGAACAGCCTGCCAAGCGCGGACTCGAGTTCCTCTGTGCGAACCTCCCGCATCTCAACATTAAACTCGCGTGAAGCCAATCGCTCGTAATAGGCCAGGTTGCTCCGTGTCTTTTTCCCGAACCGCGCGGCGGTTGTCTGCCAATCCGAACCCAGCAAAGCGCACGGACACACGTCCTGCGGCCGGGTGGCGACACGCCAATCCGATTCCGCGCCCAGCAACTCCAGGTGCCTCAGCGTCGGCGAGTCCTGCCGGACGTGCTGTAAGTCGAGGATATCCCACTGGCTCCGGTTTTCCTTCACCCACCCGAACACGGCCGAAAGAACATCCTCTTCGCGCCCGGATTCATAGATACCGTCCAGATAGTCCGACGGCCCTCCGCCCATAAACCTGAGCCTTCGGACCGGCAGGCCGTGAAATCCGACACGCTCGAACGGGGCTATGCCGATGAGGGTTTCGCCGTGGTACACCATCAGAATCAGCAAGCGGCGTTTGGGCGCAATCTGTGTGTACCACGACCACAGCCATTCCCACGTCTGGAACGGGGTGGCGGAATGACTCCGCATCAGGAGGTCGTTCCAGGCATCACGAAGGTTCCGGAAGCCTTCGGATTTGTCGACCACGCGGACAGAAAGGTCCTGTCCCGCCGCGGCCATTTCAGAATTCCCCGACGATGGAGCGGAAAATACCGAGGCCGTCGTCGGAGCCGAGGAGCGCCTCGCAAGCGCGTTCCGGGTGCGGCATCATACCCAGCACGTTGCCGGCGGCGTTTACCACACCGGCGATGTTGTTCAGGCTTCCGTTCGGGTTCGCTTCCGGCGTCACGTTCCCGTCCTCGTCACAGTACCGGAACAGAACGCGGCCGTTGCGCTCAATCTCCGCCAGGACGTCCGGTTCCGCAAAGTAGTTGCCCTCGTTGTGCGCGATCGGGAGGCGTAAAACCTGGCCGATCTTGAGCGCGCGGGTGAAAATCGTGTCGGTGTTCTCCACGCGCAGGTTCACCGTCTGGCAGAGGAAACGCAGGCCTGTGTTGCGGTGCAACGCTCCGGGCAGAAGGTTCGCCTCGGTGAGTATCTGAAATCCGTTGCAGATGCCGATGACCGGCTTGCCGTCTCCGGCGTGTTGTTCAACGGCCCTCATAATGGGGCTGAACCTCGCGATCGCACCGCACCGCAGGTAATCGCCGTACGAGAAACCGCCCGGCACGATCACCACATCGGAGCCCTCCAGGCTCTCCGATTCGTGCCAGATCGGGACGGCTTCGTGACCGAGCGCGTCGTTGACGGCATGCACTGCGTCCATGTCGCAGTTGCTTCCCGGGAAAATGATCACGCCGAACTTCAATGGGGTCTCCTCGTCTGCCTGTTCAGTCCGGCTCGATTTCGAACCGGAAGTTCTCCAGCACGGGATTCGAGAGCAGGCGCTCGCTCATGCTCTTCACGTCCTCGGCCGTCACACTGTCCGGTATCTGCAGTTCGATGAACTTTCCGATGCGGACGTCGTCCACGGCAAATCCCAGGTGCTCCAGGGCCGTCTTCACGGTCTGTCCCTGCGCATCGAGGATGCCCTCTTTCAGCGTTACGGTGACTTTGGCTTTCGGCATCAGGCTATCCCCAGTCGTTCAAACACACGGCCCACGTGGCGGGCAAAGTAGCGGTAGTCGAACAGGTCGTCCAGCCTCTGCGGGCTGAGGCGAAGCGTGACCTCCGGATCGGATTCGAGGTTGGCGCGGAAATCGGCGGCGCCGTTCCACGCGGCAAGTGCATGCTTCTGTACGGTCTTGTAGGCGTCCTCGCGGCTCATTCCCTGCTCGGTCAGCGCCAGCATCACGCGTTGCGAGGCAACCAGCCCCTTCGTGCGGTCGATGTTGCGCGCCATGTTCTCCGGATACACGATGAGGCGCGCCATTACGTCGGTGAACTTGCGGAGCATGTAGTGCAACAGCAGGCAGGAATCGGGCAGTATCACGCGCTCGACGCTGGAATGGGTAATGTCCCGCTCGTGCCAAAGCGCCTGGTTTTCCAGCGCCGCCAGAGCGTTGCCGCGCAGGATGCGGGCCAGGCCGGCCACGCGTTCCGCCGTGATGGGGTTGCGCTTGTGCGGCATGGCGCTACTGCCGCGCTGGCCCGGCTTGAAGTACTCCTCCGCCTCCAGGATATCCGTGCGCTGGAGGTTTCGGATTTCGGTAGCGAACTTCTCCAGGCTTCCACCGATGATGGCGAACACCGTCAGCAGTTCCGCATGCCGGTCGCGTTGCAACGTCTGCGTCGAAGCCGGAGAGGGCTCCAGTTCAAGAATCCGGCAGGCGATTTCCTCAACCCTCGGGTCTATGTTCGCATACGTGCCCACCGCCCCGCTGATTTTACCGACCGAGATGGTATTCCGCGCGTGTTCCAGCCGTTCGCGGTTCCTGCGGACCTCGGCAATCCACACAGCCAACTTCAGCCCGAACGTCACCGGTTCGCCGTGGATGCCGTGTGTGCGGCCAATCATCAGCGTATCGCGGTGTTCTTTCGCGCGGGCCACCAGCGCAGAGTCCAGCTCGTCCAGGTCCTTCAGCAGGAGGTCGCAGGCGTCGCGCAATTGCAGTGCCTGGGCCGTGTCCACGATGTCGGTGGAGGTGACGCCCCGGTGGAAGTACGCTTCGGCCTCGCCCATATCACGCGTGGCGACCTTGATGAACGCAATCACGTCGTGGTCGGTGGTTTTCTCGATCTCGGCGATTTCCTCCGCGTCCACGCGGCCGGTGCGGCGCATCACCTTCGCGGCTTCGCCGGGAATCTCCCCAATCTCGGCCAGGGCGTCGGCCACGGCCAATTCAACCTCCAGCCACTTGGCGAACCGGGTGTCCTCGTTCCAGACAGCCGCCATATCCGGCAGGCAGTACCGCGCAATCACGCTTTTAAATCCTTTCCCGCATACTGGTTGCGACCGATGTCACGGCGCATTTGCTTTCCCTCAAACTCGATCGCGTCCGCGGCCTCATACGCCTTTTCCAGCGCCTCCGCGATGGTCGCGCCGGTCGCGGTAACGTTCAACACGCGCCCGCCCGATGTCGCGAACAGGCGCTGATCATTCCGCGACGTTCCGGCATGGAACACCAGGGCTCCCATCTCCTCTGCCAGTCTCAGGCCGCGGATAATCCGGCCTTTTTCATAAGCGCCGGGATAGCCTTCCGATGCCAGTACGACGCACGCCGATGCGTCGTCCGACCAACACAGTTCCCGACCGCCGAGGTCGCCGTTCGCCGACGCCATCAACAAAGGCGCCAGGTCCGATTCCAGGCGAGGCAACAACGACTGCGTCTCCGGGTCGCCGAACCGGCAGTTGTACTCCAGAATCTTCCATCCGTCGGCGGTCCACATCAGCCCGGCGTACAGCAGGCCCCGGTAATCGATGCCGCGTTCCCGAAGGGCATTTACAGTGGGGGCGAGGATATCATCCACCGCCGCCTTAAGCATTTCTTCCGTAACGAACGGAACCGGTGAAACCGCGCCCATGCCGCCGGTGTTCGGTCCGGTGTCGCCTTCACCGATGCGTTTGTAATCCTGCGCCGTCTGGAAAGGCAAAACGCTTTTCCCGTCGCACAATGCAAACAGGCTCATCTCGGTGCCGGAAAGGCGCTCTTCCAGGACCACGCGCCGACCCGCCTGACCGAATGCCTCACTCCGCATCACCGTGCGGACAGCCTGCACAGCGTCGTCCGGTGTGTCGCACAGCAGGACGCCTTTGCCGAACGCCTCGCCGTCGGCTTTCACGACAAGCGGGCCTTGCCATTCCCGGGCGCGGACTTCCGCTGAATCGGCGTTGTCGAACGTTTCGAATCGGGCGGTGGGAATACCTGCGTCGCGGAACAGGTTCTTCGCGAACACCTTGGAACCCTCGATGCGCGCCCCGTCGGCGCCCGGCCCGAACACGGCGATGCCTTTCGCGCGAAGGTCGTCTGCCAGTCCGGCAATGAGCGGGCGTTCCGGGCCGATGACCACCAAGTCGATACGCTCGGTTCGGCACAGTTCCGCCACCGCGCCGTGGTCCGCTACGTCGACGGGTACGCATTCGGCCACGCGTCCCATGCCGGCGCTTCCCGGCACAGCGATAACTTTTTCCACTTCGGGACTGCGCGCCAATGCCCACGCCAGCGCGTGTTCCCGCCCGCCACTGCCAATGATGAGAATCTTCATACCACGTCATGCTAACCTTCCGGCGCGGCGGAAGGTCAACAACTGTGGAAGATGGAGGATGGAAGATGGAACCGGTAGGGGCACGGCATGCCGTGACCGGGATTATCAGCGGGTGCAGCGGTTCCGGCGCGGCGGCGGCTTGCCGACGGCGCGCCGGAGCACCCGCTGATAAGAGCGGGGGACAGGCGCGGCGTAGACGCGCGGGGGCGGCGGGCGGCGGGCGGGCGGGCCGGTGGGTGAACACAAAAACGGGCTTGTGGCGACGGCTTGGCGGCGACACAAGCACGCACCTTACGACCGCCGCGCCCGGGAAGGATGGGCGAACGTTGGCCTAGGTATTCCAATACGTGCGTGCGTAGTCGCACGCACACCTTGCGGTGGTTCTGATAATCCGTCATTATCGATTGCCGGGCACAGCGCGTGCGCGTAGGCCGGCAACGATAATGATGATTATCAAGGGCCGCCGTGCCGGTGGTGCCTGACTTCGTGAACGGCGACTTCCGGCCTTGACTGAATGAACGCTGCGGCCGAATCTTCTCACTTCCTCATCGGGCGCTCGCTTCGCTCGCGCCCTCTTCCGTCATCAGGGACGCACTTGGTCT
>JAKQQT010000472.1 GCA_029564025.1 Armatimonadota bacterium | reverse complement strand
GGGATCTACTATGTCACAGACATGTGTCGATTTCAGGGGTCGCCGCACCAGGTGGAGCAGACCATTCGGCAGGTTGCCAGCCAGGATGGCCCCGGCGTACTGGTGGGGATCGAGCAGGATCCCGGGCAGGCGGGCAAGGCGGAGGCATTGTTCCAGGTGCGCAGTCTCACGGGCTACAATGCGCGGGTCAATCCGGTCCATGAATCGAAGGGGGTCCGGGCGAAGCCGGTCAGCGCCCAGGCGGAGGCCGGCAACGTCAAACTGGTTCGCGGGATGTGGAACGAGGCGTTCCTGAACGAGCTGCAGAATTTCGACGGGACGGAATCCTGCACGTCCGATCAGGTCGATGCCTTGTCGGGCGCCTTCATGATGCTAAATAATCCTAAGCGCATAGGGGTATGGTGATATGGCAGCGAGCAACACGAATGGCAAACGGGCATACCAGATCATCATTACAATTCTGACCGGCCTGCTGTTGATCGCAGCGACCGGTTTCATCGATGACCTCCGCGGTCAGGCGGACAAGGACAGGCGCATTGCGGCGCTGGAGGCACAAATGGAGTACATCCGCACGGATGTGGTGAAACGGCTCGACCGCCTGGAGGTCAAGATCGATGCGCTGAGTGAGGGGAAACACTAATGGCGAAACCGCGGGTAACAGCGGCGCAATGGCAGGCGGTGGCGATGCAGTATGCCATGCTGGCGACGGCGGCCACGCGGGCGTCGATTGCCGGCCGGTTGAGTGAGTCGAACGCCTATACCAATCGGGACCTCTACACGGCGCTCGGCTATGTCAAGGACCCGACCTGGAGCGGTCATTACCTGCCGGCCTTTCGGCGGAACCCTATCGCCCGGGCCGTTATTCAGCGACCCGTAAACGAGTCGTGGCGGTTGACGCCGGCGGTCATTGAGTCCGAAGCGGAGGAGACCCCGTTCGAGGAAGCATGGGGGACGCTGTGGAAGCGGTTGCGACTGCAGACAAAGTTCAAGCGTTTGGATAAACTGGCGACGTTGGGCCAGTACGGGGCGCTCCTCATCGGGTTCAACGACGGCAAGACGGATCTATCGCAGCCGGTAGGTCGGGTGGCGGAGGGCGGTATTCTGTACGTTACGCCGTATTCCGAGGGGACGGCCCGGATTACCGATTACGACACGGACCCGACGAGCGAGCGGTATGGGTTGCCGACGTATTACCAGATGCAGACAGGGACGGGCTCATCGACGGGCACGAAGCGTATCCACTGGAGCCGGGTGATTCACGTCGTCGAGGACAACGACGAAAGCGAGGTCATGGGCAACCCGGCGCTGGAGGTGGTATACAATTTCGTCACCGACATGGAGAAAGTCGCCGGTGGTGCGGGGGAGATGTTCTGGCGGGGCGCCTGGCCGGGGCTGCTGTTCAAACTGGACCCCGAGGCGACCGTTGACCCTACGACCATTACCGACATGAAAACGCAAACGGAGGACTATATCAACAGTCTCCGCCGA
>JAKQQT010000465.1 GCA_029564025.1 Armatimonadota bacterium | reverse complement strand
GGCCGCTGTCCTTGCCTCTTACGCCCGCGACGCCAAGGCCCGCATCGAACACGCCGACCTGCCCGCGCTGGCCGGATTGCGCGAAGCCCTGGAGCACGCCCTTGGTCTTAAATTCGAGGGCGAGAAGGGCGAACACTTCTTTCGTTCCACGCTGATTCAAACCCTCTTCTACGGCATCTTTTCCGCTTGGGTGCTTTGGGCGAGGAAGCGCAAGCCCGCCCCCGCTGCGTCCGCCAAGGAAAAGACGCTCAAATATGAGCTGAAAGAATCGGCTGGCACCTACCGCACGGACGCCAAGCATTTCGATTGGCATACCGCCGTGTGGCACCTGCGCGTGCCGATGATCCGCGCCCTGTTCGAGCAGATCGCCACCCCGGCGCGTCTCGGCCCCTTGGGACTGGAGGAAGTCCTAGACTGGGCCGCATCCGCCCTGAACCGCGTGGACGGCGACGCGTTCTTTACGGCCTTTGACGAAGGGCACACCGTTCAGTATTTCTATGAGCCGTTCTTGCAGGAGTTCGACCCCGAATTGCGCAAAGAGCTGGGCGTATGGTACACGCCGACCGAGATCGTGAACTATCAGGTTGAACGCGTGGATACGGTCCTGCGCGAAGAGCTGCACATTGCCGACGGGCTCGCCGATTCCCGCGTGATCGTGCTTGATCCGTGCTGCGGCACCGGCGCCTATGTGCGTGCGGTGCTGAACCGCATCGCCAAGACGCTGGACGCCAAAGGCGGCGACGCCCTTGACGCGCAAGACGTGAAGACCGCCGCGCTTGAACGCGTTTTAGGCTTCGAGATCATGCCCGCGCCGTTCGTCATCGCCCATCTGCAAATCGGCCTCTTGCTGGAAACGCTCGGCGCACCGCTCAACGAGTCCACGGACGAGCGCGTCGGCGTCTACCTGACCAACGCCTTGACCGGCTGGGAGCCGCCCAAAGAGCCCAAGACGCTCTTGCTCTTCCCCGAAATGGCGGAGGAACGCGACGCCGCCGACCGGATCAAGCGGCGCGACAGCATTCTCGTCATACTCGGCAACCCGCCTTACAATGGTTATGCGGGTGTGGCCCTGACCGAAGAGCGCGACCTGTCGAACGCCTACCGCACGACACGCAACGCGCCCATGCCGCAGGGGCAGGGTCTCAACGACCTCTATATCCGCTTCTTCCGTATGGCCGAACGGCGCATCGTTGAAATGAACCAGCCCTGCCAAGGCATCATTAGCTTCATTTCCAATTATTCTTGGCTCGACGGCCTTTCCTTCACGGGCATGCGTGAACGCTATCTGGAAGTCTTTGACAGCATCCGCATTGACTGTCTGAACGGCGACAAATACAAGACAGGGAAGCTTACGCCCGACGGTGATTCCGATCCAAGCGTGTTTTCGACCGAGTACAACCGGGAAGGCATCCAAGTCGGCACCGCCGTTGCGTTGCTGGTTAAAGGTGGAGTTTCTCCGGTAGGGACGGCTCCCCGAGCCGTCCGCTTCCGCCATTTCTGGGGCAAGACCAAACGCGCCGACTTGCTCGCCGACAACGGCCCGTATCAGGAACTTTCACCTGTTATGGAAATCGGTTATCCATTCCTGCCCGGACTCATCGCTGCTGGTTACGCGAACTGGCCAGCGCTGCCCTCGCTCTTTCCGGTATCCTTCCCCGGCGTGAAGACGAGCCGAGATGATTTCCTTGTGGATACCGACCGCGACCGCCTTTTGTCCCGCCTCCAAGCCTACTTTGACCCCGCCGTTTCTCACGCCGAAATGCGCCAGCTCAACCCCGGCGTGATGGAAGACACAGCCCGTTTCAAAGGCGAGGCTGTACGCGACACCCTGCGCAAACGCGGCATACTTCCCAAGAACATCGTACGCTATTGCTACCGCCCCTTCGATGTGCGCTGGCTTTATTGGGAACCGGAAACGAAACTGCTCGACGAAAAACGTAGCGACTACTTTCCACAAGTCTTTGACGGCAACCTGTGGATTGAAGCCCGCCAGCGCCAACCCCAAGAAAAGTTTGACCGCGGACACTTCTTAAAGTCGCTTGCCGACAACTTCGGGAACGGTCTTTCCAATTTCTTCCCTCTCTATCTGCATTCCGACGGCTCATCCTTTCTTGAGCCAGAAGGCAAGCGCCCAAACCTGAGCGAGACGGCGGCGGCATATGTTGCCGGGTTGGCAGTCGGCCCCGAAGACCTCTTCTATCATGCGCTAGCCGTCCTACAAGCGCATGCCTACCGCACAGAGAACGCGGGAGCCCTGCGGCAGGACTGGCCGCGCATCCCGCTACCCGCGACGAAAGCGGCCTTGCTTGCGTCGGCGGCGCTGGGGCGGCAGGTAGCGGCGTTGCTGGACACTGAAACGCCCGTGGCGGGCGTGACCGCCGGGAGTATCCGCGAAGAACTGAAAGCCGTCGCGGTGTTCACCCGCACGGACGGTAAGAAGGTGAACCCCGAGGGGGGCGACTTGGAACTGACGGCGGGATGGGGTCATGCGGGCAAGGAGGGCGTGACCATGCCGGGGCGCGGCAAGGTGGAGGCGGCCGGCGACGCGCTGGACATCTACCTGAACGGCTTGACCTGTTGGCGCAACGTGCCCGCGCCCGTGTGGGAATACACCATCGGCGGGTATCAGGTCATCAAGAAATGGCTTTCCTACCGCGAGAAACCCTTGCTGGGGCGCGGCCTGACCGTGGCCGAGGTGCGCTATGTCACCGAGACCGCCCGCCGCATCGCCGCGCTTCTCGCCCTGCAACCCGCGCTTGACGCGAATTACCGCGCCGTGGCGGGGGATGCCTATGCTTTCGACGGCAAGGCAACATGACGGGAACCGCCAACCGCTTTTTTGGAGTTTCATTTCGCACTTTTGACGAGTAACATATCGGTGACTTTGTTGAAACGAGAGGAACGCCGCTTAACGATCTAACGACTAACACAACAACAATCTGACGTGTTCAAACACGTCGCGCTGCCGACGAAAACCGCGAATTTTCAACCAGGAAGCGAGACTTGCGAGCACGCCCCCCATGGGGCGCGGCTCCTAGTTTCGTGTCTCCTGGAAGGGCTTCGCGGTCCCTCGTCGGTGGCATGAGCTTGGATGTCCGCGCCCCGCCTTTTTACGTGGCACGCGGCGCGGATGAGGAGGTGACGGTATGGCGCACGAATCAGACATACAAAACAAGGTTTACTTTTGGGCTTTAACCGTCCTTGTGCTGGGGCTCGTGTTTGGCGTTCCCAATTGGGGCAGCAAGATACCTGGGGCGTTTTTCGAGCGATCCGACTACCAAGGCATGTTCTACGTAAACCTCTTTCCGGACGGTCAGAAGGTCAAATCGTATCGCGTCCCGGCAGTTATCCGGGCAACGATTGTGGAGGAGGGACGAGGTGATGATTGCTCTTCGCGGCGCGAATACAGGATTGAGTTTGCAGTCTTGCCGAATGGCGAAAAAGTCACTTTCGATAATGCTGACGAATACCTTAAACTGAAGAAGATCGTAACGCTTCACGATGACAATGAAAGGTGTTGGGGAATCGAACTGACCGACCAGCCCGCGAGGTAACAGCATCCAACAAGGCGGTCGAACACTATGGCGCGTAGCCGCGCCGAGGTTCACCGCCGACGTTAGGCACAAAAACATGACAGAGAACAACAACCGAGCACGATTCATACCGCAGATCGTTGCGATCCTGATGCTTCTTTGGGCACTCAACCCGGAGACCCCCTACGGTTATTATTTGCTGCTTCGCATTGTTATTTGCGGCATCTGTGCGTTCCTGGCCTATCGTGCCTTGAAAATCGGCAATGACAAATGGGCGTGGATACTCGGTGTGACTGCGGTGATCTACAACCCCATTTTTCCCATTCATCTCACCCGAGAGATTTGGTCAGTTGTGAACATCGCAACCGTTGTGGTGCTTGCGGCAACAGTTGGTGCCCTACGTAAAAGGAGTTTGCCAGAACAACCCTTGATCCGATGCCCCGTCGGTTTCTCCGGAGCCTACACCATCCCCGACGGTGTCACCTCCATCGGCGAACGGGCCTTCTCCGGCTGTACCTCCCTTACATCCGTCACTATCCCCGAAAGCGTGATCTCCATCGGCGACGCAGCTTTCAACGAATGCTCCGCCCTCACCTCCGTCACCATCCCCGAAAGCGTCACCTCTATCGGCGAAGTTGCCTTCCATGGCTGCACCGCCGTCACCTCTATCACTATCCCCGCCAGCGTCACCCGCATTGGCATGTTCGCCTTCGCCGACTGCACCGCACTCACCTCTGTCACCTTCATTGGCGGTTACTTTTTCGATACCATCGGCAATTCTGTTTTCTCCGGCTGTACCTCCCTTACATCCGTCACTATCCCCGACGGCGTCACCGTCATTTGCAACCAAGCGTTTTACGGCTGCTCCGTCCTCGCCTCCGTCACGATCCCCGACAGTGTCACCAACATTGGCAAGCAAACGTTTTACGGCTGCACCGCCCTCACCGCCGTCACGATCCCCGACAGCGTCACATCAATCGGTGATCGGGCCTTCTACGGATGTAAATCCCTAGCGTCCGTTTCCATCCCTAAAAGCGTCTCCTCTATCGGCGAACACACATTCTCTCTCTGCTCCGCTCTCACGTCTATCACCATACCTGACAGCGTCACGTCAATCGGCAACGGAGCCTTCTCCGGCTGCTCCGCCCTCACATCCTTAACCATCCCTAAAAACGTTACCTCCATCGCCCCACACGCCTTTCATGGCTGCTCCGCTCTCACCTCCGTCACCATCCCCAATAGCGTCATCTCCATCGGCGAAGCCGCCTTCTCCGGCTGTACCTCCCTTACATCCGTCACTATCCCCGACAGTGTCACCAACATTTGCAACCAAGCGTTTTACGGCTGCTCCGTCCTCGCCTCCGTCCTCTTCACTGGCGATGCGCCGACTCTTTCTAAGTGTTCCAAAGTCATTAACGACTCACCCTTTGTCTTCCCCGTTGTCTTTGGCGGCACCGCTTTCCGCGCTACAATTTATTACCTTCCCGGCACCTCTGGCTGGGGTTCCACGTACGACAACTTGCCAGCCAAGCCACTCCTCACATACGCACAAGAAAACGGAGGGATCAAGATCACGCACATAGACACCTCCTTCATAGGAGAATCCTTAACTATCCCGGATAGTCTTGCTGGCTACCCAGTCACCTCCATCGACGATTACGCATTTATCGGCTGCGGTGGCCTCACCTCTGTCACCATCCCCAACAGCGTCACTTCCATCGGAGAAGCTGCCTTCTCCAGCTGCACCTCGCTCGCCTCTGTCACTATCCCCGCCTGCGTCACCTCCATCGGCTCCCGAGTTTTTGGCCGGTGTACCGCCCTCGCCACCGTCAGCATCCCCGACAGCGTCACCTCCATCGGAGAAGCAGCCTTTTTCTTCTGCTCAGCCCTCACCACCGTCACTATCCCCGCCAGCGTTACCAACATCAGCTCCCAAGTTTTTTTCCGGTGTACCGCCCTCGCCACCGTCACCATCCCCGACAGCGTCACCTCCATTGACGACCGCGCCTTCGCCGGTTGCACCGCCCTCACCTCTATCACTATCCCCGACAGCGTCACCTCCATCGGCGAATTCGCCTTCTACAAATGCACTGCGCTCACCTCCGTCACCATCCCCGCCAGCGTCCGTTCCATCGGCAAACACGCCTTCTCCGGTTGCACTTCCCTCGCCTCCGTTCTCTTCATTGGCGACGCGCCGACTTTTTCCAATAATGCTGACGGTATCTGCGTAACCTTCCCCAAAGCATATTTCACCCGCGCCAAGATATATTGCCGTCCCGGCACCTCTGGCTGGGGTGCCACGCCGATTGAGAAGATGATTTTCAGGTCGGAGGATGAGTTCGCCGCCTACGTGGGCACGCATCCCGAAGAGACGGCGCAGTGGACGGAGGAGAATTTCGAGATCGTGCCCGGCGAGGCGGCACCCGCAACCGAAGCCGCCCCGGAGCCTGTGGCCAAACAGGATGCCGCGCTGACCGAAGAAAAATTTACCCCCCCGAAGAAAAGGCTTGGGGAGCCGAACGTCCGGTATAAGGAGCGAGTTGCCGCCGCCGAAGAGGGATGGAAGACGTCTCGGGCCGCAATGGAACCCGACACCATGCCCGGCGCAACGACCGCTGAAAGGGTTGCCGCCGCCTTGGAGGCGACCCCCGAAAGCGCGGAGAGGGCGCGGGAAGAAGCCTCCGGGAACGCCGAGGCTTCTTCGGAGGAGGTGAACGCCGCCCGTGTGGAAGAAACGAACATTGACACGGGGGAAGTGCGCTACAGGCTGTCTCGAGACATCGAATTGGGTCTCGTCAACCCGCAGACGGATATTCCCGTATCCGCAGCGGAGATGAAGATTGTGGCTGAAACATGGGAGAGGGAGTTTGGCGGGAAGGCGCATAATTCCACCCACCTTGCTGATTTCATCCTTTGCTTTCCCCCTGAAGTGGCGGCAGCCCGCATCAAAACGGCCGATACGATTGTTGAACACCTCAAAACGAACCCCGACAACAGGTTCAACACCGCGTTTTATGACGGTTCAATGGGGCCTGCGATTCGCGAGGCTTTCCAAGCCCGCTGGTTTAAGGATCACTAAGGGGCAGGTGATTTAGCACTTCTCCAACTCTTGTAAATACGCGAAAGAAGGAAGCTTCATGACAGACAATTCACATAAACCTGTTGACTCATCGGATGGAAAAGCAAGGCCAACAACTGTGCC
>JAKQQT010000464.1 GCA_029564025.1 Armatimonadota bacterium | reverse complement strand
GGTTCAGGCGCACTTTCGGCAACGGGCGCGACTGTCGGCTCAATATCGGGCACATCAGGCACAACCTCTGTCGGTGCTACGGGCGCAGCTTTCTCTCCCATCATCTGCCCGATAGTGGTATTGGTTGTGCGGTACGCTTTGTCTTCGCCTGACGTGAACCGCATAACCACCGGCACATCGGTTGCATCCACGCCCTGCTTATTGAACCACTTATTGAGGGATTGCAGTCCGAATGCTTTGCTCGGAGCCGACATACTGGCGACGATCTTGTTGTCTTGCCTGATGGTGATCCGCTTATCATCACGGTTCCATTCGACGCCGTAGAGGGATGGTGCTGCTGCGGTTGGCTGCGCGGGCGGCGACAAAGACTGCAATTCTAGCGCAGTCTTTGTGGTCGGCGGTTCCGCTGGCTGCACAGGCGAGGGTGTTTGGGCGACATCCGGTGCCGTAGGTGTTGGTTGCGCGGCAGAGTATTCCGGCGCATCCATCGCCTTGCCGCGCTCCAGTGCGTCTATCTGCGGTCTGACGTAATCGCGATACCGGCGAGCTTCGGATACAACGTCCACGTTCTCATCCCAACCGAACGCACCCTTTAGTTTCGTCACGAACACAGGCGCAGGAACGAACGACTTGCTCTTTGCCGCTGCTTGCCCGATGTTGTAGAGGTCGGCGTGAGCCTGGTCGGGGAAGTTGACAGACACCTGACCGCTCTTTCCGCGATTAATCTTCAAGGAGAATCCGGCAGGCGCAGCAGAAGCGCCGGGCGAGTCGTGCCCTGCAACCTTCAGTTCGTCGTTGATAGATGCCAGCTTACGTTCAGCTTCATACCGCATCGCCGTGAACCGGCGAATGTCCTGCACAATCATGCTTGCCTGCTGCTTGCTCATGCCGCCGCGCTTCAAGGTCTTTTGCAGTTTCGCAATGCTCTGTTGATAGTCATACATGTCGCCCTGCAATTGGTCGCGTTGCGCTGTTAACTCATTGATGTCTGTCGCAGTCGCGGCGACGGGGGTTTTTGGTGTTGATGGGGGCGGCGCAGGAGGCGATGGGGGCGTAACGCTTTCCGGCACCACCGGCACGGGCGTTCTGGGCGGGGTCGGAGGCGGGGTTGTGCCGGTCGGAACAGTCAGCACGGGTGCGGCGGGGACTGCTGTTGTCGCTTCCGCGTCGGGTGGCGGCAAGGCGGGAGCAGGTTGAGTCTGTACCGCCTCTCCTGGTTGCCATCCCATCCGCGCCGCTTTCTGCACCGCCGCTGCCCGTAGGTTGTCGATAAACACCTTCTTGTCCCTTGCCATGTATTCGCCGGAACGGGTGGCAT
>JAKQQT010000463.1 GCA_029564025.1 Armatimonadota bacterium | reverse complement strand
CGGCCCCGACGCTGCCTTCCCTGCCCGCCCTACGCTTGAAATCCCCGCCGTCCTGTGCCACAATGCCCTCACTTTCACACGAGGGAACGATTCACCCGCCAGCCAGCGGCCAGTGTTGCACTGGCCGCTGGCTGGCGGGCCATAAGTTATGGTCTCTCTAGCCCTTGCAATCCCTTCGTCACCACTGTGTCATACAGGCCATAGTGCGTCAGCCCCGCGTGACTCTCGATGCCCGTATAACGCAGCGAAGCATCCTCATAACGCCGGAATGCGAATACGGCCTGGTTCATCTGTTCCGTGTTAAACACCCTGAGGTTCACAAGCAGGTGAAAATCCTTCACCGTCAGACCAGTGACAGTCTCGAACAGTCCTGGCTCGATCTTGGTGATCACGTCTTGCAGCGTGTTCTCGCGGAAATCGGTCAGATACATGAACGCCGGGATACGCGTGGCGAACTTGATGAGTTTTTCCTGCACCATCTTCCGCTTGGACTTGAATTCTTTTTCCTCTTCGGTGAGTTGCTTCTGCTCCTTCTTCGACAGGTCTTTTTCTTTCGCCTTGTTCTTCAGCCCTTTTACCACCTCGCTCTTGTTAATGATGGTTTCAAGGATGTTGTCACCCAGTGAGCGCCAGCCCTCAATGCGCTCCATGGCGGCCATAGCCTCGGGGTTGTCGAGGATGCGGCGCAGGGTGTCGTTGTCCACGTTCACCAGCAGCGCGCTCTCCCACTTGCGGGCGAGGAGCGTGGCCGAGGTGCCTGACATCGCGATGTCGAGGATGCCGCCCGCGTCAATCTGCGTCATGTTCGCGCCGTCGTAGGCCAGCACCGGCAGGAACGACACGAGGTCTTTGACGGCGTTCTCCGGGTTCGGCTCGCTGGGCGAAAGGCCGATTCCATACTCGGAAAGCTGCCGCAGCGCGCGCGTCGGCGCGAAATCGAATACGAAGCAGATGGGCTTGAGGATTTCCTCCTCGTTCGGGTCGTTGCCGTTGGGGTTTTTGATAGACCACGGCGATTGCACGCGAAACGCCGACTGGAAATAGGTCTCGGGCGACTTCAGATTGCGTAACATCAGGATGGACGACCATTGCGGTACGGTTACGCCCGTCGTTAGTTTGCCACATGACAACGTGATTGTCTTGTTGTCGAAGCCGCTGCCGATGGCTTTACGAACTGGCGGCAGCGCGTCCAACCCGATGCCGGCCGTTGCGCCAGCGGCGACGACCACATCATAGTCATGCCAGAAGACGTTTTGCTTCTCGGCCAGCAGATTCGCCATGGCGTGACAGGCGGCGACGTTGGGCAAAAACCAGAACGAGTGTTGGAGATAGGGCAACAGGCGCACATCGGAATACGGAAATGGCGGGCGCGTGCCAGCCTTCAGAAACTCGGTCGCCTTGGGCGCATACCCGCCGCGGATGATGTCCAGCCACTTCTGCACGTCGCTCTTGTGCTTGAATTGTGCCAGCACGCCTGTGCCCGTGGCCTCGAAAAAGGCGTTGAGATCAAACTCATCAAACTCCCCGGCGCTCGCAATCGCCACCAACTCGTCGGGCATCTGATAGGTGAGCAGCCGCATCTGCGGCAGCGCGCCGTAAGGATTCCACTTGCCTGGATTCCGAGCGGCGAACTCTTCCTTGGCGCGTTGCTCGTCGGTGTAGGTCCAGTTAAAAATCTGTTCCTCGATGAACTCACCGGTGGCCAACGCCTTGAACGGCGTGCCGGAAAGATACAGGTAAGCCTTGGTGGTGATGGGCAGGAACTCGGTCTCTTTTTCGGATAGAACCGAGAGGTCTTCGTTTACGCCTTCCAGGCCGGCGGCGTATTCGAGCTTGGTCTCCTTTTTGGCGACAGCCTCTTCTTCCCCCTCAAACAGTTCCTTGGCGGTCTCGCGCCATGCGCCGAAGTGATACTCGTCGAAGATGACCAGGTCCCATTTCACCTGGTGCAGCCATTCGTTCTTGGCTTTGATGTTTCCGGCGTCGTCGCGGCCCAGCAGATCCTGGAATGAACCGAAATAGACGAGCGGCTTCTTGGCAGAGACCTTCGTCGGATCGCTGCCTGAATGGCGCGACTGATATTGCCAGCCTTCGAAATCAACGTGCGATTCGAGGTCCGTCTGCCACGCGTCCTCCACGGCGGGCTTGAACGTGACTACTAGCACGCGTTTTGCGCCGAGTTTCCGGGCAAGCTGATAGGCGGTGAACGTCTTGCCGAATCGCATCTTCGCGTTCCACAGGAAACGAGGGACGGCGTGCATGTCTTCCTGCCAGATGGAGTGGAAATAGGCGTGGGTCTTGTCCACGGCGGCGCGCTGTTCGCTACGCATGGGGAAATCTTGGTCGCGTGTGCCCGTGATTTTCTGCCCCGTGCGAAGCGAAATGAGTACTGCCTTGAGTTCCTTGACGGTGCAGCGCATCCATTCAAGTTCGGGATTCGCGCAACCTTTCCGGACGAGGGCGGCGCGCACATCGTAATCGGTGAACGACGCGCCGTCGTCGCGCTCAGCTGCTTCATCCAGCACGATAGTGTAGTTCTTGATATTAGCGGTCTTGAGCTGCTCGGCGACGCGCTGCTTCACGTCGCGCGTGGTCTGCCCCACCTTGAGCAGTCCCGCGTGCGCCTGGTCGTCAATTGAGTAGGCGTAAATGCGCGGACGTGCCTCCGGCTTCGGTGTCAGGATTTCTTCGATGGTCTTACTCATCGTTCTCGTTCTCGCCCATTGGACGAATCATGCTGTTGATGAACTCAATCTCGTTCTTTGTGATGCCATATTTTTTGTAGAGCATCTCGTCGGTCCATTCGCGATCCATCGGAAGGTCTGGCACAAATTGGAAACGCTCGTTGTAAATATCTTGAGTGTTCTTGCGAAGCGAGACAAGGAAGCGGACAAAGCGAGTCCGCAACAAACCGGCGAACCGCTTTGCCTCAGTCTCCTTTTTGAAGCGGTTAATAACAAGGTAGGTTTCCGTGCAGGCAGTCCCCGGTTTAGCAATAATCGGGTGGTTGAATATCTGGTGTGGAAAGCCGTCTCCTGCACCGTAAGCACGACCGATCAACACTTTCCACTCGTCAATCCAAGAGTCATTTCTCGGAACATCGGCACGGGCAATGAATGACTCGCCACCATTCCCAATGAGCCGCACCGGGTTCTTGATTCCTTTAGGCGTCTCCGCGCCGCGGAAGTTCGTGCGAATGCTGAATGGTTGTATGGCCGAAACTTTGGATGCTAAGTTCCCAAACCCATCCTTGGAATTCACCTTGAGTACCTTCTCCAAAATCGGAACTGCCTCGTTTCGGCGAACCAACACGTCGTAGGCACCGAGAAACCGTTTCGTCGGCGGTGACGTTGGCTTTCCGCCTTCAATCGTCGTCACTTCGCATGCATCGTTCCATGAATTGTCCCAGAGAAAGTAGGATACGCCGCCTTTGATTTGTGTGCCCGGGAAGGCCTCCTTAGCATCGGGGAAGTCCACAAGCGCTCGCATCCGTTTGTCCGCGAGCATCTCGCCGCGGTATTCGTCCAGCCCTCGCCCACCTGCAAACCATCTCGACGGAGTCACCATCACCACGAACCGCGGATCGAGGCTTTTGGCAGCTTTGACGAAATCTTGGTAGATTGGCATCGCGAATCCGCCAACTGCTTCGCCTCCGCTTTGGCCGAGTTGATATGGTGGGTTTCCAATAATTACGTCGAATTGCATTTTGCCTCCAAATATCTCGACGAGCCGAGTCTTAATGTTGTCTGTATGAATGAAAGCGTAGGCGTGTGTTTCCAGTCCTGCACCACGATCATAATCTCGGCGATTTGCTCCGCAATACTTGCACTTGTCGCCATCCCAGGTGTGTTTAATGCGCATGTACCAGATGTTGCCATCGTCACTGGCGAACGATTTAGCGATGGAGTGCTCTCCTTTGGCGTGCTTGGAGCAATACACGCTGCGTCGCGCGAGCAGACTGGTGATTTTCGTGATGCCGATGCCGAACACCTGCCGGGTCAAGATGTGATTGACGCGCTTTTCCAGGTCCGGGATCTCGTTCGCTAACCCCTTGGTGAGGCGGCTGGTGATCTCGCGCAGGAACACGCCGGATTTCGTGCAGGGATCGAGGAACGTCACCGTCTTATCTGCCCAGAGGTTCGCGCCACTGTGGTTGGCGGCCCACGCCTCGGCCAGCCTGTCGAGCATCCGGTTGGCGAACTCAGGCGGGGTGAACACCTCGTCGTTGGAGAGGTTCGCGATGCAGGTCAGCACGTCCGGGTTGCGCCCGCGCAGGGTGAAGTTTGCCTGTCCACTCATACGGTGGCCTCCGATGCAAGGGCCGCCAGTTCCCGCACCGTCATCGGCGGATAGTCAGTTTTGGCCGGCCTAAAGATTTCGTGCTTGCCGAGTCCGGCGAAGAGCGGGTCAGCGCTGTAGGCTGATGATTGGGTCAGGCTGTCGAAACGGAAGTCGCGCCGCTGGAAACTGCCCTTGCCGAGATAGCCCCATTCGGCAAAGAGGATCGGCGAACCATCAGGGGCGCACATTTTCATGGCATCGCCATGGACAAGGTTTTGCGACAGCACGTAGAAAGCGGCGCGATAGAGGTCCTCGGAATTGGAAAGGTCCAGATACTCGGCGAAGATGTCGAGCAGGTTCGCGCGGCAATCGGCGATGTTGTCCGGCAGCAGTTCGACGCCGTAAACGCACATCAGTGCGAGGAGTGCGTAGTGCCGCCGATCAAAATCGGATTGCCCATATTTGAGCTCCACGGCGGCAAGTTTGCGCCGGAGAATTTGCACGAGAAAATTGCCATTGCCACAGGCGGGTTCAAGAAAGCGCGAGTCAATCCGCTCGGTCTCGCCCTTCACCAAGTCGAGCATCGCCTCGACCATCCACGCGGGGGTGAACACCTCGCCGTGGTCGGCTACTCGTTTCTTTGACTTGATTAGGCTCATTGGACAATTCAATCAGGAAAACCGCCTGACATGTAGCGGTTCCCGCTTTCAGTTTGGCATTGCTGCAGTTTAGCACTTCGCGCGCGGGCGGGGCGAGGGGAAAAAGGGAGAAGTGGGGAGAAGTTCGTTAGTGCGGAAGTGCGAGAGTGCATTAGTCGGGGGGGCGGAGGACGGGGAACAGTAGGCAGTGGGCAGTTGGCGGCAGGCAGGAGAGAGCGGAAGACGGATCAGCGACGGGCGACCAGCGACGCGCGGGGTTGAAGTGCGGCCGTACGCACAGAATATTGTCATGCCTGATATTATTGCCGACGACAATATTCTTCCGATAATCGGACATTTGACTTTGCAGCCGCTTTACACCGATTCGGGCAAGTGGTATGTTGCAGGGAATGAATCGATAAACGGTTCAACCGGGAGGTTTTTAGATATGGCGATTGACAATGTCCACACGCTTGTGCGGCTGGACCTTAAGATAATCGAGGGCCTGCTTGACACGCATTGCTCGAAAGGGAAGAAAGGCAAAACAAACTAGTCTGTCTCGCGGCGGGGTGTTACAGTGAAAGCCGAATGGGCGAGAGTAAAAATCAGTGTACGAAGCAGGGTGCAAGCCAAAGGAGGAGCATCCATGAAGTTGCTGGCGATGGGAGTTATGGGACTGTTCGGGATCTCGTCTTTCGCGGCGGAGGCCTTCGCGCCGCTGTTCCCGTTTCTGATTTCGTATGACGCGCCGGACAACGCGGTCAGCATGGCGCATCTGCTCGACGCGCCGGCCGGCAAGCACGGGTTCGTGCGGGTGCAGGACGGACGGTTCGTTACGGACAAGGGGCGTATCCGGTTCCATGCGACCAACCTGACCGGGCCTGCGAACTTCCCGACGCACGCGCAGGCCGATGAAACGGCCGACCGGTTTGCGCGTTTCGGCATCAACTGCGTGCGACTGCACTACTTCGATGCCAAATACGATAATTTCATGATGGCCGACGGGGCCGGCATCTACGGCAAGGGCGACGCGGTGCCGAAAGCCTTTGCGGCCGACCCGGCCAAAGAGTTCGAGTTCGATCCGGAGAACGTTGACCGCCAGGATTACCTGATCGCTGCGCTCAAGAAACGCGGCATCTACGTCAACATCAACCTGCACGTGGCGCGTTTTCCCAAAAGGGTCAGTTTTTTCGATCCGCTCGTGATCGCCTCCGAGAAGGCGTACGCGCGCAAGCTGCTGGCGCGGATCAATCCCTACACGGGGCTGTCCTACGCTGACGATCCGTGTGTGGCGATGATCGAGATCAACAACGAGAACTCGCTTTTTTACAATTACGGCGGCGTCACGCTCGACCAGCTTCCGGAACGTCAGACGGCAGAGCTTCGGCGGCAGTGGAACGCATGGCTGGTCAAGACGTACGGCGGCACCCAGGCGCTCCGGGCGGCCTGGAAAGGGGCGGCGATGCCGCTGGGCGAGGAGCAGGTGCCGGAGGGACGTTTCGACGACGCGGTCGCCTTTGACGGCAAGCGCTGGATCCTCGCCAAAGGGGATAAGGCTGCGGCTACGGCGGCAGCGGCGGGCGGTGTGTTGCGGGTGGAGGTCACGCGCGACGGTGACGAGACGTTCCCGAAAATCTTCCGGCGCGTGTCGCTCAAGAAGGGACAGCCGTACACGGTCTCCTTCCGCGTGCGGCGGGTTCAGGGCGAAGGACCGCTGACGTTGGGCTTCTGCGTGGCCAAGACACAGGGCGGCTGGATGCCGATGGGCGTGGTCGCGCCGTATCAGGTGGAGAGCGACTGGAAGACCTTCACCCACCCCTTTTACGCATCGGAGACAACGGACCTCGCAGAGATCCAGTTCACGCGTTTTCAGGTGGGCGCGTATGAGATCGACGACCTTTCGTTCCGGAGCGGTGCGGCGAGCGCATTCACCGACACGGCGCGCATTGAGGAGGGCGCTGCTCCGCTCCTGCGAATCCGCGAGTTTGTGCCGCTTCAGGCGCGGCACGACTTCTACCGGTTTCTGGCCGATACCGAACACGCGTATTGGACCGGGATCGACACATACCTCAAGCGCGAACTGAAGGTGAAGGTGCCGGTCTCCGGGACACAGATCGCGATGTTCAGCCTGCCGCAGCTTCAGGCGGAGCTGGACTACGTGGATGTCCACAGCTATTGGAGCCACCCGAGTCCGGTGAGCAAGGATTGGCGCATCGGCAACGCGCCGATGGTCAACACCCTCGCCGGCATCTTCCATCTGGCCACGGCGCGGGTTCAGGGCAAGCCCTACACGGTGAGCGAGTACAACCATCCGTTCCCGAATCAATACGGTGCTGAGGGGCAGTCCATGTTGTGCGCGTACGGCGCGTTGCAGGGGTGGGACGGCGTGTTCGAATACACCTACAACCACAGTCCGGATTTCAACCCGATGCGCAATACCTACTTCTTCAGCATCATCGCGCGGACGGACGTGCTGGCGCATTTTCCGGCCTGTGCGGCGATGTACCTGCGCGGCGACGTGCGCGAGGCGCAGGGCAGCGTGGTCGGCTCGTTGGACAATGCGGCGTGCATCGACCGGCTCGTGAACGGCAGCAACGCCCATTTCGGCATCAGTGCCTGCGGCATAGACTCCAAATACGCGCTGGTCCACAAAGTGGCGATGGAATTCCCGGCTGAACCCGCGGTCGAGGCCGTCCGCGCCCCCAAACCCGCCGCAGTCGCGTGGGGCGATGTGATCGCGAGCGATACCGGGGAATTGATCTGGAACCGCGAACGCCCCGGCAAAGCCTACTGGACCGTCGACACGCCCGACACGAAGGTGTTCAGCGGTTTCCCGGAGGGACGCGAGATCGCGCTGAACGGCGTCCGGCTGGCAGTCGGGCCGACGCGCCTGGGCTGGGCCACGGTGTCGCTGACCTCGCGGCACGCGACCGGTTTCGGCGCGGGCGGCGCGCCGGCCACGATCCTGCTGACCGCCACCGGCGTGTCGGAGAACGAGGGCACGCAGCTTGAGCCGTTGCCCGGAAACTCGGCGGCGCTGCGCGACCGCACGAACTGGGGTGAAGGAACAGTGTTGGTCGAGGGCGTGCCTGCCGTCGTGACGCTGCCCTCTGTCGCGGCGAAGACGCGCTGCTACGCGCTCGACGAGCGCGGGGCGCGCAAGGCTGATGTCCCGGTCGAAAACGTCGCGGGCGGTTGCCGCGTCGCGATCGGGCCGCAGTACAAGACCGTGTGGTACGAGCTGGATGTCCGTTAAGCAAGCTCAAGGCAGCTCTGGCGCGGATCCGCAAATCGCCGGAGCAAAACACGTGTTTTTGCCGAAGGGGGACGACACGGACACACCATGACGGGGCAGATCCCGGGCAACAGAGGTCGCCCGTTTATTTCTTTCTCGTTCGGATCTCATAAAGCTTTGAAGATATTTCGCGGCAGGCATCGGTCAGCGCGTAATCGGGGGTGTCGAGTGTGCTGACAAATCCGCACGTCGCGTTGGCGCCGTCACCCCGTCCCGTGACGAAACAATCGAACCACTGGAACCAATGCGCCCCCACGATATGCGGGTTCTCGATGGCGGAAATCATATACTTCTTGTAAGCCTCCGCCGCGCGTTCCGCATCGGGGACTTCGAGAAGCCCGCCATAGGGTGATCCTTTGTCAATGCGCCCGATGTGGAACTCCCCGATGATGACAGGCTTGTCCCTGCAACCCGCAGGCGGGGCGAAGGTGTCCACTGAGGTTTTGTAGATGTTGTAGCTGACGACGTCGCAGATCTCAAAGGCGGCTCGTTCGACGATCTCGTTGCGCGAGGCCAGCCTGCACCCGAGATAGAGCGCGTGGGGCGCGGCCAGTTTGACCGCCTTGCGGCACACAGAGAAATAGCGCTCGCAAAAGGCCTTTTCAAACGCGAACAGGTCCGCCTCAGCGTCTTTGAGTGCCGGTTCGAAATCCGTTTTATTGAGGAAATCGTCCCAGCTTGAATACGCGCTGCGCCACGCCTTGTTCAGCGCGGAGATGTCGGTGTATTTGTTTCGGAGCCTGTTCCGCATTTCGATTTTCGCGGGCTGTGAGGGCGGACACGAGAGCACGGCCAAGGCTGTGTTTCCGGGATCGCGCTGCCAGGAAATCTCGTTGTCGACAAACGCGCCGATGCAATACTTTGAATTCAGCAGTTTCGCATGCGCCTTTGCCGACTGAAGGGTGCGCGTCTCGAATGCGGGAGTGAAATAGTCGGGTATGCCGCCCCAGAGAACATAGAGTTTACGGTTGGTTTTCAGCGGCTCCGAACCGGTGCTGTGGAGAATGTCCGTAAACGGCACGGTTCCGGAAGACGTCACGCCGGAACTCGACCAGGCCCCGCACGTATTCATGCCCCACTTCTTGAGCCGGGGAGCGGCGAGTCTCCAATAATTCGTAACGGCCCCGCTGCCATATTTCCGCTCGATGTTCTTGCGGCCCAAAGCGTACGATTTCACCTTTTTGTCGTGATAATAGGATCCCGGCTTGTAGCCTTTCGAATCTCCGAGATAATTCGGGTCTATGCTTTCAAAATAATGTTCTCTGTCCGTGACGATCGTCGCGGGGAGATTGCCCACGCCGGTGATGCCGACCGACCAGAAGAGGTTGCCGTCCGGATCCCTGAGGAACCATTTCTCGTCAACTTTCGCGGTGGTGAATCCGGCGGTTTCGGGCGCACCGGCGGCGGAGTTTGCAACCCCGCCGAACCTGTCGCGCCCGGGGATGTCGGGGCGGGAGCCGTTTGATTTGGATGTCATCGATCAGCATGCGGCACGCGCCGTGCGAAGAAAACCGGAGGACAGCGTTCGTCGCGTCATCGGGCAGGACAAACGTGATGGCGGCTTTGCCCTTTTGTCCGGGAGCCGCCGCGAACGCGGCGCGTGCGTAGAAATGACCTTTGGGCCCCGCGACCGAGAAAAAGTTCTCAGCCGACTGGTTGGCCGTGTCGGTAAGGAGGTATTTGAATTCGACCGCATAGCCCTTGCCTGGAATCAGCCTCAGGCCTTTCGACAATTGCGCGCCAATAATCCACTCGTGCGATGAGCCCATCGAATCCATGCACAGGGATCTTTTGCCGGAAAGAGCCTCATTCCCAGAGACAATCGTAAGTTTCAAACTCTCTCCCACGTGCCGCAGAAACGGAGGCTGATCGCCTTCAAAATCATCCTGCAGCATGCAGACCGAATCTTGCTCCGATCTATTCGTCTTGCCCGCCCGCTCTGAGCGTGCAGAGGTGCAGCCCGATGCGAGCGCGACACAGGCGGCGAAGAGGATATAATCAGTTTTCATCTTAGGTCCGATTGTACGCATACGTGGCGCAGCACGCAACCCGACATTTTGATCACGAAGGTCGCATCCCTCTTCCTTCCACCTTTTCCCCTTCCTTCTTCCGCCTCGCGCCGATGCGGTCTTCCCGACGGCAGGGCGGTCTCGCCGAGGCCGCCGCATCGAGACGGGATTCAATCGCCTCTCCGTTGAAAGGCTCATTTGGCAACGAACGCCGAACCGGGTGTTGGGGCAGACTTCGGAATTGGGGGTTGTCGAGAGACGGACGGACACTCATCTCTGAGGCGGTCTGGACGAGGCCGCTCTACCGGCGTGATCATCCCTGAAGCGCCTTCGTCCATGCGCAAAACAGAGGTTTATTTTGCGCAAAACAAGCTGGTCTGTCTCGCGTCGGGGCGCTACAGTAAACCCGGAATAGGGAGAGGGGCAAAAACAATGAAAAAAAGAAGCAGCGTAATCGGCGGGATGTTGGGCATGGTGGCATTGGCGGTCTGTGCGGAGGAAGCGTCGTCGCCGCTGTTCCCGTTTCTGATTTCGTATGACGCGCCGGACAACGCGGTCAGCATGGCGCATCTGCTCGACGCGCCGGCCGGCAAGCACGGGTTCGTGCGGGTGCAGGACGGACGGTTCGTTACGGACAAGGGGCG
>JAKQQT010000442.1 GCA_029564025.1 Armatimonadota bacterium | reverse complement strand
AATGTCATACCAGGATTACCAGATCCGACCGTGTGGAATATAACTGTTGAACGTGGGGTGGCAGGTCAGTTCAATGCTGACGGTTACATCTGCAAACAATCGAGAGGCGGCAATGTGAATTGTTTCGACTACATGCAGTTATTCAGGTGGGGGCCTATTGAAATCGTTACTGGATATTTTCTTCGCGACGACGGTGCCCCATATCTGCCATACGACTATATAGAGAGGTATCTTCTCACACAATCTTCGTCCGGCCTTAGTTTACTTGGTTCCTTGGGCTTCAATCCGCCATTCGTTATTATGCCCACCCTTATGGGTGTTAAGGGATTTGGATTTCCGAACAATGCTTGGATAGATCGGGAACCTATTGATAGGGACGACGTTGTGATGCCGGAAACCGTATTGTACGATTATCCAGAGAGTAATGCCCTTGATCGCGCGCTTTGCGACTCCCTCGATGTAATGTGGAACGCCCTTGGCTTCTCGGAGAGGATGTTTTCTGTACAGAATGGCGGTCTCAGGGAGTGGAGGTCTTGCCACCCGGAGAACAAGCCGCAAGTCGATCAACATTAAGTGCACGTCATTCTGGTCTCAACACGGTCACCCGCATTACGGTGCTTTGTAGATAACGTTCCCGTTTTTATCGTAGAGGCACAGTGTCGACGGAGCCGTCGTGGTACTGGCTTCGGTCTTATCGGTCAGGTAATTAACACCAAGCACTGCTCTCGTTTGTCCGTACTCGTCGGAGAGAAAAATGCCGGGACCGTCTTTGCCTCTGGCAAGCGAGGCTACATTGTTCCCGTTCTCATCGCAGAGCAGAAGCATCTTACCGGTAAGCAATGTACTGGTTTTTCCGTTCGTATCGAAAAAGCCAAGGCTCGAGCCTTCCTTGCCTGATGTAAGCGCGGTTCTGTGTGCTCCCTTATCATCGGAGAAGTATAAGCTGGGACCGTCTTTGCCCGAAGAAAGTACGGCTTTGTTGTTCCCATTTTCATCGCAAAGCTGCAACCAGTTACCGCTTAACAGGGCTCTTGGATTACCGTTTGAATCAGCGATTGAAATCTTCGAGCCGTTTTCATCGGTATTGATATAGACCCTGGGATTCCCGTTTACATCCCAGAAGCATAAGCCGGTGCTGTCAAGTCTGACTTGGGCGTTCTTCTTTCCGCCGGAGAACCAAAGGCAGTAGCCATCCGTGTTTAGTTTGAGAATGGCGCTGTTCCCTCCGTTTGCATCTGAGAGGAGAAGGATTGCGCCATTCTTGTCTGTAGTAAGCACGGCGTTAGTCTTTCCATTGGCATTGACCACTTCTAGCTTCCGTGTTCTCACCACGCTCTGTACCGTTGGAGTGGTAGCCACCTTCGCTGAGACTGTTGGGAAACCGTGCATCAAGACGAGTGCCCACACGCCGCTACCTACGAATAACAACAAACCCTTTGTACCCAAATCTGTCTTCATGTTCTTACCTCCATCCCAATGATATACTACGTTTCACCCAATGGGCATGCCTGCGTTGCAGTCGTCATAAACCCCGCCGGCACGTAACCGGTATGTCTACCGCGTTACTTCCCGCTCCCAACCCTAACCTCCCGCACCTTGATCGCCTTGCGCAGTTGGCCGGTTTCGGTGACGTAGCGGAAGTCGGAGTAGATAAGCAGACAGCGGTCCGGGCCGGTGGCCAGGCGTCTTTACCGTTTGGTGTGTTCCAGCATCAACTCCAGGTCTTCCTTCCAGCCCTGGAGGTCCTCCTCGTGCTCGATTTCATCGCTCAGAATCGTGAGCGCGAGGTTGTGCGTCACCATATCCTTGTCCTTGGTGAGGTCCATCAACTTCTTGTAGGTGTCGATGGCGCACTGCTCGCCGGCGATGTTCTGGTCCAGCAGAACGCCCACGTAAGGATCGTCCGGGGCGTCGTAGGCGCAGGGGCTGAGCGTGAACCACTTTTTGATGTCGGTCACGGGCGTGCCGCCCAACTGGATGATTCGGCCCGCCAGTAGAAGGGCGTGGTTCAATTCCTCGGTGGCGTGCACTTCCAGTTCCGCGGCCACGTTGTCCTTCATCGGGCCCTTGATGACCTTCGCGCCCAGCCAGTACTGGTAATAGGCCAGCCATTCGCTGGCATAAGCCGCGTTGAGATGCTCGAGAAGGACGTCCACGTCCATTCCCACGATTTCACGTCCTCTTGTTCCCATCGTTGCTTCCTTTCCGTCTTGATTCAGTTTGAGGCCAGAAGCCGGGTTCTGGCGTAAGCAATCAATCCCCCCGCGTCGATGATGGCCTGCCGGGCAGGGGGCAGGGGAATGATGGCGAATGATTTGCCGGTTGTGCTGTTCACAACCTGGTCCGGATGGATTTCCAGTTCGTCGCCTTCCGAGGCTTCGATGTCCGGGCAGATGACCAGTCTCAATCCGAGGTTCACGGCGTTCTGCATGAAGATGCGGGCGAAGTCTTTCGCAACGACGGTGAAATCCCAACCCTTCAAGCACGAAGCGGCCTGTTCGCGCGAGGAACCGCAACCGAAGTTCCGATCGGCCACGATGATATTGCCTTTCGGGACCTCGCCGGCGTTCAGGCGCTTGTTAATCTCCAGGTCGGCGAACGCGTATTGCGGCGTCTCGGTCGGCAAAACCGTGGCCATGAACCGGCCGGGGTAGATGATGTCCGTGGAGATATCCGGGCCAAGTGTCAGAACGACTTTCGCCATGTCAGGCCTCCTCTCGCGGGTCGGTGATGACGCCGGTCACGGCGCTTGCGGCGGCGGTTGAGGGTGAGCAAAGGTACACCTCGGCCTTCGGGTTGCCCATGCGGCCCTTGAAGTTGCGGTTGGTGGTGGCGAGCGCCACTTCACCGTCGCCAAGCGCGCCCTGGTGGATACCGAGGCACGGCCCGCAACCGGGATTGCACACAACCGCGCCGGCCTCGATGAGGTCGGCCAGAACGCCGGAGGCCATCGCCTCGCGGTAGATGCGCCACGACGCCGGGAAGACCAGCAGGCGAACGCTCTGGGCGACTTTGCGCCCCTTCAGAATCCGCGCCGCCGAGGTCAGGTCGTCAAGCCGTCCGTTGGTGCACGAGCCGATGACAATCTGGTTGACGGCGATTCCTGTCACGTCGGTCACCGGCTTCACGTTATCCACGGTATGGGGGCACGCGACCTGGGGAGCGAGCGAGGAGGCGTCTATCGTGACGGTCTGGCAGTAGACGGCGTCCGGATCGGGGCCAACCGGTTTGATGGGATCGGTGACTCCGGCTTCCTGGCGCAGATAATTCTCCGTTTCGTCGTCGGCGGGAACGATGCCGGAGGTTGCGCCCGCCTCAACGGCCATGTTGCAGAGAACCAGACGGCCGGAGGTGTTCATTCTGGTGATGGCGGTTCCGTGGAACTCCAGCACGCGGAAGTTGGCGCCCTCGGCGGTGAGTTGGCCGATGAGGTTCAGGATGATGTCTTTCGGTTCGACACCTCTTGCCGGCGCGCCGTTGATTTCCACGCGGATTGAGTCCGGTACCTCAACGTTCAGCATGTGGCCCAACGCCCACACGGCCGCCATCTCGGTGGCGCCGATGCCGAACGAGAATGCTCCCAGCGCCCCGTGGCTGGTGGTGTGGCTGTCGGTGCCGACCACAACCATACCGGGCCGGACGTAGCCGTACTCGGGGAGAATCTGATGGCAGATGCCTCCCGTGTCGGCACGCACGTCGTGGAACTTCCGGATGCCCTGCGCCTGCACGAATTCGCGGATGAGTTTCTGGTTGGTGGCGGTTTTCGCGCTTTCGGCTGGAACGCGGTGGTCGAAAACGATGGCGATTCTGGCGGGATTCCAGACCTTGGCCTCGCGCCCGGTTTCCTTGTAGATCTCGCGGAACTGGTTGATGACCAGCGCGCCGTTTTCGTGCGACATCGCGAGGTCGACGGCGGGTTCCAGCACCTCGCCGACCTTCGCCTCGGTCCGCCCGACGGCTTTCGCCAGTATCTTCTGTACGGTTGTCTGGGCCATATATGTCACTCCTTGCCTTCGCCGGAGACGATCTTGTCGGCACCCTGGTACTTGCTCTCCAGGTGCTGTTTCGGAAGGTATTCGTCTTCCTTCGCTCGGTATTCCTTCAAGCCCACAAAGTCGGTGTATTCCTCGAACGACGCAAGCCACTGCGTCTGGCCGGGCAGTGTGCCGGTTGGCGACGCCTTCAGGGCCGTGAAGAAGTCGGTCAGCGCTTTCTGCGCGACCATGATCGACGCAACCGGAATCGACACGCGTCCCACACCCATGCGCGCCAGTTCGGGAATCGGTATCAACTCAGTCTTCATACCCGAAACGGCGTCCATAAGGTTCACCGACAGCGGACCTTTGACCTCCTTCACCGCGCGTTCAATCTGTTCGCGGGTGCGGATGCCGTCGATGAACGCCAGGTCGGCGCCGTTGGCAAGGTACAGGTTGCACCGGCGGATGGCCTCATCGAGGCCGCCGATGGCGAGGACATCGGTGCGCGCGTTGATGATGAAGTCGGGATCGAGGCGATCGCGAACGGCGGCGCAGGCGCGAACTTTCCCGGCCATCTCTTCGGCTGGAATCACTTCCTTGCCGGCCATGTGCCCGCACCGCTTTGGGAAAACCTGGTCTTCGATGTTCATGCCGGCGATGCCCATCGCGATGACGCGTTCCGCCAGCCATGCGGCGTTGACGGCATTCCCGCCGCCGGTGTCGAGATCGGCCATCACGGGAATGGAAACCGACTGGGCGATGTTCCACGCCGTGTCCAGCACGTCCTTCATCTGGACGAGGCCGACGTCGGGCATCCCCATCAGAGACCCGGCCACACCATATCCGGAGATTTGGATGGCTTCAAATCCTGTTTTCTCAATGACACGCGCGGACAGCGCGTCGTGGCAACCCGGCACCGCCACCGCGCGGCGCTCCATAATGGCTTTTCGAAGAATGGTTGTACGTTTCATTTTAGGTTCCTTTCACAGAACCCCTAACCCCCGCCCGTTGGGCACCCCCTTCCCCTCAGGGGAAGGGGGATGGGGGGGTTAGGGGCTATAACTTCCCTGCCACCGCCTTGGCCATCTCGCTTGTCGTGTTCGTTCCGCCCATATCGTACGTGCGAACCTTCCCCTCGGCGATGACCTTTGCTACGGCGTCGTCAACGGCTGTTCCCTTCTCCTTCTCGCCAAGCCAGTCCAGCATCATCCGCGCGGCAAGGATGGTGGCGATGGGATTGACCTTGTTCTGGCCGGCGTATTTCGGCGCCGAACCGTGCGTCGGTTCGAAGACCGCGAGTTTGTCGCCGATGTTGCCGGAGCACCCGAAACCGAGACCGCCAACCGTCTGCGCGCACAAATCCGAGATGATGTCGCCGTATAGGTTGGGCGCGACCAGCACGTCATAGTTGAACGGATTCTTCAACAGCCACATGCACATCGCGTCGATGTTGGCTTCGTCCATCGGTATTTCAGGAAAGTCCTTTGCGACATCCCTTGCTGTCTCGAGGAACAGACCGTCCGTGGCGCGGACGACATTCGCCTTGTGAACAAGCGTGACCTTCTTCCGTCCGAACTTCCTGGCAAACTCGAAAGCCGCGCGCACGATGCGTTCCGAACCTTTGCGCGTGTTGATTTTGCACGATACGGCGTATTCACTGCCGTCGAGTTCACTGAAGGCGGAGAACGGTTTCGAGAGCGTCTTCAGCGTGGAGGCAAGCTCCGGTGGAACGGGCGCGAATTCGACTCCGGCATACAGGTCCTCGGTGTTTTCACGGAACACGACCAGGTCGATGCCTTCGCGGAAGTTCAGCGGATTTCCGGGATAAGCGCGGCACGGCCGCAGGCAGATATACAGGTCAAACAACTGGCGCATGCGAACAATTGGAGACCGATAGGTAAATCCCTTGTCGCGCAGTTCGGGCGCAAGTTCGGCCACGGCGGCCTTTGCGGGTTTCGAGGTGATGGCGCCGAACATGGCGGCGTCCACGGAGTTGAGAAGGTCGATGGTTCGTTGCGGGAAGGCGTCGCCCTCGCGACACCAGAACTCCCAGCCGATGTCCCCGTGGAGGTAGTCGGCATTCAGGGAAACGGCATCCAGCACAACGCGGGCGGCGTCCATCACTTCCACGCCCACGCCGTCGCCGGGCAACCAGGCGATGCGGTATTTGGCCACAGTGATACCCCTTTACGAGTGCGTATCTCCCGCGCGGGAGATTGTTATCAATGTAGCAACGAAACGGGTTGTGAAGCAGGCGTGTCGGAAGGCGGACTAGCGCGGTTCGACGTCCTGAGGATCGAACAGCGTGGCGATGCTTTCGTTCTGGTGCGACCGCAGGATGGCCTGTGCCAGCAGAGGAGCCACATCAAGAACGTTGACCTTCGGAACCGCCGCGGCGACATCCTCCACTATCGGCAACGAATTCGTGACCATCACATCCACGATTTCCGGCCGCGACAGCCTTGCAACCGCTTCGCCGGAAAACAGGCCGTGCGTGGCGAACACGAAAATCTCCGGTTTCGCGCCGTGATCCAACAGCATGTCCACGGCGGCCACCACGCTTCCGGCGGTGCTGATCATGTCGTCCACAATCAGGCACGACTTGCCCTGAACCTCGCCGGCCAGGTGGGTCACCTTGGTGGATTTCAGCGCCGGGTGGAATTTGTAGCCGATGGCGAGCGGTGCGGAAAGCCGGTTCGCGATCTTCCGCGCTTTCTTGGCCATGCCTTCGTCGGGCGAAACGACGACCAGATTTGACTTGTCTACACAATCCATGTGCTGGCACAGCAAGCCCCGGGCGGTCATGTGGTCGACCGGTATGTTGAAGAAACCCTGAATGGCTTCGGCGTGCAGGTCCAGCGCGACGATTCGGTGGGCGCCGGCGGTGGTGAGGATGTCCGCCACCAGTTTGGCCGTGATGGGTTCGCGCGGCGAGTCTTTCTTTTCCTGGCGGGCGTATCCGTAAAAGGGAATCACGGCGGTGATGCGCGCGGCGGATGCCCGCTTGGCCGCGTCGATCATCACCAGCAGTTCCATCAGGTTGGAGTCGACCGGCGGTCCCGTGGGCTGGATGAGGTAGACATCCTGGCCCCGAATCGTGGAGTCGAAGCGAACGTACACTTCGCCGTCGTGGAACCGGTCAATCTCGACGCTTCCGAGAGGGGTGCCGAGTTCCTCGGCGATGCGGCGGCCCAGCGCCGGGTGGGCCGTGCCACAGAATACCGATAAGCCGGCAAATCGCGATGCCAGCGCGCTTTGTTTTGAGTAGACCATCGGGCTCATGTTAGCACACGGGACCCGGTGTAAATGACGCTTGTCTCACGGAAAATGCGACGCATAGCATGGTATGTGTCGCCGGCGGTGTTGTGAACGGAAGAAGATTCGGATGAGAGTTCTCGTGTTCGGTGCGGGCGGAATGCTGGGCCAGGCAGTGCTTGCGGAGTTCGAAAAGGCCCATGATGCTTTCGGATTTCGCTGGCCGGCCGTTGATGGAATCGACATTTGCGATCCGGGAGCCGTCGGCGAGGTAATGCTCGGCTTCGCGCCGGACTTGGTCGTCAACTGCGCGGCTTACACGGATGTGGACGGCGCCGAATCGCATCGCGAAGAAGCCTGGCGCGTGAACGCCTGGGGGCCATGGAACGTCGGCTCGCAGATCGTCCGGAACGGATTGGAGAACCGGGTCGCGGTTTTGCACGTGTCCACCGACTTTGTGTTCGACGGAACGAAGGGCGAACCGTATACGGAGTACGACGCGCCGAATCCGGTCAATGTGTACGGAGCGTCCAAGTGGGCGGGTGAGCAGGCTTTGGCGAGGACCGGTGTAAGGCACTGGATCGTTCGCACCCAGTGGCTGTACGGACCGAACGGCCGGCATTTTCCGGGCACTATCCTGCGGCTTGCGGACCAGAACAAACCACTTCGGGTGGTGGACGACCAGTTCGGTTGTCCGACCTCCAGCGTTGATCTGGCGGCCGCGATGAGACGCATCGTTGAGGAGTGCCCGTTCGGCGTCTATCACGTCAATAACGACGGAGAGACCAACTGGCACGAGGTTGCGCGAGCTGTGCTGGAGTTGACCGGCCGGGATCCGGACCTCGTAACGGCCATCCCGACTGACGAGTATCCGACACCCGCCACCCGTCCCGCCCGGAGCACGCTGGACCGGATGAGTTTGCGCATACAGGGACAGGACCGCGCAAGGCCCTGGCGCGACGCCCTGGAAGAGTATCTGAACACGCTGAGTACCAATAACTGAATCGATCGCCTGGAAAACGGAGGACCTGTTACGTGGATTACAGCAAAACGCTGAACCTGCCCAAAACCGATTTTGCGATGAAAGCCGACCTGGCCCACCGCGAACCGGACCGCCTTGCCGCCTGGAACGAGATGGACCTGTACCGACTGCTGATGGATCGGCCGTCACCGAAAGGTCCTTTCGTTTTGCACGACGGCCCTCCGTATGCCAACGGCGATATTCATATGGGCCATGCCCTGAACAAGACACTCAAGGACTTCGTGGTGCGTTCGCACGCGATGATGGGCTACCGCACGCCGTATGTCCCCGGTTGGGACTGCCACGGCATGCCGATCGAAAACAAGGTCCGCGAGGAGTTCCTGAAGCGCAAGGAAACGCCGTCGCGGGACGAAATCCGCAAGGCGTGCCGTGAATACGCCGCCCGATGGGTTCAGGTGCAAAGCGCCGAGTTTCAGAGGCTGGGCGTGATCGGCGACTGGCCGAATCCGTACCGCACGATGAACGACCATCAGGTGGCGCAGGAAATACGCGTGTTCGGCGAACTGGCCGACAGGGGCTTCATCTACCGGGGTCTGAAGCCGGTAATGTGGTGCGTGAAGGACGAAACCGCGCTGGCAGAAGCCGAGATCGAATACGCCGAGCACACATCGCCGTCCATCTATGTCCGCTTCGCGCTGAGAACCGATCCGAACGGGATATTTGCGGACCTGACCGCGGAACGCCCCGACACAAAGCCGTACACGATCATCTGGACCACCACGCCGTGGACCATCCCGGCCAACACCGCCGTTGCCGTGGCTCCGGACGCCCTCTACGCGGTGGCCCACGTCGGCGATGCGCTGTATCTGATGGCTGAGGAACTTCTCGAGCCAACGATGGAAGCGCTGGGCGTGTATCAGTGGGAGGTTTTGAAGCGCGTTCCGGGCAGGGCCCTTCTGGGGCTGGAGTTCAGCCACCCGATATTCGACCGGGCTTCTCGGCTCATCACGGCGGATTACGTGACAATGGACACGGGTACCGGTGTGGTGCATACCGCTCCGGGGCACGGTCGGGAGGACTTCGAAAGCGCCCAGAAATGGGACCTGGAGATCATCAATCCGGTCGGCCCGAACGGCGTGTTTACCGAGGAGGGCGAACCGTTCGCCGGCATGCGCATCGGCGCGGCGGACAAGGCCGTGCGGGAAACACTGGAGTCGAACGGCTCGCTGTTGGCAGAAAGCGAGTACGTGCACTCATACCCGCATTGCTGGCGGTGCCACACGCCGCTGGTGTTCCGCACCAGCGTTCAGTGGTTTATGAACATCGACCACAACGGCCACCGCGAGCGCGCCCTGCAACACATCAATGACGTTCAGTGGGTCCCCGGCGAGAGTATCAATCGCATTTCGGCGATGGTTTCGCAGAGGCCGGACTGGTGCCTCAGCCGTCAACGCGCGTGGGGTGTCGGCATCCCCGTATTCCTGTGCACAAAGTGCGACGAACCCCTGTTGAACAGCAAGTATATCAACCTCGTTGCCGACCTGGTGGAGCGTGAAGGCTCCGATACGTGGTTCACAAGACCGGCGGAAGAGATTCTCCCGTCGGGCACGGAATGCCCGAAATGCGGGTGTGCCTCATTCCGCAAGGAAACCGACATCTTCGATGTCTGGTTCGATTCCGGAAGCACCTGCCGCACGGTGATGGAGGCGAATCCGGAATTGCCCTATCCGGCTGATGTCTACCTGGAAGGTTCCGACCAGCACCGCGGATGGTTCAACGCCGCGTTGATGGTGGGGGAGGCCACAAAGGACGCGCCGCCCTACCGCGCCGTCGTGACCAACGGCTTCATGGTCGACGAGCAGGGTCGGGCGATGAGCAAGAGCAAGGGCACAGGCGTTTCGCCCCAGGTGATCATAAACAAGTTTGGCGCGGACGTGCTGAGGCTGTGGGTCAGCAGTACCGACTACACGCAGGACGCGCGTTTCGGCCCGCAGATTCTTGACCGTGTGGCGGACGCGTACAGAAAGATCCGCAACACATTCCGGTTCCTTCTCAGCAACCTGAGCGATTTCGATTATCAGAAAGACGCTGTCGCGGCCTCGGCGTTGACCGAGATCGACCGCTGGGCGGTTAACCGTCTGGTGGAGGTTCTGGCATCGTGCAAGGCCGGTTACAACGATTACGAGTTCACGCGTGTTTACCGGGACGTGTACGGTTTTTGCGTCACGGATCTCAGCGCGTTCTACATGGACGCCCTGAAGGACCGCCTGTACGCGGAAGCGCCGGACAGCCCGGAGCGTCGTTCCGCCCAGACAGCCCTGTTCCATATCGCGAAAGCTTTGCTCACAATGATGGCGCCGATTCTGGTTTTCACGGCCGATGAGGCGTGGCAGGAGTTGCGAAAGAGCGATCCCGCTTTGCCGGCGAGCGTGCACCTGGCGACGTTTGTGGAGGCGGACCAACTGCCCGTCGCGCCGACCTCGGTGGACTGGAACCTGGTGCTGACTATCCGCGACGATGTGAACAAGGCGCTCGAAGAGGCTCGGAACAACGGCGAAATCAACAAGCGCACGGAGGCGAGGATTGCCATTCCGGTTCCGGGACCGTATGAAATCAGTGACGATACCTTCACCGACTGGCAACCGGTTCTTCGCGAGGCTCTGAATGTGGCGCAGGTAACATCGTATCCGGGACCGGGGGAAGCCGGCGTGCAGGTCGGCTCCGCGGAAGGTGAGAAGTGTCCCAGATGCTGGTTGTTCAAAGCGGACATCGGCGCGAATGAAACACATCCCGAACTGTGCGCGCGCTGTGCGTCGGTTGTCAAGGTGATGGATGTCGGCTGAATCTTCACCCCGCAAGTGGCCGGGGTGGCTGAGTCCGCTGGTTGCGCTTGTCGTCGTCCTGCTGGATCAGGCGTCCAAGCGATGGGCTGTCGATGCCCTGGCGGGCGGGGATGTGACGCCCGTGGTGCCGGGGTATCTGGTTTTCAGTTTTGTCCGAAACACGGGATCCGCATTCGGGATGTTCACCGGAAGCGCACCGACCCTCGCCGCGATAGCAGTGGCCGTTGTTGTCCTTCTTGTTTACTCCATAATAAAGGGCAACGGACGTATCGGGCACCCTGCGGTGCTCGGCCTTCTGCTCGGTGGGGTTGTCGGCAACCTCATCGACCGGGTGTCGCTCGGTTACGTGGTGGATTTCGTCGAGTTGCAGTGGCGCGGACACAGCATCTGGCCGGTGTTCAATATCGCGGACTCGGCCATCACGGTCGGCGCCGTGATCCTGGCGTTCACGATGATCCGGGACAGGCCGGACCTGCCTGTAGAATCCGAAGTGAAGTAACAAACATTGCATCCTGTCCTGTTCCATATCGGACCCGTCAAAGTTTTCACCTACGGCGTGATGGTGATGCTGGGCTTTCTGGCGGCCGTCGGCTATGCCGTTCGGTCGGCGCGTCGATATGGGATCAGTGCGGACACGGTGTATGATGTCGCGTTCTGGGGTTTCCTGTTTGGAATGGTGTTCGCCCGGCTCGTGTTCGTGGCGCTCAATCCCTCCGGCTACGAGACCTGGAAAGACGTCTATGCGATCTGGCAGGGCGGCCTGAGTTTCCACGGCGGTCTTGCCGGCGGTGTGCTTGGCGGTCTGCTGTGTAGCCGTATGCGGAAGTTGCCCGTGGCCCGTTTGATGGATATCGCCGCCCCTGCCATCGCCGTTGCCTATGGCATAGGCCGCATCGGTTGCCTGCTGAACGGATGTTGTTACGGCCACGCGTGCGACCTGCCGTGGGCCATGCGATTTCCCGATCTGATAAAGGCCGGCGCGTTGACGCCGCCAAGCCACCCCACGCAGATCTATTCCGCGCTCGCCGGTTTCCTGATGTTCGGACTGCTTGTCTGGCTCGATCGACGCCCGCATACTCCGGGGCGTACTTTTGCCTGGTTCGTTTCCTTCTACGCCGTCTACCGGTTCATCGTCGAGTTTTTCCGCGTGGGAGCCACGGCCCAGGTCACCGCCGGCGGCTTGACTCAGGCGCAATGGGCCAGCGTGGTGATGTTCATCGGAGCGGTTATCGCGGTCATCTTGCTCAGGAACGGGAGGCATCGTGGACCGGAGTGAGGCAAGGATCGGTCCGGAGATGGAAGGAAAACGTCTGGACGTGGCGTTGTCCGGAATCATACCGGGCGTAAGCCGAAGCGTTGTTCAAAAGATGATCCAGCAGGGTGTCGTCCTTCGCAACGGCACGACGGCACGTTCCAAGGAGACCGTTCACGAAGGCGACATCATCACCTGGGGCGAATACACTCCTCCCGCGCCGAGCGCCGATCCCGAGCAGATACCGATCGACCTCGTGTACGAGGACGACGCCATCATCGTGGTGAACAAACCGCGCGGGATGGCGACGCACCCGGCGCCCGGCACGCACGGCGGCACACTGGTCAACGCCTTGCTGGGTAGGGGCAAGACCCTCAGCCTCCAGGATGACGAGTTGCGTCCCGGCATCGTTCACCGCCTGGACAAGGATACGACCGGACTTCTCGTTGTCGCAAAGACCAACGCCGCGCACGCATCGCTCGCGGAACAGATTGCCGAACGGTCTCTTCGCCGAACGTACATCGCGCTGGTCTGGGGAGTGCCCCGATGGCGGCATGCCCGCGTGGATGCGCCGATCGGTCGGCACCCCACGCAACGGGATCACATGGCGGTTCTGGCGCCCGACAACGTGCGCGGCAAGGTTGCCGTTACGGATTTTGATGTACTGGAAACCTTCGGCTCGATCACGCTGATTCGTGCGCAGTTGCACACGGGCAGGACGCATCAGATCCGTGTCCACGCTTCCTACGCGGGGCATCCGGTAATCGGAGACGAAGTCTACGGGGGGATCCGTCCGGCCCAGGTGAAGCGATTGGCACCCGACGCGCAAAAGGCGATTCTGGCTTTGTCCGGTCAGGCGTTGCATGCAGTTCGCCTTGCCTTCGCCCATCCTGCAACGGGTGCATCCGTGGCCTTCGAAGCGCCACCGCCGCGGGAATTCCTGGGGATACTGAAGTCGCTGGACTGCTCGATGGACGTTGATGAACTGCTGACAGCGGTGCGTTGCGAAGCGCCGCCTGCCTTGGAAAATGAATGAAAAACCGCACTTGCGGTGGAATGGAGTCTGTTGATGCATCGGGAAATTGAAAAGGTCTGGGCCGTGCACGAGATGGACGCCAGGCTCCTGGAATTGAACACAACACTGCAGAAACTGGACAACGGGGCCGCCGCCCAGGCGGCCTTGACCAACGCCGAAAAGGAACTCGCGCGCTTGCACGAAGAACTGACCGCGGCGAGGGTGGCGTTGAACGACGCCGAAGTATCGCTTAAAGCCAACGAAACCCGGTCGGAAGGTCTACAAAAGCGTCTGTACGGCGGAATGGTGTCAAAACAAGCCGAGGTCGAAGCTGTGGAGCACGAAATCGCGGATTTGAAGGCCAAGGCCGGCGTTCTGGAAACCACGATTCTGGAGAGCATGGACGCCATCGAAGCGGCGGAATCCGCCGTGAAGGCGCAGGAAGAGGTCGTGCAAAAGTGGAAGGAGCGGGTGAAAACCATCCGCGCCGCCTACGCTACCTCCAGCGGCGAGTTGCAGGCGAAGATTCAGGAAGCCAGCGAAAAACGTGCGGAATGTCTGGCCTTGGCGCCCGAAACCGTGATGTTTACGTACGAGGCTATCAGGAAGCGGACGAAGACAACAGCCATGGCGCGGCTGATGGACGGAACATGCGAGGGTTGCCATATGCAGGTTCCGTCGTTCACAATCATGCGCCTGAAGAACTCGACGGAACTGACCACCTGCGACAACTGCGGAAGGTTGTTGTTCCTGGAGGTGTGAGGGGAACTCTGGGAGGCGTTGAGTCTTTAGCCTGTCAACTTGAGGCGGAGCCGGGGACTTTCCAATTCGATTAGAGCAAATCGAGGCGCACTTCGACTGCGCCCGTATGGGCTCCGCTCAGTGTGCCTCACGCTCGGATGTTGCGCCTTGTGGGAAATATCAACAGCCTCGCGAATTGACGCTCTTTCATTCGGCCTATTCCACAGCGATGTCGTTGTCACGCGGCATAGACTGTTCTTCCTTCGCGCAACGCTGTGGCGTAAATGTATCCAGATTCGTTTCGGTACCGGTCGATGTCGTCTTGAGTGGCAACGACAATATCGACAGGAACGCCGAAAGGGGCCAGCTCTCTGTAAAGGAACTGGGCCGTCTTGCGCCGATGTGTTCCGGTTTCGACAACAACCAACAGGTCGATGTCGCTGTCTTCCCTGGTGTTGCCCCTGGCCGATGAGCCAAAAAGGATGACACGCCTGGGCTTGGTCAACTCGACGACTTTATCGACGATCGTGGTTATGTCATTTGGTGTCAAAGACGTAACTCCTATCCGCCGACGGCCTGGGCTGTGATCTGGTTGATCTCCGTCTGCATCTCCACCAGGCGCCGGAACTCGCCGTCTTCTTTCGCCAGCAACTCGGCGTGCGTTCCGATCTCTGCGACCTTTCCTTCTTTCATCACCATCAACCGGTCCGCCTCGCGCAGGGTGCTTAGCCGGTGGGCAATGGCGAACGTGGTGCGACCGCTGATCAACCGCGCGATGGCTTCCTGAATTTGCTTCTCGGTTTCGGTGTCCACACTGCTGGTTGCTTCGTCCAGAATCAGGATGCGGGGGTTGTGCAGGATGGCTCTGGCGATGGAGATGCGCTGACGCTCTCCACCCGAAAGGGTCTGGCCGCGTTCACCGACCAGGGTGTCGTAGCCGTCCGGGAACTTCAAGATGAAATCGTGCGCGTTGGCGGCCTTGGCGGCCCGCATAATCTCCTCGCGTGAAGCGCTGGGCTTGGCGTACGATATGTTGTCACTGATTGTTCCCGTAAACAGGAACGGTTCCTGCAACACGATGCCGATCTGCTCGCTCAGGTCCCGCAGGCGGATTTTTCGAATGTCGATGCCGTCCACCAGAATGGCGCCGCCGTCCACATCGTAAAACCGGTTGATCAGGTTGATGACCGTGCTTTTTCCGGCTCCCGAGTGACCGACAAGCCCGATCATCTCGCCGGCTTTGACCTCAATCGATACGCCGCGCAGTACAGGCTTGTTCTTGTCGTACCCGAATACCACGTTGTCCAGCGTCACATCGCCGCGCACGTGCGGCATGGGGAGGGCGTCCTGTGGATCGGCAACCTCCGGCTGGGTATCCAGAATTTCGAAAATCCGCTCGGTTGCCGTCAGCGCCCGGCTCAGCCAGTCCGTTACACGCGAGATGAACTGCAAAGGACCGAAGAACATCGCCACCAGCGTGAGGAATGCCGTAAATGTGCCCAGAGTCAGGCTTCCGTTGATAACCTGCAGGCCGCCGAAATACCAGACGATGAAGGCTCCGGAGGCCGTGACGAACGTGAGGAACGGGAAGTAGGTGGCCCACGTCTGCTCCGCGCGGACAATGGCCTCGTATACGGCGCCCACCCTGCCGTCAAACCGCTTGATCTCCCGGTCTTCCTGCGCAAAGGCCTTCACCACGCGGATGCCGGCCAGGACGTCCGCCAGCGTGCCCGTCATGCGGCTGTTCGCATGAAAATACCGGCGGAACATAGCGAAGATCCGGCGCCAGAAGAACATCGAACTTCCCACAACCAGCGGAGTAGGAATCATCACCAACAGCGCCAGTTGCCAGTTCATGCGCAACAAAACGATCAGGATTCCCAGGAGAATCAGGATGTTGACGAGGAAAAACTGCACCCCGTCGATCAGCGCGTGCTGAAGTTCGCGGGTGTCGTTCGTCACCCTGGCGAGGATGCTTCCGGTTTGCCGCTTGTCGTAGAACGAGAGTGACAGCCGCTGAAGCGCCCGGTAAAGCTGGGTCCGGATGTCGTACGTGATCCTGCCGCCCAGGAAAGCCACCAGGCGTCCGCGGATCACATTGACAACCAGAGAGCCAAACCGCGCAAGAGCGTATAGAACCACCAGGAACAGTAAAGCGCGGGCGAACGATTCGATATGCCTTCCGGCCGCATGCGCCTGCGCCCCCGGAATCAGAACCTTGTCGACAAGGTTGCGCTGAAGAATGGGCGGAATGAGGTCCACGGCTGTGCCGGCCAGCATCAGTCCGCTAATTCCTAGTGTTTGCCACTTGTAGGGCGCGAAGTAAGTGGCAAGGCGCTTGGCTACCTGTTTGCGGTCGAGGCAGGCCGGACAGACGTTGGTGAACTGGGGCAGGATGCGTTTGCATTTCTTACAGCGTGCGCGCTCTTCCAGATCGCTGTCCGCGGGTCGTTCCTCGCCCTTGACTTCCGCATCCAGCAACTTGGCCACCCGGTTGAACTTGCCGACCAGCGCGTTGCTGTAACGCACGAGTTCCACCGGCCGGTCATCCACCATGGCCTCGATAAGCCCAGCGCCGACCAGCGGCCGCGTTTTGACCTCGGTTATCTGGTTTAACGGCAGTTCCAGCGCCACGTGCGGGGATCCGCCATTCGGTTCCATAACCAGAATGCGGTCATCCGTAACGGCAAGCCAGCGAACGGCGTAGCAGGTTTCCTCGTTGAGGTCGGTCACCACGCTGACGCGCGGTTCCGATTCACCGTTTGCGGGCAGTAATCCCAGCAGTTCCTTCGGCAGTGGTTCTTTGAGCGGCATGACATCCTTCCGGTGGCAGACGATTCCTTATTACAGATTAGGCGATATCGGTGAACCTGGCGCAACTTATGCCCCTGGTCCGGATGAATCCAGGTTCTGTGTACAGTGCTACGATGTTTTCAGGAGGCTTCGGGACTAATCCCGCGCATTGTCAGACTGAGGAGATATGCCGGATGTTGTTTCGTTATCTGAGAGTGTCCTTTTGCGTGCTGACCGCTTGCTGTCTGGTTCCTTCCGTGAGCGCGTGTTACAGCGGTCTCGTGATCATGCCCACTGTGGACCGGGTTGGTGAAAACACCTACTCACTGGAGTATCAGATGGACGGTTCCATTTCTGGCCGCCGCGCGGATACCCACATCCTGAACACACAGGTGGGCCTGGGTTCACGGGCGGAGATCGGTGTCGACTTCGACTTATCCGATAGAGCCGAAACACGCGCAATGCTGAATGCCAAGCTAACGCTCGTATCAAGTCCGAAACAAAAATACGAGGTGGCCGCCGGTGTATACAACGTGGGCCGTCACTTGAAAGCCTGTCCGTACGTGGTCGGCGCTCACAACTGCTGTGATTCGCGACTTCATCTGGGAATCGTGAAGATTGAGAACAAAGCCAGATGGATGATCGGAGCGGACCATCCGCTGAACGAACGCGTGACCCTGATGGCTGATTGGACCAACGGCAACGAGAACGCCGCCTCGGTAGGGATGAACTACGTAATCTCCGACTCGGTGAGCTTACTGGCCGGCGTGTATCTGCCAAACGCAAGCGGTGAAGATGAAGGTTTCAGCGTGCACTTCTGCTGTGCCGGACCGTTTCGCGGGAGCGGAAAGTAACAGTCGTATAATGCCGAGTGAAACGGGGAGGGGCGTCCGATTGGACACCTCTCCCCGTTTTCGTAAGTTGCGGCGCAATCCTACAGGGCCGGGAATCGCAGGATTTGACCGTCGTCCGCGCCGATCAGGCACTGGTTGTTGATGCGATCGATGGCGGGAGCGGTGTTCAGCGCTACCGTACTCGAGACCTGGTAGGCCGTGAAGTTCAGCGGATTTGTCAGG
>JAKQQT010000432.1 GCA_029564025.1 Armatimonadota bacterium | reverse complement strand
CGCTGAGCGACGGACTCTGACCGTTCCGAGAATGATACGATCTGCCACGCCACGGGTCCAGGCCGATCGATTCGGCCTATTACACTTAGCCGACTACTCGGCCTGGACCTACACTCCACAACATACAAGAATGACAGACTCGGACGCTCAGCCCATGGATCGCTTGGTACAGATGACGGCAGGCCGTGCCCCTACCGGGACAGGGGCGGTCCGCCGTTTCTGCCCGCGGGACTGCCTGAATAATAACCGCAACGGACGAAGCCTAACCCCCCCGCCCTTCGCTTAACGCTCCAGGCACCCCCTTCCCGCACGCGGGAAGGGGGCAGGGGGGTTAGGGAATGCCCGCCTTCTTCGCCTCACTCCACGAGAACGAAGCCGGGCATTCCAATCGGTCGCCTGGGCCGACGTTCACCATCCAGACGTCCTGGTCCTTTACCAGTGCATTTAGCGGTTCCAGCAGGTGAATTCCCTTCGCATCGACCAGCGAAACCGGCGCGAACTCGGTAAGCGACGAATCCGCCACGAAAGCGCCCGTGTAAATGGCGGCGAACTCGAACGGTGTCGGCGTGGTGAGCAGGCGCGGTTGCGACTCGGTGATGCGCGCCCTTCCGGTCAGCAAATCATCGCGGGTGGTCAGGAGCAGGTCTTTCCCATCCATCTTCGCTGAGGATATTGTGTGCGCCGTTCTGCGCCGGTTGTTCGCGAAGTGAACCACTGAGCCCTCCAACGCTTTCAGCACAGCCGGTGCCACCGGGCTGTCCGGGGTGACGCGTATGGTTCGCTGGACCGCATTGACGCCGGTGACAACGCCCGAGGGACGCTTGACGGCAGTCCAGGTCTTCGAGCCGACCGAAAGTTTCGTACCGCCCGCAAAGAACACACGCGTCGGTATTCCCTTCGCGTTCAAGGTGACGACGACTACGGCGGCATCGGTGGCAACCCGGGTTTTTCCGAGCAGGAACGAAGTGGCGCCAATGCCGTGGACCACAACGTCGGTCCAACCGCCCACTCGCTTGATTTCGGCGGCGCTTCCCGTTCCTCTCTCAAGCGTCAACAAGCGCGCCGAGGTGATCGACGGTTGGGTTCGGAACGGTTCCGCGACGCTGACGAAACGCGAAACCGGTTTGTCTCCGGAGCGTCGGGCGATGATGTAGGTAAGAATCTCCGGGTGGTTCACGGGCGAAACGCGAGCCTCTGCCAGCATGACCTCCTGACCGGGTGAAGGCAGGACGCGTACTTCCAGTTTGGCCTTCGGGTCGTTCTGGTGCGTGTAGACGCCGGACCACGCGCCGCCTTTGAGCCGCCGGACCTTCGCCATATGCTGAAAACCGGAGCCGGTGTACCCGGCGAAACCGCCCTTGTAGCCCGGGACGCCCATCTGCGGGGCGTCGTAGAAGGCGCCAAGAGGCACGTCCGGCCCGGCCAGGGTTCCGCCTTCGGCGGGGCTCCAGGTTCCGCCGTTCACGTTGAAGGTTCCCGGCGGCCCGTGCAGGCTGTAGTCGTGCTGTCGGCCGCCGGACACGTCGAAAAAGTCAACCAGGTAACTGAGGCCGGGGGCGGTATCCACCATAAGCAATTTGCGCCGGTACATTTCGGCCTGCGGGTAGGTGCCGGCGCCGTCGACGTCGATGGCACGCGCGAAGGGGCTGTCGGCGAACAGGTGGACGGTTCCGTGCGTGTTGTTCGGCTGGCGCGAGGCGTCCACAGTGACGGTGTTGTGCGAGATGGTATTCTTGGACCAGGTGTAGATGCCTGAGACGAAGTCGTTCATCGCCTCCGGGTAGCCGAGGTCGGGAATCATCGGTTGGCCGAGTGCGAAGAACTCGAAATTGAGCCGGTCAAAGTGCCCGTGACCGCCCTTCAGGCCGTAGTACAGCGAGACGGCGACGGAATCATCGGGATTGTTCAGTATGCCCATCCCGTATCCGTCCAACAGCCGGGACTTTGGCGGGGTGGGCTTCACGGCGGCGATGGGGACCTTTGGCTGGAACAGGGATTCCACGGTCGGGAACTCGTTGCCGGCCGGTAGCCAGCGCGCGTAAGCCGGGCTTTTGTACTGCGTCCAGGCCGAGAACATGGCGGCCGGGTGGGGATCCGCGGGGTATCCGAACACCGAACCGGCGTCGCCGACGCTGGGGAAGTATTTACCAAGCATCACCTGGTCCAGCATGCCATCGTACAGCGAGCGCATGCGCGGCAGGGCATAAACGTTGCGTCCGGCCTTCTGCAGAATATCGGCCATCAGTGACAGGTTGGTCACCCATCCGCCGTTGTACATCGGCGATGTTTCGAATGGAAGTCCATCGCGGTAGACGTTGTTGTAGAGGGCATATTCCAGGCCGAGCCTCAGCACGGGGCCGGTGGGCTGGCCGAGCATGGCGTCGAGTCGGCGTTCCGCGTCGCAATACTGGCGGACGGCACAGAGCGTGGCGAGAGCGCTCTGGTGCATTCCGAAATTGCCGGAGACTTTTCGCTGGTCCCATGCGTCCAGGGCATCTTCCAGGAAGTTCGCTTCGATGAAACCGCGCAGGGTCTTGCTGTCTTTGCCGGTCAACTGCTTGAGTTCGAGGTCGGCATCGATGGTTTCCCACACCGAGTCGTAGGCTTCTGTGATACTGCGGACGAGGGCGGTTTCCCAGATGGCATTCAGCACCTTGCCGGGGTAGGTCAGCCCGCGGGCGCGCATCATTGTGCCGTAGCGGGACTGGGGTTCGTGGTCCATCGCGGGATAGACCTCGGCGATGCGGTACAGCATCACCGCGGCTTTGTGGGCGTAGCGTTTGTCGCCGGTGAACTGGTAGGCCAAGCCCAGAGCCCTTACCCCCGGCGCGATATTGCGGTGCCACAGCCAGTGATTCCAATGCGCCACGAACCAGCTCTTCTCGCCGGTGGAATCGACGTATCCCCGCCCGTCGTCCACGAATTCCGTGTTCCAGTCCTTCTTGTCGGTGAATCCGGAGCGGTACCAGGCGTCGTAATCGTTGGTTGGGTACACTGAGCCGTCGACCGGGCAGGTGACCTTGAACGGCTTTCTCAGGTCGCAGACCCAGGGATAGGTGCCGAACTTCTCGTAGAGTTGCCGGCCGCATTTGGGACAGCCGACGGTTCCGACATCGAACGCGCGGGGCACGGATGCGGGCGTAATGAGCGCCAGCAGTGCCTCATCGCTCCACTCCAGCCATTTGTCGGCGGCCTTGATGTAGTCGTCCGCCATCTTGCGGGCGGAGGGAAACTTCGCGATGTTGTTACGCGCGTTGGCGATATTCGCGCCGGTCCGCAGTGTACGCTGTGTTTTCAGAGGGTATTGAGGGGTGCGCGGGCCGGCATCACCGGTTTCGGCGGCAACGGAGCAAGGAACAGCCATGAGCGCCAGTATCCAGACAAACAGGAATCGCAGGGGTTTCATGACTTTATGATACACCCGGAACGCTTCGCCGGCCCGTATTACGTCTTGTTGCGGAAGTGCCTGCTTCGAGGTAGCGGAATGGCTGGCTTCGGAATCCCGGAATCTTGTTAACACAATCGATTCCGTTACTCCCGATTCATCGTGGCAATAAAGACGTCAACATACGGGCTTTAGTCCGTTCGCCCTTTTCGCAAGGTATCCACAACCAGCGCCGTCCGTTCTTCCACCGAAACGGGGCGCCCGCTTTCATCGATGACACACACACCGCCGTTCACGAGTTTGGTTGTCCAGTTGGTGGCCATCGGGTAGTCGCCGCGGTTGCCCCAAAGCGCGGGTACCGGCAGGAATCCGGCCCGGAAAATGGTGTCCAGCCCTTCCGGCGTCCACGGATCGGCGACGACCGACCGGATGGCGGCCATTACCTTTCGGGCGCCTTCCACCAGTTCACGCGTTCGGGTTTCGACCTCCTGGCTGGCGCCCATATCGTCGACTTCCCCGCGGCGCCTTGCTGTGCGGTATTCGTCAATGGCGTGCCGCGTGATGCGGATGCTGTCCACCACGATATCGGGCGTGGCCAGATGCGAGCCCTCGGAGTAGCTGACCACGTGTATCACCTGCGGGCTGGCGGCGTCACGGGGTTCGATGTCATCCATCAGGATACTGGCGGCCGCAAGTTGGATCTTGGCGCGTTCGATGTTGTGGGACAGGTAATCCAGTCCGGCGCGCGGCTGAAGAATGATATTGAAATCCGGCCCGGCGTCTTCCCGAACCATTTGAAGAAGCGCCCGGCATTTCGCCAGGTCCTGC
>JAKQQT010000425.1 GCA_029564025.1 Armatimonadota bacterium | reverse complement strand
GTTTCGCGGGCTACACCGAGGAAATGTCGCACGGCTTCAAAGCGTATTACAAGTGCCCGGGGACGTACGAGGCGCTGGGTGTGGCGGTGCAGGAAGACATCGTGCGAAAACTGGTTCCGAGGGCTGTCGCCGACACGTTCTGGGCGCCGGAACACAAACAGTGGGAACAAACACGCAAAGCCTACCTTTCAGCCGGCCGCAAGAATCCGGACGTCGCCAGGTATCCGAACAACGTGCTGTATACGCGCATCCTGAACGACCTGTTTCTGTCTCTGCGAACCGAATACGGTCCCGCCTTGTGGCCTGACTTTTTCGTGGCTGTACGCCAGATGGACTACCCCCTTCATCGTGCCAAACCAACCGAGGCGCTTAAAACTTATGCGGATATCTTTTCGGTATTATTCACAAAGGATATGCGACCTCGTTTTGAAGAACAGGGCATTGATCTGAACGCCGATCCGTCCTGGGGATGGCAGACCTACGCGGACGAATAATGTACGGTAGGGGCACGTTGCGCGTGCCCAGGGCCAATATGGAACCGTCCCAGACGGAACGGGCGATTCGTGAATCGCCCCAACCTGTCCCCCGAAAAAATCGCCGTGGCCGCCTCTCATTTTCTGTGGTAAACTGGGTATCGGGTTACCGAAGCGTTCACCGCGTCCGGTGAACGGAAAGGGGGCGCCTGATGTCTGCACTGCATCGGTTCAGACTGTTCTCTCCCACATTGACCTTCCTGTTCGTCTCTATCCTCGTCTTTCCGTCCCGCGCCGTCGATGTCGGTGTGCCGATGACTTGGGGCAACAACTCTTTTTACTCCCTGGGCTTCGACAACCGTTTCTACACCCCTCAACAGGCGATTATGACCGATGTGCTGGAGGTTTCCGCGGGTTACGATGTAACCGTGGCCTTGAAGGCCGACGGCACCGTGTGGGCCTGGGGCCGCAACGGAGCCCTGTTTGAGGACAACAGCCTGGGGGTCAACCGCTCGATTCCGGAGCAGATTAATAGCCTGACGGACATCACGTCCGTATCCGGAGGTTGGAACCACTGGATGGCTTTGGACGCCGCCGGGTATGTGTGGACGTGGGGAAGCAACTACTACGGGCAACTGGGCGACAAGGAAGTGACGATGCGCTTCGTTGCCGGGCGGGTTGGCGACCTGCCTCGTATCGCGTCCGTCTCCGCCGGCCGGTATTTTTCCCTGGCCGTCACAACCGGAAACACGGTGTATGCCTGGGGACAGAACGCGATGGGACAACTGGGTGACGGAACCACAGAGGACCGTTTGACCCCCGTCAAAGTGCCGGGTTTGCCGGACATCGTGCAGGTCAGCGCGGGACGGAATCACAGCCTCGCGCTCGATAGTCACGGCGGAGTGTGGGCCTGGGGCGCGAACGATCGGGGGCAACTGGGTGACGGCACGAACACGGACCGCACCTCGCCTGTTCGTGTTTCCGGCCTTGCGGCTGGAATCGCCTATATCAGCGCGGGAGCCGATCACAGCCTGGCCGTGACGGCCACCGGCGGCGTGAAAGCCTGGGGCAGCAACAGCCTCGGCCAGTTGGGAGACGGCACGTACACCGACAGAAACGCACCGGTCAACGTGCTTGGAATCACAAATGCAAGAACCGTCAGCGGCGGATCATTGTACAGCCTGGCAGTGAAGACAGACAACACCATGGCCGCCTGGGGTTACAACGCCTACGGACAACTGGGTGACGGCACAACCTCAGGCCACAGCACTCCCGTCGCCGTTGTTGGTATGACCAACGCCTCCCGCTGTTCCGCCAACTGGCATCACAGCATGGCCGTCAAGACCGACCGGACCCTCTGGGGCTGGGGCCAGAACACCGACAGGCAACTCGGTGAAGGCACCGTTCCGGACAAACGGACGCCGGTGAGCTTCACCGGCTTGACGGATGTGTTCGCCGTAGCCGCCGGAAGATGGCACACCATGGCGGTCAAGACGGACGGATTCGTCTGGTCCTGGGGCTACGGCTACGACGGCCAACTGGGCGTCCCGGCGTCGAACGTCAGCGCGCCGATCATGGTTCCCGGCATCGACCACATCATCTCGGTAGCCGGGGGCGAGTTCCACAGCCTGGCGCTCAAGTCCGACCGCACCGTCTGGGTGTTCGGCGACAACGAGTACGGCCAACTGGGCGACGGTACGTTCACGGACCGCGACGCGCCCTACCAGCTTCCGGGCCTGGCGGCGGTCAAGGTCATCTCCGGAGGAGGATACCACAGCCTCGCCGGGGACTCAAACGGCGTCGTGTGGACCTGGGGCGACAACACCTTCGGCCAGTTGGGCGACGGAACCACCACAATCCGAAACACGCCCGCCGCCGTGCCGGGAATCCCGCAGGTCAAGGCCATCTGCGGAGGATTCTACCACAGCCTGGCCGTCACGGACTCCGGGGATGTGCTCTCGTGGGGCGACAACTTCTACGGCCAGTTGGGTGACGGGACTACCGTATCAAGGTTCACACCAGGGAAGGTTACCGACATAGCGGGCGTCGTCGCTGTCTCGGCGGGCTACGGTCACAGCCTGGCCCTGAAGAATGACGGGACCGTCTGGGCCTGGGGCAGGAATACCTCCGGCGAACTGGGAGACGGAACAACCAAGAACCGCCTGACACCCGGCCAGGTTCCAGGGCTTCCGCTCATCGAATCCATCACAGCGGGCGAGCACCACAACCTGGCCGTCGATACCGACGGCCGCCTCTGGGCATGGGGCGGAAACCTGAATGGAGAGTGCGGAATCGGCGCCCTCGGTCTGCTCACATCTCCGACGCGGGTTTCCAGCATCGGCCGCACGGGTGCAATCAGCGCCGGGGCTTACCACAACATCGCCGTCACCACCGATCCGTGGCCGGTCAGTCTGTTCTTCCGCAAACAACCGGATGACGGCCGCGCAGGTCTTCCGCTCCTGAAACAACCGGTGATCGAAGCCCGGTATCCGGACGGTACTGTATGCAAGGACTTCACCGGCCCCGTTCATCTCTTCGTCCTGCCAGGCACCGGTACGGCCGGTTCCTACGTAATCGGGGATTTCACGGTATGCGCCGTGAAGGGTGTCGCAACGTTCACGGACATCGGCGTGGACAGGCCCGGAACCGGCTACGTGCTGAAGGCGGTATGCGACTTCGGTTCACAGACCAGCGCCCCGTTCAAAGTGGGCGACACCGCGATGATGATGCCGGATGCCCTGCGGTGCCTCCGCATAGCCGCCGGATTGGTCGAAGCGGACGCGACCGACTTCCCGTACAGAGATGTTCTGCCGGACGGAAACATCACCATCTCGGACGCGGCGTGGATATTGAGAGCCATCGGGATGTGACGGATTCAGGCGCCGGTTGTCAGGTAGGGGCACGTTGCACGTGCCCCTTTCCTGTTCGTTGCCTTTCAGCACGTCAGCCAGGTGGCGGCGGGTGGTTCGATTCCCCTCCTTACCAAGGAGGGGATAGGGGTGGTTGCCGTGTTTGAATCACCCCCAAAACCACCCCCAGCCCCTCCATTTCAAGGAGGGGAACAGAACCGGTCCATCGTCCATCCTCCATCTTCCATCTTCTACTCGGCGCTTTCCTTCGGCACGTATTCGCGGATGGAAAACACAAGGAACGCCGTGACCAGGGCGACCGCCGTGGTGGCCAGCAACACGGTCCACGCGTAGGTATCGGAGATGGTTGTCGGTGACAAGGCCGCCAGCAGTTCCTTGATATCCACCATGTCGCTGGGCGGTTGGGGATGCGGCGCCAGCACGCGCAGGTGAGCCATCAGCGAAACCTTCTGGAAACTTCCCGGCCAGTTCGGCACCCAGAACTCCCAGCCGAACGCGAAGAACAGCCCGATAACCAGCGCGCGGTTTGTAATGGTCGCCACCGCCACGAACACCGAGGTGTAGGCCAGCGCGCCGATCGTCAGAATCCAAAGGTCCTGTTTCAACGGACCGATGCCTCCGCCCGACATTCCCAAGGTGGTCAACCACAGCAAAGTCATCGACAGCCACACGGTTGCGATGATCAAGGTCAGCGCGGCGAGCATTTTGGCGGCCAGTACCAGCCGGCGTGAAATGGGCCGCGTCAGCAGGTAAACAATCGTCTTCTGCTCCAGTTCCTGCAAGGCCGCGCCGGTGCCGAACACCACGGACAGGATAACCAGTGCGAAACCGAACACAAGGCCGGAGGTGATGACGTTGTACACCACCTTCGCGTCGAAGTCTTCCGCCGGCATCGTGGCACGCCAGATGAGCGCGATGGCACCGGGCAAAATCACCAGCAACACGGAGGGAATCAGCCGGCGCCAACTCAACAGGTCGCGCAAGGCCGCGCGGTAAATCGCCAGGGCTGTCATGGTTGCTCCTCCTCCCCGGCCGTCTCCGCCGGCGCGAACACCAGGTGGTTTTTAGGCTGGGCCGGCTTGTCCGTCACCAGATACCGGAACACGGCTTCCAGGTTGTTGTCCGGCGACGAAAAGGCGGTGATGCGGTAGCCGTTCGACAGGGCGATCTCCGGCAGTGTGGAGTAAAACATCTCCGGCGCGCGGGTTTCCACCTCCACCTTGGTGGCCGACGGACCGTCCAGCCTGGCGCTCAGGATGTAAGGCAGGCCCATCAGGTCGCGGGCCAGCGAACGCGCGTCCGTGCTGGTGATCTCAATACGGTGCGGGTGCGCGTCGATGAGGTCGCGTATCTGCCGGATACTGCCTTGCGCCAGCAGGCGTCCGTGGTTCAGCAGAAGGATGCGCTGGGTCAACTGCTCGACCTCGTAAAGGATGTGACTGCTGACCAGCACCGTTCTTCCCTCGCGACCGTAATCGTGCAGGAGGGTGGACACTTCGTGCCGTCCGACCGGGTCCAGCCCGTTCAGCGGTTCGTCCAGAATCAGCAGTTCCGGCTCGTGCACAATCGCCTGCGCAACCTTGATGCGCTGGCGCATGCCCTTGGAGTAACCGCCGATCTTGCGGTGCATGTTGGCGGTCATCACCACGCGCTCGATGGCGCTTTCCACGGCTGTCTTCCTTTGCGTTTTCGGGACGCCGGAAAGGGTCGCCAGGTAATCCACGTATTCGTAGCCGGTCAGATCGTCGTAGGAGTTCTCCATTTCCGGCGTGTAGCCCATGCGGCGGAACACGCGCGGATTGGCGAAGGGGCGCTCCTCGAACACTGTTACGCATCCGGTGGTCGGTCGCAACTGGCCGGTCACCAGTTTGAGCATGGTCGACTTGCCCGCTCCGTTGGGTCCCAGCAGGGCTGTGATTCCCGGTTCGATGGCGCACGAGATATCGTTGATGCCCAGCACCTGGCCGTACCACCGGCTGGCATTTTGAAGGTTGATCATCCGCGTACCACCTCCACCGCACGTATCCGCGCCCGCGCGGCGGCGATTCCTATCAGGCAGAGCGCGACGAACACCGCCAGCAGAATCCACGGATTCGGAGGCGACAGTGTCAACTCCTTCATTTCGAAGGCTTTGCTGAACTTCGGAAGCCGCATCGTCACGCCGTACACGTTCTGCGCCAGTCCCTGCATCACGCCCTCAACCGTCAGGTGCCGCATCAACGTTCCCTTGGCCGGATTCATGCCGAACCGGATGATCGCCGCCACCGAAACAATCGCAGACGTAATAAAAAAGAATGCCGCGTACGCCGCGCCGGCCATGCGCCCGGTTTTTGACCACGCCGAGATGCCGACCAGCAGGCTCGCGTGCAGAAAGGCCGGTATGGCCGTGGCAACAATCATCCGGAGGAACAGCGTGGGTTCCTTCGTGAGGAAACCGTCGCCGCTGTAACTGAGCATGCAGTAGATGAACATGATCAGCGCCGGCGCCAG
>JAKQQT010000418.1 GCA_029564025.1 Armatimonadota bacterium | reverse complement strand
TCCGCCGCGACCCCATCGCGAAGAACGGTCACTTCCCACTCGTCCGGATAGCGTTCCATCAGGGCAATCTTGGCCTCGGAAGCAACCTCGCGCGAGTGCGTCTGGTAAAGCAACGTGGGGATGCGCGCATCCAATTTGTCGGTTGTCAGCGCCAGGGCGTCGAGCACCAGCAGATCCGAATCCACGGATGCCCGCGCCGATTCCAGCACGGCCTCGATGAACCCCTGCGACGGGATGATCCCGACCTCGATGCCATGCTCCGCCGCGCGTTCCAGGATCAGCGTGACCGTTCGCTCGCCGACCAGTGGGTGCCCCGGTACGGCATAAACAAAGCCCGGTTCACATGCGCGTTTCAAAACCTCCGACGCAACGGCCTCGTACACGGCGTCGAAGTCGGGAAGGGTGTCGTACAGATGGTCGAACGATTCGATGCTCACACCCTGCGCGCGCAGGTCGTCCACCGCGGGGTGCCGTGCCGTCCGGACAGCAACGCTTGATGCTTCAGAGACGGCCCTATGCGCGGCGACCGACATCCGGTCGGCCGCCCCGGGTCCCAATCCGACGATACGCAGGTGGTGTGGTTGTTGTTGGGAATTCACACGCCCATGTTAGCAGGCGAGCCGTGCCGGGCCCAGAAGGACCCGGCACGAGACAGCGAAGGCCGGGAACGGCCATCGAACCCATGGCCCTTCAGGGCCGTCCAGCTCCTTGCCGAGGCCGTCTGGCCTCGGATGCCGATTCAGAAGGGCACAGCGTGCTGTGCCCCTACCGGTCTGATACCTGACACCTAGCTACGGGTTTACCTCCAGCCCCGCTACCTTGCGCGCAATGCGGGCAAGGTCGAGGATCGTGACTACGCCGTCGCCGTCAACGTCCAGGCGGGCCATGTCGCCTGGAAGGGCCGGCGCCAGACCGCCCGCCACCTTCATCGCCCCGATAGCTTTCGACAGCGCATATGGCAACTCACCGACGATGGTTTCATACGCCCCCATATCCACGCGCGCACCCGAAATCCGCGGATTGCGGTCCAGGTCCGTCTGTCCGGAGGTGACCACGGAATCATCGCCCGCGTCGGTACACGGCGATCCCAGGTTTAGATGGTAATCCCTGTTTTCGCGGTCAACAAACAGAGGATCTACGCTGATGTTACCGTTCGTCCCCGTCGGGTCGGCTAGACCCGTATAATTGGCGGATGTGTTTCCGAACACGTCGTTGTGCGAGAGATTCATAGGATAGTATGGGCTGATTCTATACACGCGGACTCCTGTCCCGTTGAGAGACACGACGCAATTGGTAGTCGTCGTTTCGCCGTAATATGCGTATAAGCCCTCAAGGGTATTCGCGGTGATGGTGCAATTGGTCACAATCGCAGGACCAAGGGCAACGTAAATTCCGCGGTTTGCACCGCTGACGACGCAGTCCGAAATCCTGACATTTCGGCCCGCAGTGTAAATCCCGTCGAGGCGGTTCTCGTTGATTTTGCAGTTTGCGACGCTTGATCTACCGTTGATTTCGATGCGTATGCCGTTTGAATTTCCGCTGATAGAGCAATCCGAAACGTTTACCGTTGCATAATTCAGTTTGATCCCGTCGCCGATATTCCCGGTGATGACGCAGTCCGAGGCTTCGACCATTCCGCCGGTAGCGAATATCCCGTGGGTGGCGTTCCCACTGATCGCGCAGTCGACGACAGTAATATGACCAGTCACCGCGTAGATTCCATGGTACTCATTGCCGGTGATGATGCAGTTGGCAATGATCACCGGTCCCGAACTGACGAGCACGCCGACGCGACCGTTCCGCACGGAGAATCCGTCCAGCACGGCATTCGGAAATTCCGCCGTCACAACATAGGCTATGCCATGGTTGTCGTCGAGCACAGTGGTGTTTGACTTCCAGTTCCGTTCGCCTCGTTCGGTCTCGGTGCCGGAGAAACCGCCGTAAAGCCCCACGCCGGCCGGGATGGTCACGTGCTCCAGGTAGACACCCCCGGCCACCCACACCTCGTCCGTGCCCTGCGCCACGCCCAAGGCCCCGCCGACCGTCTTCTTGGCCGTCGCCCAACTCAAGCCGTCGGCCGTGTCATCACCCCCCGGGTTGACGTACCACGTGAGCGACGGAACCGACCAGACCGTCCCGTCGCTTTCATCCGCGCCGATATCAATGTGCGCGCCTTGTGTACGCGGCTGGTTATCTATGTCGGTCCAACCCCATCCCACCACGGCGTCATTTCCGGCGTCCCGGCAAGGTGAGCCGGGTTGTATGTGGGTGTCGTGATAGGCATTCGACAACTGAGGGTCTTCGCTGATGTTTCCGTTCGTCCCGGTCGGATCGGTGATCCTTGAGTAGTTTCCCGACTGGTTGCCGTACACACAGTTATTCGCGAATGTGATGGTGGTGTCGCTCTGGTAAAACCCAAATTCGTTAAACCCCACGATGCAGTTGGTGACGGTCGCCTTTCCAGAAAACACCATGATGCCAACGCTGTTAGCGGTAATCGTGCAGTTTGTCGCATTCACCCCACCAAATTGAGCGAAGATGCCGGACTCCGAGTTTCCGCTGATATTGCAGTTTCTCACCTTGATATCGAAGTTCCACAATATGGAGATACCCCTGGAGTTCATAGTGATGGTGCTGTTCTCGATGGTCGCCGCTTCACCCGCCTCAACACCGTATCCGTTCCCGCTGATGGCGCAATTCCGGACGGTCGCACGGTAGGCGGCGATCCCTGCACCGCCGTTTCTGACGGCAAAACCGTCCAGCACGATTCCGTATCCTAGGGCGCGTACCACATCACGATCCTTGTTGCCGTTGCCATCCAACACCGTAACGTTCTTCCGCCAGTCCCGCTCATCTCTGGTTGTCTCGGTCCCGGAAAAGCCGCCGAAAACCTCCACGTACTCCTTCAGGGTGACATTCTCCACATACGCGACTGTGGCGGGTTTCGATGCGGCCACCCAAACCTCGTCGTGGGCCACGGCCGCGGCCACACCGGCTTGTACCGTGAGGAAAGCCGTCGCCCAGGAAGCGCCGTCGTGTTTTGAGCCGGACGCGTTCTTGTTGACGTACACAACGGCGGCAGACGCGGATTCAGGCGCGAAAGCAAGCGCGAAGAGTATCAGGTGCGGGAGGCAACATGCCCATCGCGGCAGGTGGGTGGAATGTAACGGGCCTAACACAACCGGGCCTCCTTCAGCGTACTTTGACGCCGGCGCAGAACAAGCGGACCAGATAAACCGGGTAACTGAGCCTCGTGCCCGCATCACGGCCTGGGCGATTCGTGAATCGCCCCTACAGGTTCTGCAACGGGCCGATACAGAGGGCGGACACAGAGGTCATCAGTACCAACGAATTCGTCATCTAAGCGTGAGGCACACTGAGCGGAGTGAAGGGAGCTTGCGACCGAAGCGCAGTCGAAATGCGGCGGCGTCCTTCGACTACGCTCGTTCCTCGCTCCGCTCAGGATGCCTCGGCTTACTTTTCCAAATCCTGAGATTCTTCGCTGACGCTCAGAATGACTGCATTTCACGCTCAAGACCTGAATAATTGGTACAGATGACACAGAGGTCCGCCCCTACATTCTGTCCTCCTTCTTCGTGCCTTTGTGGTGAAATGTCCGGCCTGAATCCTGAATCCTCTCCTCTGTGCCTCTGTGCCTCTGTGCCTCTGTGGTTAACGGCCGATGCTCGACAGGAAGTGCTCCACCGGTTGGCCTTCGCGGACCTGGCTGATGTTGTAGCGCTTGATT
>JAKQQT010000408.1 GCA_029564025.1 Armatimonadota bacterium | reverse complement strand
CGGATCATGGACCTGGGCGTCTCCGGACTGACCTTGTTCGCCAACACTCTCGGCGGCAACTCGGCCAACGCGACGCTCCAGTTCCGCGCGGCGGATACCACGGCGGCCTTGGCGTCCGCTCCCTGGCTGGGACCGGACGGCACCTCGGCCACAAACTACCCGGCGAACGCCTCGACAATGCTGACCGGCGTTGTCGGACGCTACGCACAGTACAAGGCCTTCCTGCCGCCGAACACAATCATCAACGACATCGCGATCTTCGCCAGTGCTACGGCGGTGGCCCCGCTCACAGCGGTGGACGCCCTGAACGCACTGCAGATCGCAGGCGGCCTGAAGACAGCCGGTGCGGCTGACAAAGCCCGCCTCGACGTGACAGCAGGCGCTTCCGCCGGGGTGATCGGCATCGAGGACGCCGTGTCCATCATGCGCGAGGTGAACGGCCTGTAACACCCGCGTTCGACCATGCCTCCCGGCGTCGCCTGGCGCCGGGAGGCTCTTTCTTGTGGTACCCGCCCGCGCTTCGGAGAAACTGAATGATGAAACTGACTCAACACCTCGCCGTTCTTCTGGCTTTCTGCGCCCTGATATCCGCGCCGACGCAGGCCGACATCCCCGCCGGCCTGCCGTTGCAGGGCAAGGTTACCCGGCCAAACGGAACCGTTGTACCCGATGGAGGCTACTTTATCACATTCAGGCTCTACAGCGATCCTCTGGGCGGCACCCCTCTGTGGCAGGAAACCAAAACCGTCTCCGTCGCCGGCGCCGTGTTTTCAACCGTGCTGGGCGACAGTACACCGTTCCCCGCCTCACTGACATTCGACCGCCCGTACTACATCAGCGTGCAACTGCCGGGCGATGACGAGATGGCGCCGCGCCTGGCGCTGAAAACCGCGCCGTATGCCCACGCCGCCGAAACGCTGACGGTAGACGGACCGCCGGCCGGAATCGGCGCTCCCCTCGCCGGACTCGCCAAGGCGCGCACCGGCCGGGCCCGTCAACAGGGAAGCATGGATACCACCGGCGGCAACGCCGACTTCCGGAGCGTGAATCCGGGGCAAACCATCACCCTGTTCGACTCCCCGGGCGCCGGCATCATCCAGCGATTCTGGTGCACCATCGCCCCGCGCGCCGACCTGCAGATCCACTGCCAGGCCGTATTGCGGATGTACTGGGACGGGGAGACGAAGCCTTCCGCGGAGGTTCCAATCGGCGCGTTTTTCGGGGTGGGCTTTGGACAACAGGTCGACTTCCAGTCCATGCCGCTGAACGAAACCAGCGGCGGTTACAATTGCTACTGGCCGATGCCCTACCACGCCGGCGCCCGGTGGACGCTGACCAACATGAGCTCCAAACGCATCGACGCGTTTTACTACAACATCGATTACACCGAATACGACAAACTCCCGAATGATCAGCGCCACTTCCACGCTCAGTGGCGGCGCGAGAATCCGACGCGTCCCGGCGCCAACTACACCATCCTCGAGGCCGCGGGTAAGGGTCACCTCGCCGGGGTTGCGATGTTCATGCAGAACCGCCAGGCCACAGGACTCGGTTTCCTGGAGGGCGACGAGATGATCTTCATCGACGGCGAAACGGCGCCCAGCATCTACGGAACCGGCACCGAGGACTACTTCAGCAGTGGATGGTATTACGACCGGGGAACCTACTCCGCGCTGTACCACGGTTGCGTCATCAAGGATACCGAACTCAACCGGATCTCCACTTACCGCTGGCATATCGAGGATCCAAAGCCCTTTGAGTCCGCTCTGCGCGTCACCATTGAACACGGCACCAACAACAACACCGAAGGCGACTACAGCAGTGTCGCCTACTGGTATCAGAACGAGCCGCACGCCGCGTTCCCGGCCTTCCCAACCGATCCCGCCCTGCTGTTGCCGTACAATTCAACGACCTACAAAATTCCCGGGGCGATTGAAGGCGAATCGCTTGTCGCCTCCGCGCAGGCGACATCAGGCACAATTGTGGATCAGGACATGTCCGTTTTCGGCACCGGATGGAGCGACAACCGTCAGCTTTGGTGGTATCCGAACACGGCAAATCATACCCTGACCTTGCATGTTCCGGCGCCCGCCGCTGGAACGTACACCGTTACGGGGTACTTTACCAGAGCCAAGGACTACGGCAAGTTCCAGTTCAAGAAAGGCGGCGTGAACCTGGGCCCGGAACTGAACCTTTTCGACACGGAAGTGGTTCCAACCGGAGCCGTTGCGCTTGGAACGGCTACCCTGACCGTCGGCGACAACGTAATAACGGTTGTGAACACAGGCAAGGACGCCGCGTCCACGGAGTATATGTTCGGATTGGATGCCCTGGTGTTGACGCCCCAATAGGAGTTGTTCGTTGAGAGAGTTTCTTTTCGTGGTGTGCCTGGTTGTGATGGCGTTTGCCGCGGCGACAGCACAGGAACCGGAAAGCGCCTTTTCGCAACCGTACGAGGGGCCTCACTGGAAGGTGCGCGGCGGATTGACCCTGGCCTTGCACGACGCAAAGGTTCCGGACGACGGAGCGCCGAGGGGACTGTTGCGCATCATCTTGCCGCTGGAGCCGGGTGAGGCCGGCGCCAAATCGCTGAACTTCATCGCGGTGGAACCGTGCGTGCAGGAAGGAATCCGCGCCCTCAGCGAACTCCAGCCAAGCCCATCCGACGGTCAACGAGGCGTGAAGTTCTGGTTCGGCGATGTGTCACGGACGAGGACGCGCCTGAGACAAACCATCCGCATGGAGAAGTTCGAGAACGGCGCGCACCCGTATCTGATCGCGGAACTTCGGGCAGACAAGCCGATGGAGGTCCGCTTCGAGGTCTATGCCGAACCTGACAGCGCCCCCATGAAGGCTTGCATCCTTACCGCCACCATGGGTAACTATCAGCGCCTGCGGGTGCTGAAACTAAAGGACCGGACTGCGACGGTTGAGGACCTTCTGCCCAACGATCCGGGAGACCATTTCTCCCCGCACGCCGTCGTTCCTCTCTCTCAATTGCTTCGCAACAAGGCAGGGGCCGTTGTGTACTCGGAAGGCAACGAGAACGATCCCAAGGTCCTCTCCGCGCAATTGCCCCAGCGAAGTCACTGGCGATATTACGGTCCCAACTTCACGCAATACTGGCGTCAACCCGAGCCTGTGGACCCCGACCTGCGCGTCCTCGTCAACGCCCGCAAGGTCTACTGGGCCGGAACCATACCCATACCCGGCGGGAAGTCCTTCGAAAACTTCGAGATGAACGCCGCCTTCCACCCGGGCCAGGTGTTCATATACGGAGTACGACCGCCGACGGCAAAGCCCTAACCCCCCGGCCCCCTTCCCGCCTGCGCCGGAAAGAGGACCGGAGGTTAGGCTAGACCGTTACTCCTTCCCCGCCGTAAGCGCGGCTACCTGCGCTTTCAAGGCGTCGATCTCCTTCTGCTGGCTCTTGGCTATCTCGGCAAGATACAGCACCATTTTCTCGTAGTTCAGGCTGTCCGGCCTTCCCTGCTGGTCGTACATCACCAGCGGTTTCAAACCCAGGGCATCGATGTCCTCGGCGATGTAGCCGATCTCCCACTGTTCCGGATTGCCGGGGCGGGTGTAGGTCTTTGGTTCGGCCTGTAACAGCTTCGAGAAGTCGTCCGCGAGAGGGGTGATGTTCTCTTTGTAGCGCCGGGAGGAAGTGTCCTGGAAAATCTGGCCGGTGTCGATATCCCATTGAAGGTTGCGCTTGTCGCCCGAGGGTACTTCGGTGATACCCATCGTTCCATTGACATGCATTGTGAACTGCGGCGCCATCGTGGCTACTCCTACGCGCCCGCTGTCATCTCTCACCACGAGGGCGTGGCTCTGGACGCGCCCGGCGGCTACGTACATAAGAGTCGTGAACACAAAGTCATAAATACTGTAAGGGCTTCCGTTACGGTACAATCGACCTCTGGGATAGGTGCCGTTCGAGTCATTGGTTGCGTAAAGACGGACTACGTCCGTTGTAATGACATTTGACACTTCCCACGTGTACATTTGTCCGATGGTCAACGTCGGACCCATCGGGATTGGCAAGGGGACCTCGGCGACGCCCGTTCCGCTGATTGGTATGGACTTGAGCAGGGTTCCGCCGACGCCCTCCCCATCGTAGATTGACAGGGTGGCGGTCCAGCCGGAGCCGTTGCCGGACCCAATCTTCAGAGCCAGGGCTTGGAGTGTTCCCGACATGCCGCAGGTGAACGACTGCCCAAACTGACTGCCGTTCGTAGGAAAATCGTACCAGCCGGAGGATACCGGCTGGGACTGGTCCGGATACGTTCCAGCAGACACATACGGGTGAGCAACGACGTCCAGGGGGTCTTTCGGATTGGGAGACGAGATACCCGCTCCAACCGAGGTGATCGTTACCGTGTCCACGTTGTTGGCGCTCAGCCTCAAAAGTCCGTCGCCGCCCCAGTCCAGCCCGGTATCGGAATCGCCGATTGCCAGGGGAATCGCAGGGGCGTTCGTGCCGATTCCCACGTTGCCGTTGCCCTTGATGCGCACGAGCTCCGTGAGAGCGGAACTCTGTCCGTAACCGAACACGATAGAGTTGGCGGCGCTGGAGACATGGACTTGCAACAGGTTGTTCTGGATCCCGAATCCGTAGTGATCGCCCGTATTGCCGTACAGGCTGATTTTGTCGCCCAGGGCGTTAGGGAAGTTCAGCGGGAATCCCGGCGCGCTTGTGCCGAGGCCGATGACACTGCCGTTGGACGTCAACACGCCGCCGGAAACCTTGTTCAGGGAAGCCGCTTCCACTGCGAGGTCCGCCGACGCGATGGAGGAATCCACCACCTTGCTCGAGTTCACCGAGTTCGCGGCCAGGTCGGCCAGCGCGACGGAACCGTCCAGTATCCTGGCCGAGTCTACCTTTCCCGTGCCGATGGTCGGGTTCGGGTAGGTTCCGGTCAGGTCGCCGCCGGCCGGTCCGGAAGGCGGCAATGTCGCCGGGGGTGTCTGCCACGTTCCCACGCCAGTGGCATTGGCGGTCAGGACCTGCCCGGCGGTCGCGCTGGTTCTCAACTGGAAGCCGGTCATCCT
>JAKQQT010000116.1 GCA_029564025.1 Armatimonadota bacterium | reverse complement strand
GTTGGGACGAACTGCTTCCTCGGGAAGCTGCGGGCCAAGACGGGACTGGCGGACTTTGACCTGCCCACGGATGCGCAATGGGAGTGCCTGTGCCGGGCGGGGACGACGACGGTGTTCAACGACGGCAGCGCGGCGGCGGATGTGAGCGGCGCGAACGCGTATACGAACGCATGGCTGGACACGCTGGGACGGTACAAGTTCGACGGCGGTTATATCAACGGCGTGACCGAGCCTTACCCGCCAGGGACCTCACTGGAGAACGGGACGGCGCGCGTGGGTTCCTATCAGGCGAACGCGTGGGGGCTTTACGACACGCACGGAAACAATTGGGAGTTGTGTCTGGACTGGTACGCGGACTCGCTGGCGGGCGGTTCCGATCCTGTGGGGCCGATGTCGGGTTCGTACCGCCTCAGACGGGGCGGAAGTTGGACCGAAAGAGCGGTGACCTGCCGTTCGGCGAGCCGGTTGAGCTACACCACCCCGGAGGTCCGGACCTGGGACGTCGGCTTCCGCCTCGTGAGGACCTTGCCCTGAGACGTTGACGAAAGAATGTATGTGGTTCTGAGAAACAGATGAGATGACTGTGGCAAAGGGGGCTTGGATGCCGTTCCGTAGGGCACTCCAACTGGAAGAACGCGGTTTGCCGTGTCAAGGAGCATAATGCAAGCGATTCGGGTGCTGTTTATGGCGGGAGGACGGGCGGCGTCGCGGCCGATGGGGACGAATTGGATTTGTGAATAATTCGTTCGGGAGGTAGAAAGATGATGGCAGATTGGGGGACAAGGGGAATCACGCGACGCCAGCTATCTAAAGGCGGTTTGGCGCTGCTTGGCGTGTTGGGACAGTGCGGGTGCGCGGGCCGGGTTCTCGTGGAGGATGGACTGGGGAGAGGACTGCGAAATACGGACAGTGCTTCAGCCGAAACCAACTACCAGCGGTTGACCGAGCGGGACAAAGGAAAACCTGAGGCCGGTATGGTGACGCTCCGTCCCGATCGAATTAAAAACGGAACGGGCAACCGAGCCGTTTCCGGTCAGATCAATTTGATGAAGGGGACTCGATACGGGCGACTGTGCGACGCTGCCGGTCTCCGGCCGCCTGACGCTGGCGGACGACGCGACGTACGAACAGGACTACCCGCAGTCCGCCCACGACCTCGTAACGATGCGCGGCGCGCTCTCGATTTTGAGCGGCGGCTGGTCTGATCGTGTTGGGTTTCTGATGTTTGGCTCGATCGACGACGGTGACAACCTTGCGTCGTGGTCGGTGACGAGGCTACCGGCGGGCTACACCGGCCGGCTGTCGGTGGAAGGGATGACGGTGTACCTCGAGATCCACGCCAATGGGACGTTGATTTCGTTGCGTTGAAGAGTCAAAGAGAGTCGTGTTGAGCGAGCGTCTCACGTTCCTGAATGCGGCCGTAGAGAGGAGAGGAAAAACATGAGGATGATGGCGTACATGATTTGTGCGGCGATTGGAATGGGTGCGGCAACAACAACTTCGGCCGTGGAGCGAAACCAGGCGACTGACTGGATGCCCGAGGCGAAGGTGGGCGCGTTCATGCACTTCTTGCCGAGAGCCTCCACCTTCGCAAGGGTCGACCAGTTCGACGTGTCGGTCGTGGCACAGCAACTGTCCGACGCCAAGGCCGCCTATTTTGTCTTCACGCTGGGGCAGAACTCCGGCTATATGAACGCGCCGAATGCCGCCTATGACGCAGTGACCGGCTACGCGCCCGGCGAGCGCTGCGCGAAGCGCGACCTGCCAAAGGAGCTCGCGGCGGTCCTCAAGCCGCGCGGAATCCGCCTCATGCTCTACCTGCCGTGCCAGACACCCAACGGCGACCTGCGGGCGGTCAAGGCCTTCGGCCTGCCGGAGATGCCGGCCAACCGCGACCGCAAGCTTGACGCGGCCTTTGCGCGCAAATGGGCGGTAGTGATCAGAGAGTGGTCGGACCGCTACGGCGACTCGGTCGCGGGCTGGTGGTTCGACGGCGGGTATCAGTGGGTAGGGGTCAACGACGAGGTCGCTCAAATCTACGCCGAAGCCGCCAAGCACGGCAACCCGGCCGCGGTAGTGACGTTCAACCCTGGCGTGAGCCTCAGGCGTTGGACTGCGGCGGAGGACTACACCGCGGGTGAACTTACCGAGCCGTTCCCGCATGCTTGCGAGGGCCGCTGGCTGAACGGCTCGCAGTGGCATGTGCTGACTTTCCTAGGAAAGTGCTGGGGGAAGCGAGAGACGCGTTTCGCGGACGAGCCTTGGTGCGCGTGGGTGGCGTCTGTGACGTCAAAGGGCGGCTGCGTGACGCTCGACATGGGGCCGAACTTGGATGCCGCGGCCGCGCCGGTGGGCTCCTTCTCAGAGGTGCAACTGAAGCAGTTCCGTCGAATCGCGGACGCGGCCTGGAAATAAAAAAGGCGGCCCACGGTCCCGTCGGCCGGTCGGCCGCTTTTGGCGGCGGATAGGTACTTTAATGAACGGATGTAATGAGGTTTTGAACAAGAACGTGAATCAACTTTAGAAAGGATAGGACGTGTACTCATGAAAAAGCAAATGCAAATTCAACTGGCCATTTTCATGGCCATGATTGTGTTCGTCGCTCAGGCGTCGTTCCGCGATGCGTCGCCGGGCGGCGACGGAAGCGCGGTATTCCCTCTCGCGGACGGGACCGGACTCCGCGTGGATGTGCTGAGGCCCGATCTCATGCGCATCCGCCGGGGCAAGGGCGGGATGTGGATGGAATCGGGCATGAACCGGTACGGTTTCCTGAAAACCGACTATCCACGCACCAGTTTCGAGAAGACCGACACAGGAGTCAAGACCGCGAGGGCCGAGTTGAGGATCGACCGGGAAAACGGCACGCTGTCCTTCGTGACGCCGAAAAGGACGGTCAATGTCTGGCCGGCCATCTCGGGAAAGGGGTTCGATCTTCGCTTCAACCTGTCGGACAAGGAGCGCGTCTATGGTCTCGGGGACAGCTCGCGGACCAACATAATGCGCCGGGGGATGGTTTACGACTTTTGGATACGCAACTGGAAGAACGGCAGCCCGCCCATATACTTCCCCGTACCCAACCTGATATCGCATGAGGGATGGGGCGTGTTCGTGAACACGACGTGGCGACACACCTGGGATGTGGGCAAAAGCCGGAAGGATGTCGTCGCCGTAACCGCCGGTGAAGGTGACGTTGACTTCTACCTATTCACCGCCGATGGTTACAGGGGGCTCATTGACATCTTCACCGAACTCACCGGGCGGCCCGTGCTCCTGCCAATCTGGGGGTACGGTTTGACCTTTGTCAACAACGACAGTGTCAACGACTGGGCCCTGTTGAACAACGCCAGGCGTTTCCGCGATTACGGGATACCCTGCGACACCCTCGGGCTCGAGCCCAGATGGATGAAGCCGCACTTCGATTTCACCACGAACAAGAATTGGGACAAGAGCCGTTTCTACTTCCCGTTTTACGATCCGCAGGGCGGACACACCTGGATAGGTTCCCTCGCGCGGATAGGCTTCAAGCTTTCACTCTGGCTGACCACGCGTTACGATTTCACACGCTACGAGGAACAGCGGCTTGCCGCGCTTGCGCGAGCATCGGGACGCACACCCGATCTCCCGAACGGCATTCCGGAAAACTGGATGTGTGGATTGGGTGACTTGACCAACAGCACACCACCCCACGGATCAGTGGTTGACATCGCCAAGGGCAAGATCCCGGAGGGACACGCCCCATGGTTCGAACACCTGAAGAAATTCGTGGATCAGGGCGTGCGGTGTTTCAAGCTCGATACCACGGGGGGGCCGCCGAAACTCGGGAAATGGGCCAACGGCATGTCAGAAGAGGAGGCCCACAACCTCTATCCCATCCTTTATGCCAGGCAGATGGCGGAGGGCTTTGAATCCCGCACAGGCCTCCGGCTGATGAGCTACACGGCCAGCGGCTATGCGGGACTTCAGAAGTACGCGGCGTCCTGGGCGGGGGACACGGGCGGGGGACATGACGCCCTGGTCTCAATGCTGAACCTCGCCTTCAGCGGACACTCCAACCAATCTTGCGACATGCTCTTCCCGTTGTCGGAGGGTTTCCATTTCGGTTTCATTCAACCGTGGTCACAGCATAACAGCTGGGACTGCTATTACGAACCATGGTTCATGCGGGAGGAACTCATACCCACGTTCACGGCGTACGACCAACTCCGTTACCGTCTGATACCGTACGTCTATTCTACGGCCTTTTGCGCTTCGCGCACGGGTTGGCCCATCATGCGCCCCCTGTGCATGGTGTATCCGGACGACCCTTCTTTCGACTCCATAATGGACCAGTACATGTTCGGCGACAGCCTCCTCGTTTCCGCGTTTGTCAATAAGATCAAGTTGCCCGACGGCGTGTGGTTCGACTGGTGGACCGGCGCAAGAGTGGAAGGAGGGCGTGAAATTCCCTTCAAACCCACGGATGAGAAGGGCGGAACCCTTTTCGTCAAGGCTGGGGCGATAATCCCCACCTGGCCAGTGAAGCAGCATCTTGAAAAAGGCTGGAACGAGACGGTGACGTTCGACGTGTGGCCCGAAAGGGATGGCTCTTTTGAACTGTACGAGGACGATGGCGAGACTCCGGCTTACAAGGACGGCCGCTACGCGACGACCCTTGTCAGTTGTACCAATTCCATGGATGCGGTTACCTTCACCGTCAATCCGCGCAAGGGCTCGTTCAAGAGTCCTCAAGGGGTGCCCGGGATGTGGGGCGGCATCTACAGGGGGAACGGGATGCCACCCACGCGCGACTTCTCGGCGGCATTCCACGTCGGGAAGAAGCCTACGCGCGTCACGCTGGACGAGAAGACGGTCGACGGCAAGTGGGATGAGGCAAGGCGCGTATTTGAAGTTCCGCTCGGCGCATGCGGTCCTGTCAGGAAGACCATCATGCTCTGGCGCTGAGACAAACGTCGCAATTCACATAAGAGGAGAATGCCATGAGAAAGTTGATTTTCACAGTCATCCCGTTTGTCAGTGCTTTGATCCAAGTTAACGGCATGACGATACAAGCCGGCCCGGGGGAAACGTTGAAGACCCCCGAGGATGTCAGGCTGTTCATACGCGCCGAACGGAACGCGGGCAGGATACATGAGGGGGAGAAGGTGGTCGTAGAGCTGCAGTCCGGAGACTATCAGCTTGAAGGCGGCTTTTCACTAGCCGCCCCGGATTCCGGCTCCACGAACGCGCCCGTTGTGTGGCGGGCACGGGCCGGCGGACGGGTGCGGTTCGTCGGCGGCAAACGCATGCCGCAGAAGGCGTTCTCACAGGTCACAGGTAATGACGGCCTGAATGGGATGCAAGAAATGGTGCGTGACAAGGTCCTTGTGGCCGATGTGTCTTCCCTGTTGCCCGGAAGGGTTGAGGAACTCGCGCCAGTCTGGTTCGGCGTTCATGAGGCACCCCTTCTTTTCGTCGGCGGAAAGCCGATGACCCTGGCAAGATGGCCTAACCGGGGATGGACCTCGTTCACCAACGCCACTGATCATGGGCTCAAGCCGCAGCTTCACGCGGGCGCATTCAGTTACGACAACCCCCGCGTCACCCGCTGGGATTTCGCCAGGGGGGTCTGGTTCAACGGCTACTGGACCCATGATTGGGACAACCGTTCCGTCAGGGCCGCCTCATACGACGCCGCAACCCATGAAGTGCGGCTTGCGGCCGCAGTGCCGTACGGCCTTGCCAATTTCCCGTGGGGGCACAAGCACAGGAGGTTCTTCGCGTTCAACCTCCTGGAGGAATTGGACGACCCCGGGGAATGGTATCTGGACAGGAGGAGAAAACGGTTGTATTTGTACCCGCCGGATACAGCCGAATGGAAGTCGGGCTCCGTCGACGTGTTCCTCACCCCACGCAACAAGCCGATCCTGAAGCTTGATGCCGGTACGCGGCATGTCGTATTCGAGGGGATAACGTTTTCACACTCATATTCGACGCTTGTCATCGCAAAGGGCGTTGACGATGTCGTTTTCAGGGACTGTACCTTCACGAGCGGGGCCAACGGCGGCCTTGACATCAAGGGGAACAACTGCGAGATCAGGGGGTGCGAATTCTCCTTCCTCGGCTCGTTCGGGGCGATGCTGGATGGCGGCGACAGGCGGACGCTCACGCACTCCAATAATGAGTTTGTTGACAACGACATACACGACTTCGCGATCATGCAGCGCGTTTACGCACCCGGAGTGGGCGTAAGCGGTTGCGGCAACAACATACGGCGCAACCGCATCCACGACGCCCCTCACTGCGCAGTGCTTTATGGCGGGAATGACAACCTGTTCGAATTCAACGACGTACATCACGTGTTGATGGAAACGGGGGACGCCGGGGCGTTCTACACCGGCCGGGACTGGACGACAATGGGTAACGTGTTGAGGTATAACTTCGTGCATGAGCTCGGAGCCGGGCAATATGGCTACAAGGACGACACCATGGGCTTCTATTTCGATGACTGCGACTGCGGCAACGAGGTTTACGGGAACATCTTCTGGAGGGTATCCCGCGGCATAATGGTCGGCGGTGGCAGGGAGAATCCGATACGCAACAACGTTTTCGCCGAATGCAACACGGGGATGTCGATTGATTCCCGCGGCATGACTTGGAAGCAGTGGAACAAGGATGTGGGCAACTGGTGGCTTGAAGGGAAGGCGGAGGCGCTTCACTACAAGGAGGAGCCATGGAGGTCCCGTTATCCCCGCCTTGCCAACATCATGAATGATTCGCCTCGCGAACCACTGTACAATCCGGTCGAGACGAACGTCTTCATAGATTGCCGGCGTCAAATCGTAGAACTGGACGGCATGATCTATAAAAAGGTGTTGCCGAAGATGGTGTTCGCAGGCAATGTTTGTCTGCGGACGAAGGGAGGTGAGGGTCTGGCGGCACCTGACGGGCGGATACCCGGTTTCACAACTCTTATCGGTTCGCCGGAGAAGCCGATTGACCTCGGCTTCCGTGATTTGGCGCATGGCGATTTCACCCTTGTTTCAAAGGAAAGCCTTTTGCGTGCGATTCCTGGATTCCGCCCCATCCCCGTGTTCATGTCAAGGACCGCGAAGTGAAGGCATTGCCATGTTCCCAAAAGCGTGTCGGATCCGAAGTTTGTGAATCAACTGTGGAAAGGATATGATGATGATCAGATTGTTATTAGCGATTGTTGGGACGATGGCCACATTTGGCGTTTCGGCCGGGGGCAGGTTGCCGTCGCGCTCGCTTGAGGACACATTTCGCTCACCACTGCCGTCGGCGAGGCCGGAGACATGGTGGCACTGGATGAACGGGAACGTCTCGCGTGAGGGGATAGTCTCCGACCTGGATGCCATGGCGGCAATCGGAATCGGAGGCGTGCACATCTTCGATGCCGGCTGTGCGATGCCGGCGGGGCCGCTCGCATTCAATACGCCGGAATGGTTCGATACGGTCCGCTTCGCGGTTTCCGAGGCGGCGAAGAGAAGGATGTCCGTGACGCTTGCCAACTGCAGCGGCTATTCCGCAGCGGGAGGTCCGTGGATTGCGCCCTCCAACGCCATGAAAACGGTCTGCTATACGGTCACCGACGTAAAAGGGCCCATGCAGTTTGATGACGTCATTCCCCAACCTGCGGATCCGTTCGGATTCTATGAGGACATCGCTGTCCTCGCCTATCCAGTGCCTGCGGCTGAACTGCCGACGATGGAGGACGCCGGAGGTCGGGTTGTGTCGAACGCGAGCGGGACCTCGACTGTGTGCACCGTCGCGTTCCCGACGCCGTATCGTGCTTCGGCCGTTGCGTTCAGGCTGGGGGGCAAGGGTTGGGATATCCCGGCTCGCATACGTCTCGAAGCCGAGGTGCACGGTGGATGGAAGAGACTTCTGGACGAGGAGACCTATGCCGTTGCGCAGGGACAGGTGGATGATAACATGCGAGCGTTCCAGTTTGAAACGACGACTGCTGCCCGTTGGCGGCTTGTGTTTTCATTTCCCCAGGCGGCGGGGAGCTTTTCGATCAAGGACGTGCGGTTGACGCGTGGCCTGCGGATTCCGAATATCGCCAACAAGGCCTGTTTCCTTCGATCCTACGAGCGGATGCGTCCCTATCGGGTCGCTTCCGACCAAATCGTGTCTCGGTCATCGGTCGTTGACCTGTCGACGATGATGGAGCGCGACGGGTCTTTGCGCTGGTCCGTACCGCAGGGTGCCTGGCGCATCTTGCGCATTGGCTATGCGGCCAACGGCAAATGCTGCCATCCGGCCAGCGTCAAGGGGGCTGGGTATGAAAGTGATAAATTGTCGAAGCATGCCACAGACTTGCACTTTGACGCCTACATCGGGAAAATGTGCAATGTGCTGGGTCCTGGGCTTGCCGGTAATGTCGAAGCGGGATTCAATGCCGTTCTTGTGGACAGTTGGGAGGCTGGTTCCCAGAATTGGACGCAGGGCTTTGCGGAGGAGTTTTGTCGGAGAAAGGGTTATGACATCCGTCCGTATCTGCCGGTGCTGTCTGGCGCGGTCATGGAGGACAAGGAAACGTCTGAGCGTTTCCTTTCAGACTATCGTGATGTTGTTTCACACCTGTTTGCGGAAAACTTTGCCGATGAACTTGCGCGTAAGTGTCATGAGCGGGGCTTGAAATTGGTGCTTGAACCCTATGGCACGTTTCCGTCAACGCCCGAGCTTTATATCCGGGCGGCAGATGTCCCGATGTGTGAATTCTGGGTGCCGCCGGCTTATGGACTTGACGATCGCACGGTGCGCCTGGTTTCTGATCTGGTGCATGCGAACCGTCCGAGCGCGGTGATTGCGGCAGAATCCTTTACCGGCAAGTCTGAGGAGAGTCGCTGGCAACAGGATCCGTTTTCGCTTAAGGCTGTCGGTGACAAGATGTATGCAATCGGAGTCAATCGTATTGTCTATCATCGCTATGCCCATCAACCGTGGACGGACGCTCGTTACGCGCCGGGCATGACGATGGGCCGCTGGGGTATGCATTTTGAACGCACGGAAACCTGGTGGTATGAGGCGAAGGATTGGATAAGCTATCAAACGCGCTGCCAGGCCCTGCTTCAGGCTGGCGTTTACGTCGACTCTTGTCGCAATCCAGACCTGCGCTGGCTTGAACGTCGTTATGATGACGGAACGGTCGGCTTTTTCGTTGCCTGCGGCAATCCTGAGGCGATCACCGTCAAACTGGAACTTCCGCTCGTCGGTGAGTCGGTCGAACTCTGGGATGCGGAGACGGGTGAGATTTCGCTGGCGGACGACTGGTATGTCGAGGACGGTCGGACGCGGCTTTCGCTCGAACTGAAGCCATCCGGCTCGATGTTCGTGATGTTTCGTTCGCAGCCTACGAAGGGAGCGTCCGTAAAGCGTGCGTTTTCACCTTCCTCCGAGAGGGCGGTGTCTGGTCCCTGGGATGTTTCCTTCACGGCGACCTATGACCCTCCGTGCCCGATTGTCCTCGATCGGCTCATGTCGCTTTCGGAGCATCCGTTGGCGGATGTTCGTTATTTCTCGGGTTCGGCGACCTATCGGACGAGACTTGAGTGCACGCGGGCTGCCGATGAACGAATGGTGCTGGATCTGGGTGACGTGAAGAATATTGCGGATGTTGCGGTCAACGGACGAAAGTATCCTGTTTTGTGGCGTCCGCCGTTCAGGGTGGATGTAACTGATGCTATCGAAGAAGGTTCGACGACCGTGGACCTTTCGGTTCGAGTCGTTAATTTATGGGTCAATCGGCTGATTGGAGACGAAGGACTGCCTCCAGACGTGAAATGGCGGGGTGAAGGTCTTGCTGAAATTCCCGATTGGGTGAAACGCGGCGAAAAGAGTCCAACCGGGCGCCACACGTTTACGACCTGGCATCATTGGAAAAAGGGAGACCCGTTGCCACAATCCGGTCTCATGGGGCCGGTGCGTCTGCTTGTCGGTAGTTGACATCGGTCGGATGGAGGGATTTGTGAACAGACGGGGATTTTGCATTGGTGCGGGGTGTACCTTTGTGGCGATGCCACTGTTTTCGCGGACAGGAAAACGAGCGGACGGTAGTTGCGAAAAAATGTCCAAGTTGCGGACGAGGAGCTTGGCTCTTTCGTTGGCGCTTTTCGGTTTCGGATAGATGTGGTGGTGTTGTTCAGCCGGTCTTTTCAGTAGAGCGGCGGCGGGTAGCGGCGGAAGGTTCCGCGGATTTCGGCGTAGGACGCGAATGGCATGTGCCGGTCTCGGGCGATACGCCGCATGAGCAGCAGCACAACAAAGTTGTTTTCGACCGCTTCTTCGCGCATCATAGCGATTTCTGTTAGATCAAAGGGATACAACCATGAAACGAGTCTTGACACGCCGTCAATATCTGGCCGGCACCGCCGCCGGCCTCGCGCTCGCCGCGCTTCCGCGCTTGGCGTTCGGCGAACCCGCTCCCGCAAAGCCCAGAGAGCGGATCAAGATCGGCCAGCTCGGCGTCGGCCACAACCACGGCGCGGTAAAAATGGAGGCCTTGCGCAAACTGAAGGACGACTTCGAGGTGGTCGGCGTCGTTGAGCCGGACCCGAAGTGGCGCAAGAAGCGGGAGAAAGAGAAGGCTTACAAAGACTTGCCGTGGATGACGGAAGAGGAGCTCTTCGCGGTCAAGGGGCTGAAGGCCGTGGCCGTGGAGACCGACGTTCCCGACCTGACCGCCGCGGCGCTGCGCTGCGTGAAGTCCGGTTTCCACGTGCACGTGGACAAGCCGGGCGACGAGTCGCTGAAGGCCTTCAGCGCGCTGTTGGACGAGGCCGGCCGGCGCAAGCTGGCCGTTCAAATGGCCTATATGTTCCGCGGCAACCCGGCCATGCAGTTCTGCTTCAAGGCGGTGCGCGAAGGTCTGCTGGGACGAGTCTACTCGATCGACGCCGAAATGAGCCGCTACCAGTCGCTCGAGTACCTTCAGTGGCTGAGCCAGTTCCGCGGCGGCAACTTCTACATCTTCAGCTGCCACCTGATCGACCTGATCGTCACCATGCTGGGCGAGCCCCAGCGCGTCACGCCTTTTATGCGGCAGACCTATCCCGAAAGGAAGGCCGTCGACAGCGGCGTGGCCGTGCTGGAGTATCCGGGAACGCTGGTGACGGTCCGCTCGGCCGCGCTGGAGGTCGAGGGTGAGAAGCGCCGCCACCTCGTGATCAGCGGGGACAAGGGAACGATCGAAATCCGGCCGCTCGAAGAGCCTGCGACCGTGCTCAAGCTGACGCTGAAAGAGGAGCGCAAGCCCTACAAGAAAGGCACGCAGACCGTCGATTTCCCGAAGATGGGCGGGCGCTACGACGACCAGCTCATCGAGTTCGCCCGTGTCGTGCGCGGCGAGATTCCGAACCCGTATTCGCTCGAGCACGAGCGGCTGGTGCAGAAGTGCGTGCTGCTGGCCTCCGGCGTCGCGCTCGACGGTTAGCCGTTATGCAAGAGGCCGACGTTTTCAATGAGTTTCGGCCAACCCGAAGAAGGAGATAACCCGTGAAACGACGCATTACGCGCCGCAAGGCGCTCGCGCTGACCGCCGCTGCAGTTGGCGCGACAGCCTGTGGACTTGTGGCCCAGACTTCTGACAAAACAAAACCGGCCCCGTTTCCCACCCGGAAACTCGGAAGAAGCGGAGTGGATGTTCCCATCCTCGGGTTCGGTAGCGGGAGCCGCTTCTTCAACGCCTTCAAAGGCAAGGACGACGAAGCGGTCGCGGCGCTCCACTACGCCGTCGATCAGGGCATCACGTATTTCGATACGGCCACCAGCTACGGCAACGGCTACTCGCAGCGCATGATGGGACAGGTTCTCAGAACGCGGCGCAGCGAGATCTTTTTGATCACCAAGCTGAAGGAACGCACGGCTGCCGGCGCGATGCGCCAGTTCGAGCAGAGCCTCAAGCGCCTGCGGACCGACCGCTTGGATCTCGTCCACGTCCACCGCGTGGACACCGACGAAGACCTCGCCAAGATCGAGGCCAAGGGCGGCGTGCTCGAGGCGCTGTACAAGCTGCGCGACCAGAAGGCGGTGCGCTGCATCGGCATCACCGCGCACGCCGACCCCGCGCCGCTGGCCAAGGCGATTGACCGAAACGATTTCGACTGCGTGCAGTTCCCGCTCAACGCCGCTTCGCCATGAAGGTGTTCGTTCAAGGGAAACTGCTCGGTCAGACGCCGGCCAAGGCGGATCCCGAAACGCTTCTGCGCTACTCGCTGAGCCTGCCGGTTTCGGCCGCCGTGCTCGGCATGAGCACGCCGGCGATCATCGCGCAGGACGCCGCCTGGGCCCGCTCGTTCAAGCCCATGACGCCGGACGAGATGATGGAACTTTCGGCCCGCCTGGCGCCGGCGAACAAAGTTGTTTTCGACCGCTTCTTCGCGCATCATAGCGATTTCTGTTAGATCAAAGGGATACAACCATGAAACGAGTCTTGACACGCCGTCAATATCTGGCCGGCACCGCCGCCGGCCTCGCGGCCGCCGCGCTCCAGGCGCAGCCGCCCAAACAACCGTCAAACGCCCTGCCCCGGCGGGTGCTGGGGCGGACCGGAGTCTCTGTGCCGATCCTCGGCTTCGGCAGCGGCAGCCGGTTCACGAATTTTTACACCGATGATGCCGGCGAGGCGGCCCTTCGGCAGGCGATCGACTGCGGCATCACCTATCTGGACACGGCCGCGGGCTACGGCAACGGCCGCAGCGAGACGATTTACGGCCGCGTGCTGAAGACGCGGCGCAGCGAGGTGTTCCTCGCCACCAAGAACGCGGTGCGCGACGCCGACCAGGCGCTACGCGTGTTTGAGCAGAGCCTCAAGCGCCTGCAGACCGACCATGTGGACATCCTGCACATCCACAATCTCGCCAGCGAAGAGGACCTCGCCAAAATCGAGGCCAAAGGCGGCGTGCTCGAGGCGTTCTACAAACTGCGCGAGCAAAAGGTGGTCCGCTTCCTCGGCATGACGGCGCATGCCAATCCGTATCCGATCAAGCTCGCCATCGAGCGGCACGACCTGGACTGCGTCCAGATGGCGCTCAACGCCGCGCTGGTCGGCATGGTCAAGTGCGAGGGCGGCTACAAACCTGACCCGTCCGCACCGCGCAGTTTCGAGACCGTGACGCTGCCCGCCGCACGGAAAAAGAACCTCGGGATTTTGGCGATGAAGGTCTTTGGGCAGGGGCATCTGGTGGGCGAGGGCGCGGACAAAGTCGGCGCCGAGCAGCTTCTGCGCTACGCGCTGAGCATGCCGATCACCGTGGCGGTGGTCGGCATGCAGGACCCCGCGATGATCCCGCAGAACGCGGCGTGGGCCCGCGCCTTCACGCCGATGACGGAGGACGAGATGAAGGCCCTGTCCGGCAGGCTGGCGGCCGCGAACAAAGTCTCGCTGGACCGCTTCTTGGCGCATCATGAGGATGTGTGCTGAAACGGGAAATCACTAAAAGAAGGTATCCGAAGGGTTATCCATGACTACTAACACTCTGCGTTCTCTGCGTCCTCTGTGGTTAAAAACAACCGGCGCTGCGGTCTTAGCCGTCGCGGGCGTCTGCGCCGCGTTCGCCGCCGAACCTGCGCTTCCCAATGCGAAGCCTGTGCCCGACGTGCAGGTGCTGCCACAGCCGTACGCGCAGGCTTCGTTTGAGTATCTGGGGCGCGAGCTGACGCGCTACCACTTCGGGCCGGAGCTGCGCCGTCCTTTCTGGTATCCGATCACCGGGCCGGGCGGCCGCTCGCTGACGCGCATGAACATGCCGTACGATCCCGGCAAATCCATGACGCGCGACAAGCAGCCCGCGGATCCGACCAAGCCCGAGGACCCGCTCGGCCACAGCCACCAGACGTCCGTGTGGATCTGCCACAAGGATGTCAACGGCTTCGACTTCTGGCGCGACGGCGGTCCGATCGCCGGACAGATCCTGCACGAGACCGCGCGTGACTGCCTCGAGTACGACGAGGTGGACGGGACGGCGACGCTGTTGACGCGCAACGCGTGGAATGATCCGAAAGGCAACACGCTGATGGTCGACCGCCGCCTGGCCACCGTTTCCACCGGCGTGAACGGCTCCTGGTGGCTGGTCATCGACCTGCAGTTCGAGGCGCCGCCGGGCAAGCCCGTCACCTTGGGCAAGACCACCTTCGGCCCGCTCGGCATCCGGATGGCGAAGACCGTCAGCGTGCACGAGGGCGGCGGCCGCATTCTCAACAGCGGGGGAGACCTCAATGAAAAAGGGGTATTCCGCAAGCATGCGCGCTGGGTGGACTACAGCGGTCCGGTCACGCGCGACGAGAGCGGCGGCATCACCTTGATGGATCACCCGCAGAACCCGAACCATCCCGCGATCTTCCATGTGCGCGACAACGGCTGGCTGGGCGTGACCCTGACGCCGGACGCGACGCGCGTGATCGAGCCCGGCAAGCCCCTGCGGCTGCGCTATGCCCTGTGGGTGCATAATGGCGTGCCCGGTGTACAGACCGTCGACCAGCAGTGGCAGACCTTTGTCGGGCAGCCGCTTTCGGAACTGAAAGTCCGAAACAAACCCCACTGAGGAAAGCCGCCGCGTAAAAGAAATGATGGAAGTGTGAAATGATGGAATGGGGGATGATCGGGTGGAGAACCAGACGGTAGAAGACGGGGAAGGGGGGACAGCTGTTCTGGCATGCGGCGGCATGCGGTGTGCCGTGCGACGCCGCACTGCAAAAACGGGAACGCTGCGGTGGACGCTCGCCGCGATGCTGGTCGTGGCGGTCGCGGGCCTCGGATCGGCCGGGGAACGGTGCGTCGCCGATGCCGGCATCGACTGGCGCTTCTACGACGTGTACTGCGACAACCCGGTCGCCTACCAGAACAACCGGACGGACGCGACGGCGACGGATCCCCAGAAGGGGACGTACTACAACTATTACCGGCTGCGGACGCGGCCGTGGGCGCGGGTGGATCTCGACGACCGGTACGGACTGTACGGACGGCTGGCGAACGAATTCCGCGTGTATGACAACAACAAGCAGACCTATCCCTTTCCGCATGAGCTGTTCATCGACAATCTGTATGTCGATTTCCGCGATTTGTGGCAAGACCGGCTCAGCGTGCGGGCGGGGCGACAGGACCTGAAATACGGCGCGGGGCGCGTGATCCGCGACGGCACGCCGGGCGACATTTCGCGCTCCTTCTATTTCGACGCGGTCAAGACCGAGGTCCGGGTGTCCGAGAAGAGCACCCTGGATCTGGTCGGGATCTGGCAGCGGCCGGAGGACCCGTGGACAGTGGGGAACGAGAATGTCGACCTGACGAAGTACCAGGCCCGCGAAGGCGGCAACGACCTGACCGAACGCGCCGCGTTGGCGTATTACTGCAACAGAGAACGAAAAGAGTTCCCGTATGAGCTCTATTATGTCTACAAAGACGAGTCGCGCTGGCTGGCCGCCAACGGGGCCCGATTGC